>JAAFHV010000179.1 GCA_013297655.1 Myxococcales bacterium | reverse complement strand
CGTCGAGCCGTTCGTGGCGGAGCACGTCGGCAAGGAGGCCGGGGCGGAACCATCGCCCGTCGAACGCAAAACTAGCGAAGTTGCAGGTGCGACCATGTTTCAGTAGTACTTCCGCGAAGATCGAGGCGAGGCCGCCCGTCGCGAAGTGGTCCTCCACCGCGACGACGAGGTCGCTCTCGGCGGCGGCGGAGAGGAGCGCGCGCTCGTCGATCGGGGAGAGCGATCGCACGTTCACGACCCGCGTCCGAATACCGAGCTTCTCGAGGCGTTCACGAGCGAGCCAAACCTCGCGGAGCATGAATCCATAGGTAAGTAGCGTCACGTCGCTGCCCTGCGAGAGCACCTCCGCTTTGCCGAATTCGAACGGCTCGTGGTGTGCCACGCTCGCAGCGCTAGCGTTGTAGCGGACGTACACGGGCTTCGGGCTGCGGATGACGACGGGGAGCATCGCCAAGAGCTCGGTCTCGTCTGCGGGACACACGATTTGCATCCCGGGTATGCCGCGGAGCACGCCGATGTCCTCGATCGCCTGGTGGGTCGGTCCGTTCGCCTCGGAGAGCACGCCGGGCACGCCGCCGACGAGCTTCACCGGGAGCCCGGGGATCCCCACGTCGGTGCGGATGAACTCGAACGCGCGGAGGACGAGGAACGTCGCGAGTGCATGCACCACCGGGACGCGACCACGGAGCGCGAGCCCCGCCGCGGCGCCCACCATCGTCTGCTCTGCGATCCCCACGTCGATGAAGCGCGGCCCGAGCTTTTGCGGAAGCCCGCGGATGGCGGCGCGGTTCTCCGCCGTCATGACGACGATCGAAGGATCCGCCTCGGCGAGCTGAAAGAGTAGGTTTTCGTAGGTCATTTTGCTCACCGAACGACGAGGGGGGCCGACGTGATCTGGGTGCGAGCGCCGCCATGGAGCTCGGCGAGGAGGCCGTCGATTTCCTCCTTCTTGAAGTTCACGAACCAGCGGTCGGCGCGCGCTTCGATGCTGGGAAGGCCCTTCCCGCGGACGGTGCGAGCGACCACCACGGAGGGTTTTCCCTTGCGGAGAGGCAGGCTTCGGAACGCGCGGTCGAGCTCGGCGAAGGAGTGACCATCGACCGCGAGCGCCGTCGCCCCGAACGCCTCGAACTTGGGGAGGAGGGGCTCGAGCGGGGTCACGGCCTCGGTGCGGTCGTTCGCCTGGAACTCGTTTCGGTCGACGACGAAGACGAGGTTGTCGAGGCCGTGCGCCTGCGCCACGAGGAGCGCCTCCCACACGGAGCCTTCGTTTAGCTCGCCGTCGCCGGTAATCACGAATACACGCGCCGAAGAGCCGCGGAGCTTGGCGTCGAGAGCGATACCGACGCCGACAGAAGGCAGGTGTCCGAGGGAGCCGGAGTGAAACTCCACGCCCGGGAGATTTCGATTCGGATGCCAATACAGATGGTCACTCGTCTTCAGGTGATTTTCGAGGCGCTCCTTCGGGAAGTAGCCGAGCTCGGCCAACGTGCCGTAGAGGGCGGGGACGTCGTGCCCCTTCGAGAGGAGGAGCACGTCGCGGTCGGGGTCGTCGAGCGTCTCGGGGGCGACGCGGAGGACACGGGTGTAGAGGTGCGCGATGAGGTCTGCGCACGACAGCGAGGCGCCGATGAAGCAGCCGCCGTCGGTCGCCATGCGGATAACGTGCTCGCGCACACGGAGGGCGAGGCCCTCGAGGGCTGCGTCGTCGGAATAACTCACGGGTTTTTCGGCCATCGGGTCTCCTTCGGGGCCACCGTGCGAAGCTCGCCCAGGTGGTGGCGATACCAGTTCACGCCGGCATATTTGGCATTCAATGCCCGGATCTCGGGCCGCTTTGCGAGGAGGTCGATCACGTCGTCGACCGAGAAGTCGATTCCTATCTTCGATAGGAGCGCGTCGTAGACGGCACGGACGAACGCGATGTCTTCGGGGTAATCGACGGTAAATCGGTGGCTCATCGATAGATCGCGGCCGTTTGCCCAAATCACCTTGCCGATACGGAACTTCTCCGGTGAGTCCCAGAAATAGGGAGTGGTGTGCTCCCGCTCGTGCGGTTTCGTCGCCTCGCGATCCGCGCGCTCGAGGGCGGCGAGCGGCATCACCTCCACGTCGTTGCCGTCGGGCCAGCTCGCGGGGTGCAGGTTTCCGACGTAGTCGAAAGCACCTTCGTTCTCATAATAAGCATCGAGGACGCGGTCGACGACGCGCGGGTCGACGAGTGGGCAATCCGACGGAATCTTCACCACCACGTCGGCGAGCACGGAGCGCGCGGCGCGAACGTGGCGCGCCAGCAGGTCGGTCGGGTGTCCGCGGTGCACGTCGACCCCGAAGCCGAGGGCGAGGTCGACGATCGGGTCGTCCGCCGCATCGACGGTGGTCGCGACGACGAGCCTCGCCTCGCGCTTCACGTGGGCGAGGCGCTCGAGCTGGCGAACCAACATCGGACGTCCGCACACGTCGGCGAGGACTTTTCCTGGTGCGCGCGTCGAGCCGGTGCGCGCCTGGACGACGATCGCGAGCGTCATGGGAAGAACCCGCCGCGCGAGGAGTCATGATGCGAAGCGCTCGCCTCGAGGACGGGCCGCGACCGTGTCGGGGCAGGGAGCATGCGCTCCGGCACCGCACGCGCGCGGCTCGGGAAGCGCTCGCGCTTGGTCCCGCGGAGCTCGGCGTGAACCTCGCGCACGACCGCGGCGATGCGCTCGCCGGAGGTGCCTCCGTTTTGAATCGGGCGGAGGCGTTCGAGCTCCTCGCGCGGAAAGTTCGAGTGCACCACCTTGTCGAGCGCGAGGCCGACGAACGCCGTCGACGACCACTCGGTGAGGAGCACGTCGCAGTTCGCGATCATGTGCTCGGCCTTGCCGCCCGAGTACACGATGGCGTTCGGCGCTATTGCCTTGATCTCTACCGCGCCGCGGATGGGGTCTTCGTTCGGGTGGAGCTTGAAGACGAGCTTCTTGCCGTCCGCGACGTGGAGCGCGCGGCGAACGAGGGTGGCGCGATCGTCGGACTTCCACGTCTCGCGCCCGTCGGAGGTGCACACGAGCACGAAGCCGTGATGCGGAAAGTCGTTGTCGTAGAACGCGCGGCAGTCGTCGAAGTTGGGTATCCCGGTCACCACGATCGCGGCGGGGTCTGCCCCCTTCGCGATGAGCCGGTCGCGGTAGCCCGTGCTCGCGACGCAGTACCGATCGTAGACGTGGCTCTCGCCGGTGAGCGACGTGCCCGCGAGCCACATGGGCAGGAAGCGCATCTTCCGCCAGAGCCCGCTCATCCAGATGTCGGGGTCGAAGATGCCCTCTTGCACCGCGACGAGGGGCTTCTCTCGCGCGATTCGAGGGAGGATGAGATCCGAGCAGGTGACGACCAGATCGTAGTCGTCGCGCACGCCGTCCTCGTCGATCGCGAGGTCGTGGTCTCGAAGGTAGTCGAGGCACCACGCGCGTCGTTTTTTGCCGGCGATCGTGGCCTCCAGCGCGCCTATCGCGCGCGCGAACTTGACGTGCAGATCTCCGAAGTAGGGAGTAAACCGCGCGACGTGGTCGCCCATCGCTTTGGAGACGGCGTGGAGCTGCTCGGTTTGATTGAGCGATCCACAAATGTAGAGAATGTTCGGTGCTCGCATGGAGCTCTTTCGTTTCTGCGAAGGACGTCGATTCACGTCGCCAAGCCGTGCCGTGACGGCGGGGCACCGTGCCCAGCCGCGCGGGCTTCACCGCCGAGCCAAAACAAAATTCCGTACCCGACCGCGACGTAGACGAGCTCCTTCGCGCGTTTGAGGACGAGGAACGCCGCCGTCGTCGGCGTCGCGCCGAGGGCCGCCGCGTAGCCGAGGTCTTGCACGCCGAGCCCGGACGGGACGACGACCGCGGCCGAACGAAGCGCGCTCATCGTGCCGTCGAGGGCGAGCGCGGCAGGGAGCGAGATCGAGACCCCGACCGCGCGCAGGAAGACGAACGTCTCGAGCCCTTCCACGATCCACGCGAGGAGCACGAGCCCGTACGCGTCGGCGGTGAACGTGCGCGCGAGCATGGACATCTCGGTGTCCGTCTCGTCGAAGTCGGCTTTTTTGCTCGAGATGGCGTCGCCGACGAACGGCAAGCGCGAGAGCATCGCGCGGACGCGATCGGCTGGCCGTGCGTGCGCTGCCGTCGCTTGGGTGAGAGCGGAGGCGCCGAGGAGCGCCAACGCGGTGGCGATGACCACGTCGGCGCGGAGTCCGGGGAGCCCGCCCACGACGGCGGCGAGCCCCACGCAGAGGAGCACGTAGGTGCCGTGTGCGCGCGACGTGAGCCAACGCTTCGCGAGGCTCGACGCGATGGTCGACCGCGTAGGGACGCCAGCGCGGCGCGCGAGGAGCACCGGCCCCACCGCCTCCGCCCCGAGGCCGCCGAGCGGCAGCGAGCTTCCGATCGCCTCCGAGCCGAGGCGAACGACGAACGCGGAGAACGGGTGCACCCGCGCTCCGAGCCGGAGGAGCAAACGCTGCCACGCGAGGCCGTCGAGGGCGATCCCGAGTGGAAAAAAGCACAGCGCAAAGATGACCCACATCGGCATCCGGCCGAGGACTGCTGCCACATGGGGCGGATCGCTGCGCTCGACGAGCCAAACGAACACTGCCATTCCCAGGACCGCGAATCCGAAGCGCAGCCACGCCCGCGCGCGGCGCTGGCGGTTCGGCGGATTGGGAGCTTGGCTCGAGGGTGTGTTCATGACTGGGGCGCTGGCGGGCGTAGCACTTTGGGTGCCAACACCAGCCTCGCGGTGAACGAGGGCGAGGGGCAGCCCGATGTCACCGTTCGGTTACATGGGCTTGTCTACGCCCGGTGACAAGGACTTCCCAGAGAGAAGTTTGGTGGCTATGTCTCTAACCAGTGACTTGGGGCCGTCAAGGCTCCGGCTCGCCACGGCGACGGGGAGAACGGATAGGGTGAGCGGCCATGGAGAAGCGTCCACGAGATTCCGCGCAGACGCGCGCCCGCATCCTGGGCGCAGCACGACAGGAGTTCGCGAGTCTCGGTTTCTCGGGGGCGCGCGTCGACGAGATCGCGCGCGTCGCCGACTGCGACAAGCGGTTGCTCTACCGGTATTTCAAAGACAAAGCGGGGCTCTTCCGCGCGGCGATGGTCGCGACGCTGAGCTGCACACGGGAGATGGTGGGGGAGCTCGAGGGGGACCTGGGGGAGAGCTTCGCGCGGCAGTATCCCGAGGTCGGTGCCGATCCGGAGTGGCTTCGGACCATCCTCTGGGAGGCGCTCGAAGAGAACGATCTCGTCGCTGGCGACGAGCGCAAGGCGAGGTTCCGCGACGCGAAGGCGGCCTTCCGTGCGCTCCAGGAGCAAGGCACCGTCGGTGACGACCTCGACCCTGCCTACGGCGCGCTCGTGATGGCGGCCCTGCTCGTGTTTCCCTGGGTGATGCCGCAGTTCGTTCGCATCGCATGTGGTCGTAGTCCCCGCGACCCGTCGTTCCGTTCAAGCTACGTGGCGACCGTGCGACGAATTTTTGCGGGCGGGGTGCGCCCGCTCGGTTGCCCACGAGCGCAGGCGCAGGCGCAGGACGCGCCCTCGGCTTCGGCCCCCGCGAAACGCTCGACTGCGCAGGTGCGATCGCGCGGGCAGGGGCCCTCGGCTTCGACCACGACGGAGCGCTCCGCGCCCGTGCGCGAGCCCCGTGTCGCGACGACGAAAGGCACACGCAGCGCCCCCACGAAGGCGAAGAAGGCGGCCCGCTGAATCGAGCGCCTGCCACCGTCGCGTGAGCGAGCGTCGCTACGCCGCGCGGTTCGCTCGCATCCGGGGCGAACGCAGGCGCAACGCGATGCGCGCGAACGTTGCAGGCGGAAGGGGGCGGGGAGAGGTCAATCATCGCAACTTGCGGTTGCGTTAGTTCATGCCACGCGAGCCCGGCTATCGCAACACCTCGTTGCGAAAGTTTACGTTGCTGAGGGTTTGCTAGTGCACTTGGTGCGACAAATGGCGATTTTCGGGGCTCGGGCCCGCGAGCGCCACGCACCGAGCGCCGCTCTCGATTCTGTAAATTCGCAACACGTCGTTGCGAAAACGTCACTGGCGCCGGCGTCGGTTTTGCGGCTGGCGGGGCCGCTCCGCTGCGATTTGGCGCGCGCCGTCGCGCTTGTGGCACGATGCTCGATCGGAGCGGCGAGCGCGCACGATGCGGAAGAAGATCACTCTCTTCGGTCTCTCGATGGTCGCGCTGGCGCCAGCGTGCGGCGCGCTCTTTCCGCTCGATGGTTACGCGGACGGCCCGAGCGATGGCGCGGTCGACGCGGCCATCGACGCGACCGGACCTACCGACGGTGACGCCGCCGCGTGCGGCACGAAGCCGCCCGCGCGCCGACCCTCGACCGCAGCCGACGTGGCCGGTGACGTCGTCTTCGCGATCGACGCGATCGAGCTCGTCGATCCGGCGATCAGCTCGAAAGGCTACGACCTCGACGGGAGGTGTACGACCGACGAGAGGACGAGCCTCTGCAAGCCCTCCGACCAACGCGAGGTCATCCGTGATCTGGCGGGAGGTGTCGACAACGGAGGGTTCCCAATTTTCGAGCTCCCGTCGCTTCGTTCGCGGCCGCCGATCGCGCAAGGTTCTTACGGGCTCGTCGTCGTCGTTCGGAAGTGGAACGGCACCGCGGACGATCCCGCCGTGGAGGTGCTCGTCTACAACTCGCCGGGCACCAAGGCGGCGCTCAAGAAGGACGGCACCGACACCCTCCCGATCGTGAACGAGGTGGCCGGCGCGAGCCTCGTCGCGGCATACCGCGCAGACGACTCGAAAGCGTACGTCACGGGGGGAACCCTGGTCGCGTACCTCGATCCCGAACCGCTCGACTCGGGCCCCGCCTACGACGACTTCAACTTCAACCAGACCGCGATCGCGCTCGACAAGCTGCGGGTGCCTTTTTGGACCGCCGTCCTCACGGCCAAGATCGAAGGGACGGGCCCGGCTCAGAGGCTGACCGAGGGCGTGCTCGCAGGGGTGGTTTATGGCGACGAGCTCTTGTCCTCGCTGCCCCTCGTCGTCGACCCGTCTGCACCTGCCGACGCGGGAAATTCCTATATTTGCGCCGATTCTGCGAAGTTTCGTGAAGCGAGAGACAAGATTTGCGGCCGCCTCGACATCACCGACGTCGACGCCGTGAGCGACGTCTGCGATCACACGTCGGTCGTGCTCTCGCTGAGCGCAGTGGCCGCCAAAATCGGAGCCACCGTCGCGCCCTCGTACGTCTCCGGCTGTCCACGCCAAGGCACCCAGCTCCCGATCGAGGCGTGCCCGTGACGCGCTCTCGTCTTCGCCGTGGCCGTCGTGGTGCTCGCGTCGATCGAGCTCACGAGCGGGCCGAGCGACGCCGCCGGACCGACGAAGGCGCAATGTGTTGCCGCCTATCAGGGGGCGCAGATCGATCTGAAGTCGAGCGCGCTCGCGGCGGCGCGCGAGAAGCTCACCGTGTGCCTATCGGCTTCGTGCTCGCGCGCGCTCCAGACCGACTGCGCCGAGTGGCTCAAGGACACGTGGAGAAACGGCAGCCGAGCGTGGTGCTCTCGTTCAAAGGACGCGACGGTACGATGCTCACCTCGGTGCCGGTCACGCTCGACGGGCGCGCGTTCGACGGCAAGACCGACGGTCGCGGGGTGGACGTCGATCCCGGCGAGCGCACGTTCGTGTTCGCGCCGCCGAGCGAGCCGGAGGTCCGCGTCACGGTTCTCGTGCGCGAAGGGGAGCGGTCGCAGCGTGTCGACGCCGTCTCGTCGCGGTTCGTGATCCCGAAGCCCACGCCGCCTTCGCCGAGCGTCGCGGAGCGGCCGATCCCCTGGAGCGTCTACGCGGTCGGTGGGCTCGGCGTCGTGGCGCTCGGGACCGCGACCGCGTTCGGCGTCGCGGGGATCGCCGCGCGCGGTGGGCTCTCGTCGTGCCGGCCCACGTGCGCGACAGACGAGGTGTCTTCGGTGAGGACGCTCTTCACGGTGGCCGATATCTCTCTCGTCGTGACCGTGCTCGCGGCGGGGGCAGCGACCGTGCTCTACCTCACCCGCCCAGAGACTCAGCTCCCCGCGGCCGACCGCACCAATGCGAAATCGCTTCGATTTTTGGGAAGCGGGCTCGCGGTCGATTTTCGTTGAACGCTCACGGGCCAGGGCCGGGAAGCGGCGTCGGCGCGGGGCCGTCCCTCCGTGCGGCGATGCGGAACGACGGGCCGAGCGCCACCTGTTTCGTGAGGCCCGTTCGCAGGAACGCCTCGCCGACACGAACCGTGAGCTTGCCCGTTTTTGTCTCGAGGGTGACGGCTTGGGCGAGTGGAAGCGCGGCGCCTCCTGCGGTCGCGAGGCGCACCGGCTCGGCGACGGCGACCGCGCCGAAGCGACGTTCGATGCAGGCCGGGCCGAGCTCGGCGACGAGATCGAGATCTCTCGCGAGGCTCTCCGGGAGCGTGTTGCCGCGCACGTACCACCACGACGGACCGCCCTCCGAGGTCACGCGGAACCGCGCGTCGGTCGCCGTCGTCGTGGACGAGGCCTTCGTCGCGGGCACGGGAAAGATCTCCTCGAACGCGGCCTCACGTGTGGCGGCGATGACGTCGCCTTCCTCGAACGGGAAGAGTGCGCCGTCGAACGCGAGCTTCGTCTCGCCGGAGCGTAGCGTGACGATGCCGGTTATCGTCTCTTCGTCGAGCTCGTCGATGCGAAAGCTCAGCGCGGGAAAGCTCGGGTCCGTGAGAGAGGTCGCGGTCACGCCAGTGCACGCCACCAGCGACGAGCTCGCGACGTGGGGAGCGAACCGAACGGGCCCTTCGACGCCGATGCCGCGCTCGTCGAGGTGGACGATCGCCTGCCCGGCGTGGACCTGCGGCTGTTCGTAGGCAAGGAAGCCGAGGGTAGCGCCCGTCGCGATCGACACCGTGCGAGGCGGACCGCCGTTCGCGCCTTGGAGGGTGATTTCCTTCGACGACCGCGCCGGCAGCGTCACCGTGCTCGTACGCGTGCGATCGAACGCCTCCTCGAAGACATAGTCCGGGTGCGCTTCGATCACGGCGAGGTCGACGGTGGTGCTCGTCGCGAGCTCGGTGACCTGAACGACGATGTCCCGGCTCCCGTCGTTCGCGAGCGTGACGAGGTTCTTGGCGGCCGCGAGCGGATTGCGCTGCGCCTCTTCGGCCTCCTTCGGACACCCTGGCAGCAACGACACGAACGTCAGGGCGAGGGCGCCCGAGACAATCCGAAGCGGGGCAAAACCACGAGGAAAGGAAGCCATAGGGCGCCACGTTCGCAAGGCACGTGCCGCGCGGCCAAGGCCCAGATGCGGAGCTGCGAGCTGTACGTCGACGTGGGTGTCCGCGTCGAAAGGCAAGGAAAAACGCCTGTTGCGACGGCGGTGCACCATGGCACCATGAAAAAATGAGGAAAGCTCCGCTCTCGACCCTCGTTTCGCCCAATCGGTCGTCGGTGGTGGCGACGATGCGCGGGCGCTCCGCGCTTGCGTGGGTCGCGGCGGTGGTCGTGGCCTCACCTCTCGTCGTCGCCTGCAGCTCCACTCCCGACGAGCCAGGGCCGAGCACATCTCCCTCCTCGACGACGAGCCCCACGGGCACCACCGCACCCGAGGCCGGCGCGTCTTGTGGCGCGGCCGGTCCCAAGTGCGCCGATGGCGCGCGATGCACCACGCCTGCCGATTGCACGAGCGCGAGCTGCCAGGGCGGGACGTGCACGAAGAGCTCTTGCGACAACCGCGCACAAGACGGCACCGAGACGGGCGTCGACTGTGGCGGCTCGTGCGCGAAGTGCGACGGCGAGGCCTGCAGGAGCGACGGGGACTGCAAGAGCACCACCTGCGGTCGCGACGGGAAGTGCGCACCGGCGGGCACCAAGACGTGCGGCGTCGGCGTCGCCGTGAGCTGCAAAGCGGGCGAGCCGTGCGGACAAGATCGCGACTGCGAGAGCGACTACTGCCGCGCCCTCGCGTGCTCCGTGCCTCCAGCCGGCGTGCACCAGGACGGGCGTCGCAACGCGGGCGAGACCGGCGTCGATTGCGGCGGCACCGCGGCCCCCGACAGGCTCTGCGGCGGAGGGCAAAAATGCGTCACCTCGGACGACTGCCTGTCGAAGTGCACGAACCTCGTGTGCGATCCTCCGAGCGCGACGGACGGCAAGAAAAACAATGGCGAGACCGACGTCGACTGCGGCGGCCCGAACGCGCCGAAATGCGCGGTCGACAAGGTCTGCGCGGTCGACGGCGACTGCGGCCTCGACCTGTGCTCCGAGGCGAAGGTTTGCGGCATACCCACCGCCGAAGACGGCAAGAAAAACGGTGGCGAGAGCGACGTGGACTGCGGCGGCGCGGGCATCACCTTCGGCGGCGTCACGGTGCCTCCCGCGCCGCGCTGCGAGGCGACGCGCGTGTGTATCGCCGACGGCGATTGTTTCAGCGGCGCGTGCGCGTTCAACAAGAAGTGCGTCGAGGGGCCGAGCTGCCGCAACTTGAACGGCGGGCAGACGTGCGGCGTGGGTGAGGTGGGAGGGGCAGGCACGGCGCACGAGAGTTGCTGCCGCACGTTGCCCGTTCCCGGCCTCACGATGACGCACGCCGGGGTCACGAAGCAGGTCTACGTCGACAAGTACGAGATCACCGCCGGCCGCGTGCGGGCGTGGGTCACCGACATCAAACGCCAGTACGCGGGTGTCCCGAACGTGCGGGCTTGGGTCGACGCGCGAGTGCTCACCGACGCCCTCGTCGCGACGCAGATCAACGCGACGAACCGCGACCACCTCCCCACCCAAGACAACAACCAGATCATCGAGATGACGCCGGGGCCGATCGATATCGGCATGAACAGCCAGATCGGGCCGACGTCGTACTATCGCGGCTGGACCACGACCGGCACGAGCGGCTGTTACCTCGGCGCGAACGGCTACGGCCACCGCACGTACTGGTTCGACGCCGCCCTCAGCGCGTCGTTCAACGAGGTGCCGCGCGACGTCGCGATGCGCGACATCCTCGACCAAAAATCGATGAACTGCATGACCCCGATCATGTTCGCCGCGTTCTGCGCGTGGGATGGCGGCTACATGATCTCGCAGGCGGCGATCGCGGCCGCGTACGGTCCGAGCCAGTGGCCGTGGGGCGACACGCCTTCGGCGACCGACACCGTGTCGGCGTACGCGAACTTCAACCCCAACACGTCGTTCAACGCGACGAAGGCGCCCACGTATCTGTTTCCGCTCGTGAACTACGCAACGTTCGCGAACGACATGTCGCCCATCATCGCGGCGCCGGGGCGCTTCGCGAACGACCTTGGTCAGGTCAAGCCGATCGCCGGCTCGAACGAGTCGTGGATGGACCTCGGCGGCAACATGATCGAGTGGTCGAACAACAACGGCACATTCCACGGCTGGACGGGGAGCTCGTTCGAGGGCCACAACTACCCGCGCCAGTGGAACGGCACCATCGTGCCGGTCGACAAGTACGGCAAGGGCGGCGCGCGCTGCATGCGCCTCCGCTGACCGCGGGTACGACCACGATCCCCTCGCGGTTCGAAAAACGAGAAGGACGCGGCGCACGAGCGTCGCGTCCTTCATGCCGTCGTCGCTCCGTGGTCGGAGCTGGCGTTTCGGCCCGCCTCAGCCGCGGACGGCGATCGCGTCGATCTCGACCCGTGCGCCGCGCGGAAGGCCCGCCACCTGCACCGTCGCGCGGGCAGGCGCGACCCCCGGGAAGCGCTTCGCGTACGCGGCGTTCACTTCCTGGAAGTGCTCGAGATCGATGAGATAAATGGTGGTCTTTGCGACGTGCTCGAAGCCGAGGCCAGCCGCTTGCAGCACGGCGGCGAGGTTCTCGAGGACACGTTCGGTCTCCTCCGTGATGGTGCCGCTCACGAGGGCGCCGGTCTTCGGATCGAGCGGGATCTGGCCGCTGAGGAAGACGATGTTTCCGAAGCGCACGGCTTGGGAGTACGGGCCGATGGCGACGGGGGCTTGCGCGGAGACGATGGCTTCCATGCGGTTCCTTTCGAGAGGGCGCGAGCTTCGCGCGTAGGGCGCGGCGTTTCAAGAGCCGATCTCGCGACGGGCTCGCGAGCGAGCACGTTCACCTGAGTACTTCCTGGAGCCGATTCACTCCGCGCTTGCGCCGCGTCGCGGCTCACGACACCACTCGAGGATGACGTTCCTCGTCCACGCGTTCGTGGTCCTCGTGGCCCTTCTCCACTTCTATTTCTTGGTCCTCGAGATGTTCCTGTGGACCACGCCCTTCGGCCAGAAGACGTTCAAGCGCACCAAAGAGCAGCAAGAGCAGTCCGCCGTACTGGCGAAGAACCAGGGCCTCTACAACGGGTTCCTCGTCGCCGGTCTCGTCTGGAGCTTCGTCGCGCGCGACGACATGCGCGGCCCGCTCCGCCTCTTCTTCCTCGGCTGCGTCGTGGTCGCGGGCGTGTATGGCGCCGCCACCGTCGACAAGAAGATCTTCTTCGTCCAGGCGCTGCCCGCCATCGTCGCGATCGGCCTCGCGCTCGCATTCGGTTGACCGCTCGCTCGCGTGCGTTTCGCGCGGTCGAATCAGGGACCAAAAAAGAGAAGTGAAGGCCTGTTCGATTTCGCGTTGACAGGGTCGGGGGTCGGCGGTACTTAAGCGGCCCTCACCGCGGGAATAACTCAGTGGTAGAGTGCCACCTTGCCAAGGTGGACGTCGAGGGTTCGAATCCCTTTTCCCGCTCCGAATCGATAGAACTGGCCTGGAAGTCACCCGAAGTTGAAGGGCGCGCCGTCTCGCCGCGCGCGCCTTTTCTGCTTCCCGGGGGCCGCTTCGAGCTCTCTGTCTCCCGATGCGACCGTTTTCCTTCACGTCCGTTCTTGCGCGTCATCTCTCGTGCTCTCGGGGCCGTCACGCGCGGCCTGCTTTGCGAGGCGCGTTGCGGTAGGGACTGCGGCAGCCGAGGATCCATGCGCCGCACGCTCGTCGTCGCCGACGTCCACCTGACACGAACCACCCCGAAGGACATCTCGCGCGACCTCGCGAGGTTCGTCGCCGACGCACGTGGTGCGCGGATTTACGTCGCCGGCGATCTGTTCGACCGGTCGGCGGAGGGAGAGCCGCTGCCCTCGTTCGAGGCGGTCTTCGGTGTCCACGACGAGCTTCGTCGCGCGCTCGCGGAGCACCTCGAGGGCGGGGGCGAGCTGCGCCTCGCGGCGGGGAACCACGACGCGGAGGTGGGTGATCCGAGCTTCGTCGCGGAGCTCGCGAGCGTGCTCGGGCTCGGCGCGAAGGCGCGCAGCGGTCTCGCGGCGACACCGTGGTTTTTCCGCGATCGCGGGCTCCACGTCGAGCACGGTCACATCTTCGATCCCGACAACGCGCCGGGGCATCCGCTCGTGCGCGGCGCGCCGGCGCTCGGCGTGCGCTTCGTCCACGATTTCATCGCGCCGACCGGCGCCTACGCGTTCTTGAACCGCAACGCGAAGCTGCCGCTCGAGCTCTTCGTCGAGGCCTTCACGCGCTACGGTGTGCGCGGCCCGTACGTCGTCGCCACCTTCTTCCGTGCCGCATTCTCGGCCCTCGCGAACGCCGGCCCGTTCTACGATTTGCATGGCGAACGCGCCGAAGGCGACGCGCGGGTCGATGCCTTCGCGGAGGGCTCGGGCCTCTCCGCCGAGGTGCTGCGGGCGGTGCTCGCCGAGGTCGACGATCCGACGCTGCGCTCGCTCGGCGACACGTTCGGCCGCCTCTACCTCGACCGCGTCGCGTTCACCCTCACCCTCCTCGCCGCAGGAGGCTTCGCGCTCTCGGGTCGCAAGAAGACCGCGCTCGCCCTCGCCGCGATAGGTGCAGGATGCATGGTCTCGAGCTGGACCTCTTCGTACAACCGGTACGCGGGTAAGGTCGTCGAGCGCCTCGGTCATGGAGCGCGCCTCGTCGCCGAAAAGACCTCCGCCGATCTCGTGGTCCTCGGCCACGCCCACCACGCCGAAGTGACTGACAAGTATGCGAATCCTGGGAGCTTTTCGTTCGCCCCGGGCGAGGAGCGCACGTTCGTCGAGCTCGACGAGCGCGGGGGCCGGTTCCGCGCCGAGCTCCGCGCGATCGCGAAGGGACGCGCCGGGCCCTGACGCAACGTCGAGGGGCGTGGTCGTGTCGCGACGGTGCCCCTATGCTGCTTCGTGGTGAGCGTGGGCGAAGCAGAGTCGGACCGTGAAAGGGTGCTCGATCTCGTTCGTCGCCACGGCTGGAACGCGACCGCCTTCCAGACCCTCGAGCCCGGCTACGCATACCACTTCGCCTCGACCGAAGCGTGCGTCGCCTACGTCGATACGGGCGGAGCGTGGGTCGCCGCCGGCGCGCCGATCGCGGCCCAGGCGGCGCTCGACGAAGCGGTCCGTTCGTTCGGCGAGGCCGCCCGCCGCGCGGGTCGGCGGTACTGTTTCTTCGGCGCCGAGGCGCGGCTCCTCGGCGCGTCGTCCGTCCTCGACGGCCTCCGCGTGGGCGAGCAGGCCGTGTGGGACCCGCAGGCGTGGCACGCGACGTTGCGAGCGCGGCGCAGCCTCCGAGAGCAGCTTCGGCGCGCGCGGGCGAAGGGCGTCGTCGTGCGCGAGGCGCGCCTCGACGAGCTCGAGGGCGGCCCCACCCGCGCCGCGATCGAGCGCATCGCGTCGCGTTGGCTCGACACCCGCGCGATGGCCCCGATGGGCTTCCTCGTCCGCCTCGACCCGTTCACGTTCCCGGCCGAGCGACGCTGCTTCGTCGCCGAGGTCGAAGGCAAGCTCGTCGCTTTCGCCGGTGTGATCCCCGTCCCGGCGCGCGCGGGCTGGTTCGTCGAGGACATCGTGCGCGATCCGGACGCGCCGAACGGCACCGCGGAGGCGCTCGTCGACGCGGTGATGCGCTGGGCCGAAGCGCGCGCGTGCGAGTGGATCACCCTCGGCCTCGCGCCCCTCTCCGGCGACGTCGCTCCGCCGCTGCGCATCGCGCGGGCGCGAGGGAAGCGCCTCTATGATTTCGAGGGGGTCCGCGCGTACAAAGCGAAGCTCTCTCCGCGCGCGTGGAGCCCTATTTTCCTCGCGTATCCTCGCGGTCAGGGCGCGGTCGTGTCCACGGTCGACGCGCTGCGGGCGTTCACGCAGGGGGGCTTCCTCCGCTTCGGCGCGCGCTCGTTCTTTCGTGGGCCGAAGGTGGTGTTGTTCGGCCTCGCCGCGCTGCTCGTGCCGTGGACCGTGCTCGTCGCGTGCTCGCCAGCGGCGCTATGGAGCGGTCTCGGCGCCCTCAAGTGGGCGTGGGTGCTCTTCGACGCGTCGCTCTCGTTCGCGCTTTTTTTCGGTATTTCGGCGGCGAGCGGCAAGCGCGCGCGGGCGTGGCTCACCGCGCTCCTCGGCGCCGTTCTCGTGGACATGGTGCTCACCTGGCTCTCGGTCGCGCTCGTGCACCTCCCTCGAGCGCGCGCTGCGAGCCCGAGCCCGAGCCCGATCGCGATCGGCCTGATGGCCCTCGCGTGCGCGGTCCCCACGGTCGCGGCGTGCGTGCTCGCCGGCACCCGCGCGCGCGCCGTTCGGCGGACGGCCTGAGCGCGACGCGAGGAAGCCCTGCCGAGGAACCAGAATCGTAAAGCTCGCGATCGTGCGCGATTTGACGCACAAAACACGGGCTTCCGTCGCGTAGTCTCCCTTGATGGGGAACGTCGCCGGCGGTCGAAAGCGAGACGGTGCGCGGCACGGGACGCCGGCGGTGGGCCCGTGAGAGAGGTCGGCGACGTCGTCCTCGATCGGTACCGCCTCGAGGAGCGCATCGGCCGCGGAGCTTCGGGTCTCGTGTTCCGCGCGACGGATCTATGGCTCGACGAGGCGGTGGCGCTCAAGCTGCTCGTCGGCGCCCTCGGCTCGCTCGACGTTGCGCGGCGCGAGGTGCGGCTCGCGCGACGGGTCACCCATCCCAACGTGGCGCGTGTGTACGACATCGGCGTGGAACACGATCTCGTGTTCGTCACGATGGAGCTCGTGGAAGGCGAGACGCTCTTCCAAACGATCGCGCGCCTGCCCGCCGAGACTCGGATGCCGATCGGCGTCGCGCTGCGTATCGCGCTCGACGTGACGCGCGGCCTCGTCGGCGTGCACGCCGCGGGCGTGGTGCATCGCGACGTGAAGCCGGCGAACGTGCTCGTGACGCCGACGCGCGCGGTCCTCACCGATTTCGGGATCGCCCTCGGCGCCGCGGAGTCCACCTCCCACGACGAATCGGGCACCCCGGCGTACATGGCGCCGGAGCAAATCGTCGGCGCCGCGATCGACGCGCGCACCGACGTGTACTCGCTGGGAGTGCTTCTTTTTCAGCTCCTCACGGGCGTGCGGCCGCACGAGAGCGGGGGGTATGTCGACGCCGCACGGCGCGCGTGCGAGCCAGCACCGGAGGCACACACGCTCGTCGCACACCTGCCGCGGCAGCTCTCGTCCCTCGTCGCGCGAATGCTGGCGGCCGAGCCCGATGGACGCCCGAGCGCGGCCTTCGTGGTGAGCGCGCTCGAGGCGATGAACGCGGGGACGACCACGGTGACCGACGTGCGCGTCGCGCCGCCCCGACCTGCGATCCAAGACCGCGTGGTGCCCGCCGCGCTCGCGCTCCTCGACAAGTACGTGCTCGACGCGACCCGCGAGGCGGTGGCGCTCCTCGAGTCACGCGAGGACTCGTCCGACGTGGAGGTGCCCGCGCTCCTCGCGCGCGCCCTCTTG
Organism: Myxococcales bacterium; assembly: GCA_013297655.1. Classification (GTDB taxonomy): domain Bacteria; phylum Myxococcota_A; class Polyangia; order Polyangiales; family Polyangiaceae; genus JAAFHV01. The sequence continues at coordinate 3,441 of JAAFHV010000179.1, read as the reverse complement.
CGGATGTGGGTCCAGGTCGGAGGCCACGACGACGTGTTGCTGCTTCGGGCCGAAGAAATGGCTCTCCGCGCCCTCTCGCAGGATCCGAAGAACGCGACGGTGCACCTCGCGCTCGCGTCGGTGCAGTTCGAGCTCGGCTCCTATCGTGCGGCTTCGCGCGCGGCGCGTGCGCTGCTCGCGGTGGACCGCGCGCGCCCCGACGTGCTCGATCTCGCGGGCCGCGCCGCGTTCGAGCTCGGCTCGCTCGAAGAGGGGCTCGTGTGCCTCGGTGAGGCGACGCGCCTAGGCCACGAGAGCGTCGAGCCGTGGCTCGATCTCGTTCGACTGCGGGCGCTCGCGGATCCGGATCCGGCGCGGGTGTGGTCCGAGATCGACTCGGTGAGCAGTCGCTTCGGCGCGCAGGCGACGCTCGCGTTACGGATGCGGCTCTCGTTCGCGTTCCGCGATCCTTCGCGGGCGGCGCAGGCGGCGCGCGAGATCTCCGCGAACCGCACCGGCGCGATTTGGGAGTCGTCTCTCCCCGAGCTCGAGGTGCTCGCAGGGCTACGCGAAAAGACCCCCGCGCTCGTCACCGCGATCGTGGAGCGCACCCGATCGCGCCGTCCGGCGCCGCACCGCGAACGTGTCTACTTCGAGGTCCTCGTGGAGCGTCTCGTCGCGCTCGGTGAGCTGGACCTCGCCCACGACTGGCTCGCCCACGAGGGCGCGAGCTTCGGTCCGGTGTGGCTCGAGCGCTCCCCGAGCCTGGTGGACCTCCGCGGCGCGCCGAGGTTCCACGAGGCCCATGCGCGGCAGTTCCTTCAGCCGCGCCGGTGAGGCTTGCGCCTCCGGAGCGACGTAAGGCTCACGAGCGCGAGCGCTCCCACACCGCCTCGACGGCGAACCCACGGCGGCTGCCTTTGCCCGGTGGATACGCGAGCGCACGGCCAGGCGCGAGCAGACAAAGAAGCGCGGCTCCCGCGACGTCGCTCCCGGGGGAGAGCTTCGCGTCGGTCCCCGTGACGTGCCCCTGCTCGTCGATGAGCACGACGAGCCTGCCCGCACCGGAGACGAGCTGCCCGTCGCTCTCGAGCTTCACCGCGCAGGCCTCGAAGCGCTCCGCGAGGCGATCGACGAGGCGCTTCGCTTCTTCTGCTTCGATTTCGCGCGCCTCGGCGAGACCGATCGTGACGTGCGTTCTCCGTGCAACATGCACGTATCCGTCGAGCGGGTCTTTCCTCGGGGCCTCTCCCGCGTCGGTCGCCACCGCCCGCGGGCCGGACACGTTGCCTGCCTGCGTGTTTCCGCTCGTGTTGCCCGGCCCGGGGATGTGATCGAGGGAGGGCCCGCACGCCGCGACGCTCCCGAGCAGCGAGAGCACCGCGGCGTGGTGGCGGGCGCGCAGCACGATCAGCCGGCGAGCAAGGTCTTCGCGATGACCATGCGCTGGATCTGGCTCGTGCCCTCGTAGATCTGCAGGATCTTCGCGTCGCGCATGAGCTTCTCGACGGGGTACTCCTTCGTGTAGCCGTTGCCGCCGAAGATCTGCACGGCGTCGATCGCGGTCGCCATCGCGGAGTCGCCCCCGAAGGCCTTCGAGCACGACGAGGTGAGGGGCGAGGTGCGCTTTTTGTCGAGCGCCCACGCGGCTTTACGAACGAGGAGCTGCGTCGCTTCGATGCGGATCGCCATCTCCGCGAGCATGAACTGGATCGCCTGGTGGTTCGCGATCGCGGTGCCGAACGTCTTGCGCTCTTTGGCGTACGCGACGCACTCGTCCAAGCAGCGACGCATGAGGCCGACGGCGCTCGCGCCGATGTCGGGGCGGGTGGTGTTGAACGTCTCCATCGCGAGCTTGAAGCCTTGGCCGGGGAGGGCGAGCATCTGCGATTTGTGGAGCTTCACGTCGCTCAAGCTGAGGGTGCACGTGTCGCTTGCGCGCTGGCCGAGCTTGTCTTCGTGCTTGCCGATCTCGAAGCCAGCGGTGTCGCGATCGATGATGAACGCGGCGATGCCCTTGTGCTTCAGCGAAGGATCTTGGGTCGCGAAGACGACGAACCACGAGGCGTACGAAGCGTTCGTGATCCAGGCTTTTTGCCCATTGAGCACGAAGTCGTCCCCGTGCTGCTCGTAGCGGCACTGCATGCCCGCGACGTCGCTTCCGGCGTTCGGCTCGCTCGTCGCGTAGCTGGCGCGGATGGGCGACGCGGTGAGCATGCCGAGGTATTTCTTCTTCTGCTCTTCGCTGCCGCCGAGGATGACCGGCGTCGCCGCGAGCGTGTTCGCGGTGATCGCGGTCTGGATGCCGGTGCAGCCGTACGCGAGCTCCTCCGTGAGCATGGTGTGCTCGAGCTCACCGGCGCCGAGGCCACCGTAGGCCTCCGGCACCGTCGCGTTCACGAGGCCGTTCTCCCATGCGCCCTCGAAGACGCCCTTGGGGAACTCGCTCTTCTTGTCGGCCTCGGCGGCCACCGGGATGATCCGCTCCTTGGCGAACCTGCGCGCGGTGTCGATGAGGGCCTTTTGCTCGTCGGTCAGCTCGAAGTCGATCATGACGCGCCACGATAGCGAAACTCGGCGCGTCGCACGTACGACTTTTTGGCGCTATCTCGACGCTGGAGCGGCACGAAACGAGCCTCGTCGAGGCGCCTGGGCTTCCGTCGGTCGACGCTTACTCGCGGGCGCGGCGTCGCTTTCGTTCGCCATCGGCTTTGGCGGAGCGCGAGCCCATCACGAAGCCGATCACGATCCCGATCATGAGGACACCGGGGATGAAGATGAAGTGCTCGGGGCCCGGCGTGCCGAGGGGCATGGCTCAGGCTTCCTTGGCGGCGGCGTCGCCCAGCGCCGGCTCTTCCGTGGGCTCCGGCTCGGGCTCGACGGGCGCGGTTTTTTTCGCTTGGACCGAGCCCTGCTCGAGCTTGCTCGCGGCCCTGTCGATGACCCCCTCGAGCTCGTCGAGGCGCGCGTGGAGAGTGGCTTGGCGGCGCCACTGGACGAGCACGAAGGCGAGGAGGAAGAGCCAGATCGCGGCGTAGGCCTCGACGAGGAGCACCGCACCCGAGTGTTGCTCGCCGCCTTCGACCGCTTGAAAGGTGGTCGCGCGATCGTTCGGGTTGGTGGAGTCTTTCGGCGGGGTCGTGGGGGGCGGGCCCGGGGGGACGTCGAGGCGCATGGTTCAGGCTTCCGTACGGTCGTCGAGACCGAGGTCGATGGCGTCTTCTTCGAGGCGGGCGAGGCGGCTCTCGGCGAGCGCGATGCGCACCCGCGCCCAGATGAGCGTGATGGACAAGAACGTGAAGGCGATCATCCCGAGCCAGAACGCGAGCTTCATGTCCGGGTGCTGGAGACCGCCGCCCTGGCTGGTGACGACAGTGGGGTGCTGGCCGCCCCATTTCTGCACGCTGTAGTGAATGATCGGCAGGTTCGCTGCACCCAAAATCCCGAGCGCAGCCGAGAACT
>JAAFHV010000178.1 GCA_013297655.1 Myxococcales bacterium | reverse complement strand
TGCGGAGCAAGGTTTGGCCGTGGGCGTAAGCGTAGCTCTCGTCCAACGTCACGTTGCCGTCGCCGTTGACGTCGGCCGCGCCGCGGAGCCCCTGCACCCAATGATGCGTAAAGAGCGCGCCTCCCAGCTCGTCGGACTCCTGCGCCGCTTCGCCGTCGGCCGTCGCGTGGAGCCATACCGTGCCCCTCGCCTCGAGCGGCGCGCCGAGCTTCAAGTCGAACGCGGGCTCGGCGGTGGCGCCCTTTTCGCGCCCCGGCATGGTGCGACATGCGTCGGTCACCACGAGACGAAACGCGGCGGGGACCTGCGAAATCTTGGCCGCTACGTCGGCGAGAGGTACCGCCACGCCGCCGACATGGAGCTCCGTGCGCGTGCCGTGGCCGCTGTAATAAAAGAGAAAGAGCACGTCGTCGGGGCGCTTGCCCGCGGTGAGCGCCTTCACCCGATCGAGCACCGCGAAGAGCATCTCGCGGGTGACCTCGCGGAGCACGAACGCGTTGCTCGGGGAGACCCAGCCACCCTCGACGAACGCGTCGCGCACGTTGGCCGCGTCGTCCCCCGCGTGACGAAGGGGCACCTCGTTGCCTATGCCTCGTGAGCTGCCCACCGAGACGAGAACTCGAACCTGCGTGCCCGCCTGCGCGCGCGCCTCCCGTGGGAACATGCAGAGTGCATGAACCGCGAGGACGAGCGCGACGAGGAGGGCGAGGCGCTTCACGGCGACGGCGCGACCTTCACCGCCAAGATCGCGAGCCCGCTGAAATCACGGGTCGCCCTCGCGCGGGCCACGTCTTCCGGGGGGCCGGCGAGGAGCCAGCCGGGAGTGGGCGTGTCGTCCAGGTGGGCCGCCTTTTCGGAGAAGTGAGCGCCAGGAGTCAGCATCGTCGGGGAGAGCAGCATTAGCCACGATCCGTCCTCGCCGAGAAGCCCCGCTTCGTACATTCCTTCACGATCGACCGTGAGCTCGAGCCGGAGGCGATCGTCGGGGGCGACCGCGATGGCGCTCGTGAAGCGCTCTTGATTGCCTTGCCTCTCGCGCACCACCGCGAGCACCGGCGGGCCCTTGAGGCGCATCGTGGCTTCGGTCGACGCGGTCGGAAAGCCATCGGGCCCTGGCGTGCCGCTGGGACGAAGCACGAAGAACGCAGCCGCCACGAGCGCCAACGGGATAACGGCATAAACAAAGTTGAAGACACGAGCGCGCTTGGCTCGCGCGTCGGCGATGCTCGAGACGCGAGAGGCCTCGGCGCCGACGTCGTTCGCGGGGCCCCTGGGCTCGACGCGGATCTCTTCGACCCGGATCTCGTCGCTGTACGGCGCGCTGGTTTCTTCGGCTCGTGGCGCCTCGGGGCGGGGCGCTTCGGGGCTCGTTTCTTCCGTTTTCGCGTTCGGCTCGATCTCGACCGCGAGGCTCTCGAGATTGGCAAGGAACGCGGGGGCGGGCGCGTTGGCGAAGGCGGCGGCTTCGGCGCGGAGGGTCTCTACGTATTCGGTGCATGCTGCACACGTGTCGACGTGCGCTCGGGCTTCGGGGACGGGATCGCCGGCGGCGAGGCTGTCGAGGGCGAGGGCGCTCGGGTGCTCGGGTTCGCTCATGGCGGAGCTCCTGGGTTCTGGGGGAGGTGGGCGCGGGCTCGCTCGCGGAGGCCTTGCACGCGTTTGTTCACGGTGAGGCGCGAGAGACCGAGCCGGGTCGCGATTTCGCCTTGATCCAAGCCATCGACGAACGCCATCACCGCGAGCGCGCGGCCCTCGTCGTCGAGCTCGTGGAGGAGCGCGGAGGTGGCGAGCAGCATGAGCGGATCGAGGGAAGGCGCGATCGCGAGGCCGGCCAGCTCTTCTGGCTCGTGGCCTTCGAGGGGCTTTCGCTTGCGCGACCGAAGGATGTCGAACGCGGCATGATCGATAGAGCGATAAAGATACGCGAGGGGCTCTTTGGCCTCGCGGAACGCGGCGCCGCCACGAAGGAGCGCGACGCACGCGTTCTGGAGAGCGTCGTCGGCGAGAGAAGCGTCGCGCAGGAGCACCCGCGCGCGACGGAGCAAGAACGCTCCGTAGCGCGTGTAAAGTGCACGGACCTCGTCCGGCGAGAGACCTGTCGCGACGCTCGGGGGCAAGGTGTCAGCGTACGGTGCAGGGCCAACCGGCGGGGGCGGCGGTGCCGGCGGGCAGGTTCTCGACCCGTGCGCCGCAGGACGACTCGCCTTCGCAGAGGCCGGGCTCGCGGCAATCGGAGTGGGTGAAGCTGCGGCCATCGGCGCTGCACACGAGGCCGCGCGCGCCGGGGGCGGGGAACGGACCTTGCGGCACGGGCTGGCCGCTGGGGCCGCTGGGGGTCGGGCCAGACGGGGGCAACGGATCGGGCCTGGGGTCGGCCTGGGGCGGACCATCGGGGCCGGGCCCCGGATCGGCGCTCTGGCACATGAGCTTGTTGAACTTGGGATCGGTCACGATCGGGAGATCGAAGGGGGCGTCGATCGGGAGCCAGCGGATGTCGGCGGTGTCGTTGCACGGCGTGGCCGGAGCGCCCGGGACCGGCTCGGCATCGCCGTTGCCGCCGCCAGCGATGGTGCACACCGGCGTGTGGCGTTTGTAGAGGTTGTATCCTGCATGGGGAAGGCCGCCTTGGGGATCGCGCATCTCGCGGGCGAGGGCGGCGGTGGGCTCTTTGGGGAGCCACACGACGATGAGCTCGTCGTTCGCGCCGACGATGCCATCGACGAACGAGGTCGACTTGGCGGGCACGAGATCGAGCTTTCCGTTCCCGTTTTTGTCCTCGTAGGCGACCACGCTGCCGAGGGCGATGCTCATGTCGAAGTCGTCCTCCGGGCGGACGAGGGCGGAGCTTGGCGGGGCGGAGCGCACGGTGAGCTGGAAGCGGGCGGGGAACTGCGGCGCGACCTCGAGGTCTTCGGCCACGTTGAAGCCGCGCGAGTCGCCGTCGCCCATGTCGGTGCGCCACACGAGCGCGACGCGGACCGACGAGGGCGCCTGCGCGCCGCTCGCGACGGAGAGGGTGCCGTTCATGGTGGCGAGGGCGCTCGCGTCGCCGGGGGCGTCGCTTAGGGAGCCACAGCCGGCGGCGATCGGGAGGAGGAGGGCGGAGACAAGGAAGGGGAAGAGCGTGGTTTTCATGGGCCTCTTTCGGGGCGCGCCGTGCGCCTCACCGTGGATGACGCCGGGGAGGCGAGAGGTGTAAGCGTGGTCGTGAAATAAGTTTTCGGGGCCCTCGCTGCCCTCGCTGCGGTCTCGATACTAGCTGGCTGAGTGCGCGTTCGCCCGTTGCGATCTCGGCGCTTGCGGGAGCCCGCGGGAGAAGGGGCCGGGGCGGCAAGGGGGTTTTGTGCGCGGGGCGCACGGGGCCGGCGGGGGAGAGAGAGCGACGCCCGCGGAGGTCGGCGGGGACGGGTACGGCCTCGGGATCGGGGGGTGGGTCCCCCCCGGACTCGGCGGCTTCGATGCTGGGCGCGGTTCGGTCGAGCCGCGGATGCTTGGCTTCGCCCCAACAGCAAGCTCGCCTCAGACAAGGCCCCCCCCACCCCCCGATCCCAAGACCGCACCCGCCCCCCGCCTCCCCACGCGGGCGTCTGAGAGGGGAGAAGAGAGAGAAAAAGAGAAGAGAGAGAAAGAGAAGAGAGAAATCTCGGGGCCCGCTTTCGCTCCGTCGGCGAGAGGGTCCAACGTTCACACGCAAGCACCCAGGTCCGCTCGCAGGCACCAGGTCCACTCGCGCGGCACCAGGTCGACCCTTGGAACCGCGTCGACCCCTCGCGGCGATCATGGCGGTCGCCGAACGACGGTGATGCTGACTCGGGTGATTGAGCGCCGAGCCGGTTCATAATCGTCACGCGTCCCCTCCACCAAGGAAGGGGAGCGCGGGCGGATCGCGCGACGGCGTGCGGCTTATTCTCGAAGGGTTTCGTCATGTTCGAACATGCTGAGGTGAAGCTCGTGGGGGCTCGGGGCCAGGTTTCGCGCGCGGCGTGGGTGGCCCTCGCGTGCGCGGTGCTCGCTTCGGGGTGCGCTTCGACCGACGTCGAGCACGACATGGTGGGCGCGCTCGACGCGACCCTGGAGGGGACGAGCCTCGGCCTCGTGCGTGACAGCGCGACCACGAAGTTTCGCGCGCAGATCGTGGACGACGGCGTCACGTGCAAGCTCTCGGTGGGGGTCGACGCGTACCGCGACGCGGACGACCTTCGTGTCGACCTCGAGCTCGACGCGACCGAGACGGCGCCGTTGGTGAGCGGCCAGGGAGCGACGGTAGCGGCGAGCGATCGCACGCCGGAGGTGAACGGCGTCAAGCCGCAGGTGATCGTGAATCGCGCGACGCTGGTGATTCGCACGAAAGACGCGACGTACTATTCCACCAGAGGCAGCGTCACGATCGATGCGCTCCCGCCTGCGCCCGCGGCGCCGCTCACGATTCGCTTTGGCGACGTGGTGCTGAAGAGCTTCGAGCGCGCGACCACGCACGTGCTTCGTGGGTCGATGCGCGTGACGTACATCGGGAGGAACCAGACCGCGGGGAACAAGGCCTCGGCGTGCGGGGGGCTCGCGGTGGTGCCGGGTGGGCTTGTTTATTGAGGGTTGGTAGGGCGAAACCCGCGTTCAGAATCAGAGGTCGCGGCAAGCCCTGGTGAGCGCGCCGAGCGCCTGCGTCATGGCGGCGGAGAGCGAGTCTTGGCAGATGCTGCTCCAGATGACGTTGTTCTTTCCCGTGGTGGTGTTTGCGGCGCCTTCGACGAGGGCGTGGAGCTTGGGCGCCTGGCCTGCGCTGTGGCCCGCCGAGGTGCAAGATCCCGCCTTTTGCCCCGAAATGACCGCGCCTGCCCACCGGGAGCGGCCCTGCTTGAGCGTGTCGAGCGCTTGGATGGTGGCTTCGGGGGTGTTGGTGCTCGAGTCTTCTTCGTCCGTGAGGATGACGAAGCCGAGGAGCGCCTCGGTTCGGATGAAGCCGGCGTTCTGATCCGCTTGGCGGGCGGTGACGGAGAGCACGAGGCCGTCGATAGGCTTCTCGGTCGCGCTGCCCAATGTCCCCACGCCGGCGCGGCAGGCGAGGAAGCTCGCGAGGTCGCCGTCGCTGCGCTCGAGCCACGCGCGTTGGGCCGCGCCCGCGTTGCACCCGGAGTTGGGCAGCGTGACGAACCCTCCACTACCGCCGTTGGTGAGGTTCGTTCGGGTGGTGTCGGTCGTGGTGACTCCCAAGCGGTAGTCGATTGGCGCGCCGGATTTGGTCTTCGACGTGTTCAGTGTGTTGATCACGTCCGGAAACGTTGCGTTGAACTTCGCCTGGGGCGGCGCCATGGAGCCCGAGTCGTCGACGACGAACACGATATCCATCTTGCTGCACTCTCTCGGAGCTGCGTCGGGCGTACTGGCGTCGACCTTCGGGCTGCTCGCTGCGTCTGCGGGGGGACCGCCGTCCTCACCGGCGCTCGTCGGGACGGGCGGATCCGCCTCTTCGGGGATGGGGGTGCTCACCGCGGTGGAGCTGCACGCGAAGGCGAGGCTGGCAACTCCGAAGGCCAAAGAGAGGGGCGCGCGACGCATCATGAATCACGGGTAGCGCGAAGGGGTCGGTCAGGCAATTTCAAGTCGCCTCGCGACCCAAGATCGTGTCGGGCGCCAGGAATTGCGGTGAATCTTCGAGCTCGAAAACGACGAAGAGCGCCAAGTCGACCTCGGCGCTCTTCGCTTCACGACTCCCGCTTAACCGGGTCGCGATTGCCTATTTCCTCACTTGGGGAGGGGGGGCAGGTTCTGGCAGGCGACGGTGAAGGTGCTGAGCGCGTCCGTCACGGCGGTATCGTAGTTCTCTTGGCAGATGGTGCGCCAGATGACGTTGTTCTTGCCGGTGGCGGGGTCGAGCGCGCCGTCGACGAGGCGGTGGAGCTTGGGGGCTTGGCCGGCGCTGTGACCGGTGGTGCTGCAGGAGCCCGACTTTTGGCCGGAGATGACCGCGCCGGCCCAGCGGCCGCGGACCTTCTTGAGCTGATCGAGCTTTTGGATCGTTTGCTCGGGGGTGTTGGTGCTCGAGTCTTCTTCGTCCGTAAGGATAAAGAAGGCGAGGAGGGCGTCGTCGCGGACGAAGGCTTTGTTCTGGTCGGCGAGGCGATCGGTGAACGACATCACGAGGCTGTCGATCGGGCGCTCGGTGGCGCTTCCACCCGTTCCGAGGCTGGCGCGGCAGCCGAAGAAGTTCGGGACGTCGCCGTCGGCGCGCTCGAGCCACGAGCGGCCCGCGGCGCCGCCGGGCTGGCACGACGTGGCCGGCTGGGTGACGAAGCCGCCGCGGCCGCCAGAGGGGAGCGACGTGCGGGTGGTGTCCGTGCTGGTGACGGCGAGGCGGTAGTCGAGATCGGTGCCGGCCTTGGTCTTGAAGGCGTTCAGCGTGGTGATCATGCGCGGGAAGTTCGCCTTGAGCTTTACCTGCGCGCCGCCCATCGAGCCCGAGTCGTCGACGACGAACACGATGTCCATCTTGCGGCACTCGTCCACGCCGGGGGCAGCGTCGGGGAGGTTGCCGTCGAAGTCGAAGATGGGCCCGGTGTCCGCGTTGGGCCCGCCGTCAGTCGTGGGGTTCGTGGACGGGTCGCCTCCGTCGGACTCGAACTCGGTGCGCGGCGTGGCCGAGCTGCACGCGTAGGCGAGGGTGGCGGCGCCGATAACCAAAGGAAGGAACGCGAGACGGTTCATGGACAATGGGCTAGCTCGGTCGGGCCCCGCGGGCAACTTTCGACGACGCAAATCGTGCTGATTTTTCCGCTGGGAAGGTTCCTTCGATGGACAACGTAGGACCCATGATCCGGGGGTTCCTCCTCGGCGGCGATAGCCCAGTTCGATCCTCCCGTCGCGATGGCGCAAAACCCTCGGGTGGTTGGCGGATCGCCCTCCCGCGGCGCTCAAAGTGGCGCACCGTCGGGTCCTCGCGCCCCCGCGCCGGGACCGCGAACGTCTGGCCTAAACGCCCGCGGCCGGAACGCCGGGCTCGCGTGCGCGGGGCGCGTCCGGCGGCGCCGCCTCGCGTGGTACGTTTCTACCTATGGCCTCGCGCCGCTTGGCTACGTACGCCGATGTGCTCGCGGCGCCGGACGGTACGGTCGCGGAGCTGCTCGATGGCGAGCTTCATGTGCACCCGCGCCCGGCGAAGCCTCACGCGGTCGCGGCGTCGGCGCTCGGGGAGGAGCTCGGGCCACCGTTCAAGCGTGGGCGTGGCGGACCTGGCGGCTGGATGATCCTCTACGAACCCGAGCTCCACCTCGGAGCCGACGTGCTCGTGCCCGACTTGGCGGGCTGGCGGACGGAGCGGATGCCAGTGATCACCAACGAGCTGCCCTACTTCGATCTCGCGCCAGACTTTGCGTGCGAGGTGCTCTCCAGCGGTACGCGAAAGCTCGATCGTACGGTGAAGGTGCCCAAGTATGCCGCCGCCGGGGTGGCTCACGTGTGGTTGGTGGACCCCATCGATCGCACGCTCGAGGTTTTTCGCCTCGTGGCGGACGAGAAGTATCTCTTGGTGGGGCTCTATGCCGACGAGGCGAAGGTTCGAGCGGAGCCCTTCGATGCGATCGAGCTGGATCTCTCCATTCTCTGGGCTGGTGTCAGACTTTGATCTCTCGTGTTGACGAGACCCGGGCGACGTCGCGACCGAATGCGTGGAGAGGGCTCGCCGTCAGCGGATAACGCTCGAGCGGCTCGGGGCTCGCGGTGGGGGCGCGGGGCTTGGTTTTTTTGGGGGGTGCGCGGGGCGCACGGGGCCGGCGGGGGAGGAGAAGGCGCGGGGCCGGCGGGAGTCGGCCGCGGGTGGGTACGGTTTTGGGGCGGGGGTGGTCCCCCCGAACTCGGCTGGACCGGTTCTTCGGCGGGGTCGCGAGTCGGTGACGCCGGGCGCGCTTGAACTGCACATCCAGCCTCAAACACAGGACCCACCACCCCCGCCCCAAAACCGCACCCACCCACGGCCTTCCCACGTCCCGCTTGGGGAGAGGGGAGAAGAGGAGAGGGAGAGAGAAGAGGGAGAGGCGGGACTCTCGGGCGGCTCGGCGCTCCGTGCGGGGCGGGGCGGTTCGGTTTAGGATGACGGATGCTCCGAACGCGAGCACCCGGCGCGGGCAGTCAGCGGCGAACCTCGAGCGTCGTAACCATCGTCGTGGGGGCGATGTTCGCGGCGGCGGTCGTGTTTGCGCAAGCGTGCTCCGAGGAGATGCCGGTCCGAGAGGTCGACGCGGGCAAGAGCTGCACGGTGGACGGGAAGACGTACGCAAACGGCGAATCCACTGGTTCCGTCTGCGGAGCGGGCTGCTGGTGCAATGACGGCTTTGAGAATTGCATGCAGGGCGGCCGGCCCGTTTGCTACTACGATGGCACGTCCTACCCGGAAAGGGCTTCGTTCGTTTCCCGCGACGGATGCAGCGCTTGTTATTGCGCGCCGGCAGTGGCTCAATCGTGTGAAGGTGTGCTCAAATGCAGGAAGGTGTCTTGCGACGCCTCTGCTGACGGTATGTCCGACGGTACCGTAACTACGGATGCCGATACCGACTCAGGCCCCGACCCGGATGGTGGCGACGCGGGCGCGGACTGAGCGAGCTACAGCGGCAGCAAATCCGTCGTGGTCTTCTTGTTCTGATCGCGGGTGGGGTCGAAGCTTAGGCTGAGCCCGGTGCCGGTGGTGGACTGCTCGAAGCGATAGCCCTCGAGGCCTCCGCCTTGGCCGTCGTCGACGACTACGTCGACCAAGTACCTCGTGCCGGCGCCGGGATCGATGACCTTGGGGAGGGTGGCGGAGAGGGCGTCTTTTGTGACCTTCGTGACGCGGTAGGAGGCGACGAGCTGCTTCGAGTTGGCGTCGGAGACGCGCACTTGGACCCGCTTGCCCATGAGCGCGTTGAGGCCGCTGAAGGCGATTTGTACGGGATTTCCCAGGTCGTTGCCCTCTACCGGGACGAACTGCGAGTTGTGGTCGTAGACGATCTTCACCACGTTGTCGGCCGGATCGGTGGGCTTGAAGGGGTCTACGTCGACGAACCAACTGTGGTCGAAGGGCTCGGGGGTGCGATCGTAGACACCGGTGAAGTTGTGGTCGGCCCAGAAGATGAGGCGGAGCTTTTGGTCTTTGGGGAGGGAGGCGGGCAGCTTGAAGCTGGCCTGCGAGGCCCCGAGCGGCTCGGCGCGGAAGACGGCGAGGATCGCCTTCGTCTCGTCGAGGACGCGGAGCTCGAACATTTCGCCTACGTGGGAGTCGGCCCCGCGGATGGTGAAGTCCAAATCGTAGAAGCGCGACGTGTTTGGCGCGGTGGCCTGGAAGCGGTCTACGTCGGTCACGAGGAAGCAGCCCGAGAGGGCAGCGCCAAGGGCGACCATGGCCAGGGGACGGGAGAACGTTCGGAAGGGAAAAAAGCGGGGTCCCATCAGAAGACGACCTTTGCAGCGCCCATGCATCCGGTAGGACCGCACGAAGCAGAAAATGCGGGGACAGAGAACAACGGAGCGCGGGTGGAGGCGTGGTCGCGCGTTGTGCCGCGCGATCCAACGGGGGGCGGGCTGAGCACGGGGCCGGTGGGGCCTGCGGGCGTGGTCGCCGCTTTGGGGGTGCTGCCGAGGGAGAGGAAGCCCCAGGTGAGGCCGGCGGCCGCGACGACGCCGCCGCCGATGAGCAGCACGTCGGTCACGCCGACCATGGTCTTTGCGGAGCTTTGCGCGCCGGCGAGGTCGAAGGACGAGGGGCAGCGGTCGTTGGGACAGGCATCTTTGATGTCGCTCTCTTTGCCGAGCGCCATGACGCCGGTGACGGCGCCGACGGCCATCATGGCGCCGCCGATGCCGGCGACGACCCAGGGGGCGATGGAGCCCGATTCGGCTTTTGGCGAATCGGTGGCGGGGAGGGTACGCACGGGGGAAGGTGCCGGATCGACTTTGGGGGCTTTGAGGGTGAGCTCGCGGGATTCTTTGGAGCCGGAGAGGGCGTCGATTTCGAAGGGCTCGTCGGAGAGGCCGGGGGCGCGCGCGGTGAGGGCGTGGTGGCCGGAGCGGATGCCGATGGTGAGCGAGGCCGACGTGGCGCCGGCGGGCACTTCGGCGGGGTAGGTGTTGGTGACTTTGTCGCCGCGGACGGGGGTGCGCACGTCGGTGACGATGATCTTGGTGCTCGACCCTGCTGGCGGGACGTTCACTTTGAGGCTCACGCGCACCACGCCCACGCCGAGCGTTTGCACGTCGCGCGTGATTTGGGCGCGCTCGTCCGCGTCGATATCGGGCACCTCGCGGAGGTACTGCGTGTACGCCTCCAGCGCCTCGCCGTCGCGCTCCAGCCGCATCGCGCAGAAGCCCATGTTTCCCAGCATTTTGGGCGACTTGGAGATGGCGTAAGCCGCCTTGAACTCGCGGTACGCCTCCTCCACGCGTTCGCCCTCGGGATCTTGAAGGAGGGCGACGCCGGCCTTGAAGTGCGTGCGCGCCTCTTCGGAGATGGCGGGGGCCGCGGCCGTGGTGGGCGTGGTGGGCGGAGGCGCGGTCTGGGCGTGGGCGAGGGCCGGGAGCACCACGGTGCCAAGGCCGAGGCTCAGCGTGAGGAGGGTGGGGAGCCCGCGGTGGCCTCGGCGAGGGTAGAACATGGGAGGGTCAGGGTAGCGTGGGTTGGGGGAGGGGGGCAATTGGCGGATCGGGCGGTGGTGCCGCGGTTTCGTGGGCTCGTGGGCCCGCGGCGGTGGCTCGATCGGCGCCGTGGCGCCGTGGGAAGGCCGCTGCCGGCTGCTCGGCCGCCCCGCGGGTTGGTGGTACAATCGAGCGGATGTCGTCGTCCGAAGAGCGTAGAGCACTGCGGAAGGCCACTTGGAGTGGCGGAGTGGCGCGGCGTCCGCTGTGGCGCTCGCGGCCTAGTCCCGCTCAAAGCGGCGCGGCGCCGCGCAGGTGCTCGAGCAGGGCCTCCAGGCGCCGCATTTCCTGACTCTCGATGCGGGACAAGGCGTGCGTGGTCACCAGCGCCGGTAGGGGCCTCCGGGAGGAGTGGCGAAGCGCGTGGTGCGCGTGGACGTCAGTCCGGGCCGCCGTCGCGGGGTGTTGCAGCGTCGGCTTCTATGATGACCGAGCGTACGAGGCGAAAGCCTCCGCCGTGCCCGGCGACGTTACGAACCGTCGTGAACGAGCGCGACATGGCGCGCAGTCCCACGGGGTAGGTATTGACAAAGCCACCCCGGAAGAGCGCCGTGTCGACGGTAGGGTCGAGTACACCGCGCCAGTCGACGAGCGGGCCTTCGGGGTTCGGAGACGGATTGGCCTCTTGTGTGTTCCACTCCCCGGCGTTGCCGAGCATATCGAACAGGCCCCAATGGTTGGCGAGGCGGGTGCCTACGGGGTGGGTGTGGTGGCCGCTGTTCTCGGTGAACCAGGCAATCTCGCGAAGGTGCAGCTCGGGGCCATCGCCGTCGCCGGTCATCGGGCCCGAATAGAACTCGGTGGCGGTGCCTCCTTTCGCCGCGTACTCGAACTCCGCGCGCGTGGGCAAGCGGTAACCCGCGCAATCGTAGAGGCTGGGTACGAGCTGCTCGATGCGCTTGCACTGCAGCCCCCCGCCTGGTGTGCCCGAGCATTCGCGCGGCTCGGCGCAATGCTGCCGCCCTTCGCGATCGTTCGCGAGGTTCGCGTACACCCAAGCGTCCCACCAGCTCACGTTGCCGACGGGGCACCGTGATTCTTGGCAATCGCCAATTCCCGCCGGGTCGGGACCGCTGCGGTTGGGCAAGCCCGCGGCCACCCACTCTTCCTGCGTGGTCTCGTAACGGCTCACCACCAGATCGTGGGTGAATGTCACCTCGCGCTCTTCTTCGCCATAGGCTGCCCGTCGTTTGAACGTCTCGGGAGAGCCCATGA
The DNA here is from genome assembly GCA_013297655.1 of Myxococcales bacterium. Classification (GTDB taxonomy): domain Bacteria; phylum Myxococcota_A; class Polyangia; order Polyangiales; family Polyangiaceae; genus JAAFHV01. Next base: position 8,345 of record JAAFHV010000178.1, on the reverse strand, counting down.
TGAAGCACCCTTTGGGCAGCGTGCACCACCGCGCGTCGCACGCCGCGACCACCGGAGGATGTTTGCACGTCGCGGTCTCGCGCGGACTCGGACGCGGAAGTACGAACGGCGGAGCACTCGCGCTCGGCGCCGCGTCGGGCGGTGCGGACGGAACGCTGTCGGCCGTCGCGTCCGGCGGTTGGGGCGTTGACGCGGGCGGCTCCGTTGACGAGCAGCACCACACCATGGTGGCGAAGGCCCCCGCGAAGAGGCCGAGCAGCGTTCCGGGTTTCATGTCAGTTTCCTACCGCGCTCTCGAATGCCATGAGGTCAATCCTCTGCAGTCGGCCGTCGAACGGGGTAGCGGCAAACTTCACTCGAGCGTTCTCGCGGATATCGGCCCACTTGATCACACCCGAACCGGTGCAATTCGTGCCACCACACCAGCCGTCGCGAACGAGCCCCATCCACGTAGGGTAGTCGATCGATCCCGGAGTGTCCCGCTCGTGCACGCCCCAGAGGAACGTGAGCCAGTCGTACTCCGTGGAGCGGTTTTCTTCGACGCCGTTCCCGCAGCGATTCCGCTGCCACGCGACGGGTGTCCCGGCTGCGACCTTGAGCGGCGATCTCGGACATGGGATGTTTTAGCAGGCGGGGGATAGTCGCGATTCACTTCTTCGCGAGGAGATCGATCCACGGACCGTCGAAGGTGCCGGAGCTCTCGTCGTAGACGAACTGCGGGAGCACCTCCGCGTAGCGCGCGAGCACACGGCCGAGGGTGAGGCTGTCGCCTGCGCCGGGACCTCCCCGATTCTCCCAACGAATTACTTGGCCGACGACGCCGGCGGGGCCGGGAGCGAGGTCGATGCAATAGAGGTTTCCGCCGCCGTCTTGGGCAATCGGGAGCCAGCCTTGGTGCCATTTGACCGGCTTGGTGCGCTTCGAGCTCGGGTCGAAGATCTCGTGACGATCGAAGGTGCCCTTCTTGCGGAGCGCCTCGAGCCCTTGGCGACGTTCGAGCGCGCGCTCGGGGCCGAAACCTTCGTACTCGAAGATCGACAATCCCCCGTCGTGGAGGCGCCAGAGCGTGAGGAGGTCGGCCGGGAGCGGGGAGCCGAGCGCCTTCTCGACTGCTGCGATATCGGAAGCACGCGCGGGGCCGCCCAAGTCGCGTATCGCCGCGGGGGCGTTCGCGGTGAGCCATGCCAAGATTCGGGCGATTGAAGAGGCTACGTCGCTCGAGGTGGCTGCGCCTTTGGGCGCGGGCTCCTTTGCGGGCGCGGTTTTTTTCGCAGGGGCGGGCTTCGGCGCGGCCGTGCGCTTAGTGGAAGGAGCTGTTGGCTTTGCGGCGCGGTTCTTTTTGGAGGGAGCAGGTTTGCTCGCGGGCTTCTGCTTCGCGGGCGCCGTTTTTTGAGCGACGGGCTTCTTGGTGGCGGCGGTCGGCTGCTTCGAGGGGGACGCTTTCTTCTTCGAGGCCATCTTCGAGAGGTATCGGACTTCGGGATGTTGCCAAGGCCGGGGGTGGGCGCCTGCCCATGGGGGTGGCGGCGGAGAGGGCCCGCGGGTGCTTCTAGGGAGTAGGTGTTGGTGACCGGAGCGCCGCGGGCAATTGGCGGATCGGCCCGTGGTCCCGCGGTTTCGGCGGTGCTCGACGGGGTCTGAGCACGGGGAGCTGCGTTCGTGCGAGCCGCTCGAAGGCTAGGCGACGCGAGCCACGGTCACGCTGGCTCCCACTGCCGCCAACGCAGCCTCGGCCCGTCGAGCTTCGACGAGGACGTCGTCGACAATGGGGATACGTTCGCGAACCTTTCGGAGTACGTCCGCGGGCGCGTCTTCGGGGAGGAGCGCTCGCAGCGCGCGGAGAGCCTCGGGCCTGCGTGGGCCGAGATCGTCGACCGTGACGCGCCAGCGCCCCTCGGCGGCGAGGAACGCGGCGCGTGCTCGCTCGCTGAGCTCGTCGTCGTCGGCCTCCCAAGCGCAACCGCAGCTCGTGCAGTGGAAGCTCTCGCTGCATCGCAAGGGCCCGAGGCTGAGAGCTGCGCCGTAGAGGACCTTGCCGGGGGCGCCGCACTGCTGGCAGGGGAGAATGGCGGATGCGACGTGGCGGAGCATGCGGGTTTGGAGCGTATCCGGCGACGTGGCGCTCCGCACCGGGCGCCCGAGTTTCGCTCGACGCGCTTCGTCGTGGCCAATTCGGTTGGAGAGGCTCCATGGCACTCCCGCGTACCATCCGAAACTGCCGGCCCGTGATCGCGGAGCCGTGCCCACGAAAGTGGGAGGCCCTCACCGACACGGCGGACCCCGCGGTGCGCCACTGCGAGAGCTGCGGGAAAAGCGTGTTCTTCTGCGCGACGGACGAAGAGACCATCGCGCACGCGAGGGCAGGGGAGTGCGTGGCGCGGGAAGAGCCCGAGCCGGGCGACCTAGGGCGAATGGTCTTGGGCCGCCCGTCGGTGCCGGTGGTGGTCACCCCGGAGCAGATCGCGAATCGCGCGCGCCGGGCGAGGGAGCGCGGGATTAATCGGGTTTTGGGACGGGACCCCGCGGAGTTTGGGCGGGCGTGTTCCGGCTGTGGTTGGCCGGTTCCGGGGTTTCGGGAGACGTGTGAGGTTTGCGGTGAGCGGGTGGGGCGCGCGTAAGTCGCGGACCGGTGCCTCGGGCTCGAAGGGGTGACTCGAGGGGGCTCGAGGGGCTCGAGGGGCCTCGATTACTTCGCGGAGAGGTGGTCGAGGAGCGCCGTATTGCCCTTTAGGAACGCGGCGAAAGCGGTGCGAGTCGCGGACGCGACGGCGTGCTTGGCTTCGGGCGTGGTCAGCCGGCTCAAGGTCGGACTGTCGTAGGTCGCATCGACGACCGACGCGAGCACGTCTTCCGCGAGCCGCGCGGGCTCACCGTTCTGTTGGAGCGCGCCCGTCAGGCTCGCGTGCCTATCGGCGGCACTCTCGTCGTCAACGAGCGCGTCGGAGCCATCCTCGTCGAAGCCGCGGTCGAGTGGCTCCCGCGTACGGGGACCACCATCGAAAGCTTCGCAAACGTGGTGCGCACCACCGAGGGCGGCACCCACGCCGACGGGATCGTCGCCGGCCTCGCCGATGCGCTGCGCGACGCCAGCGCCTGGGCCGACCAACCGCAAAAGAAGCGCGCCGCGACCGCGCGCCGCGGGCTCAACGCCGTTGTGTGCGTGAGGCTTCACGAAGGCGAGCGTGAGGCGAGGGAGCAAACACGCGAGCTCGTGGAGCCTCTGCGTGAGCGTGCCGCGTCGAACCGTGCGTGGCCGAAGACCGCGGGGTCGGGGCAAAGCGTGATTCGCGTGCCGGTGCGCGCGGTGGGCCCAACCGCTTCCATGCGGCTCGTGGCGAATCCCTTCTCGAACCGCTGCGAGCAGTGAACGCCGTTCGCGAAGACATCGACGACCACGCGTGACGAGAGCGCGTTCAGCGGGAAAAGCCCTAAGCCGCGGCCATTGCCGACGTGCTCGTGGGGTGTGTGGCCATCGAGCGTGGGGGTCTGGTGATCCCGCGTCAACGCGAGCTCGACGAATGGCCCCTCGGGCGTGTCGACGAGTGGCATTCCGGGGCCATCGTCGTCGACGATGACGGAGCCGTCCTTTTCCAAGACGACGTCGATGCGGGTGCAGCGCCCGGCGAGGTGCTGGTCGAGGGAATTGGCGACGAGCTCCCACACCATGTGCGTGAGGCCCGATCCGTCGTGCACGCCGCCGACGAACATGCCGGGTCGTTTGCGGATGGAGTCGGCGTCCACGAGGATCTCGGTCATGGGAGCTTCGTAGCAGGCGGGGGATAGTCGCGATTCACTTCTCCGAGGGAGACGCGCACCTCTACGTGGGGCGAACCAACCGCTTGCGCAAGCGCCTGCGCGGCCATTGCATCCCGAGCTCGAACCACTTCAGCGCGACCTTCGCGTTTCGCATCGCGAGAGAGAAGAGTGGCTTCGTCAAGGCTACCTACTCGACCACGAATTCGCGTGCGTCGCTCGTGAACGACGAACGCTTCGGGCCTGAATTTGCTCTCGCGAAGGCGCACGTCGCGCTCATGTCGATCCGATTCGTGGAGGAGACAGAACCCGTGAAGCAGGCGCTACTCGAGATTTATGTAGCGACCGTCCTGAAGACGCTGCACAACGACTTCGAAAATCACTAGGCCGGCGGGCCTCGGCTGCGCCCTTGCGTTCGGCGAGAGACTACTGCGTCACGATCCGGCGCGAAGGCGCTGCAGGCATGTCGCAGCGGAGCGTGAATCGGAGCACTCGAGCCTGCTCCCGGATATAGAACATCGACTCGTCAGCGGGCGACGAATCGGAGCATGCGACAAGGGTCCCGATCTGGGCGAGGGGAGCACCGCCCTTTTTCTCGCTTTCGATGAGGCACGCGACTTCCTTGAGCCAGACCGCCCCGCCAGGGCTCGGTGTGACGGCTGCGGTCCTCGCGTAGCACTTCCAAAGTGACGGAGGCAGGATAATGGGCTGCCCGTTCACGTTGAGAGCTGTCGCGCTCTTGATCGACTGCTGCCCGTCGACTTGAATCGTCGTGAAGAGCGTCATCGTGGGCACCCTCGCCGGCGCCTCGCCTTCCTCGGCGGACGCGGTTGAGAGTCCGAACGCGATCGCGAAAGCGACGACGAGTACGAATTTCCCCATGGTGATGAGCGTTGCACGGCGCGTGCTCGTCGACAACTCGGAACGTTACGTTCGCAGAATCGCGCTAGCTCGTAGGGTCCTTGGCGCGTCGTGTCCCGACCATCGGCGGCCGTGCCTAGCTGGTGCTGCATTCACCGGGTGTCATGTAAACTCGCCGACGCCACTTGACGGCCGGCTCCCCCGCCGCGAGCCTACGTGAGATGAGCACAGGCTACATATTGATGCTGATTGCCGCGGCCTTCGCGACGGTGATCGCTATTTGCGTCATGGTGTTGCCCTTGCTGAAGCCGGCGCCCATCGGAGTTGGCGGCGATGCGAGCGGCATCGAAGACGAGCTCTCCGCCGCGACCAAAATTGCTATAACGTTGGATGGTCCTGGTCACTGTCCGAAAGAACAACCGCTCGCGGTGGTGGTGACGAACCGGAGCAGCCTCTACCTAAAGCGAGTCGACTTTCGGTTCACGGTCTATGAGCCGGGAAGGTCTACCAACTTCGCAGAGCCGGACATTAGGATGTGGGACATCGTCGTGGCGCCAGGGAAGACAGAAGTCGCCTGCGCCGCGAAGCCAACACTCATTCCGCACGCGCCAGCTAAGCACCTGACCATCCAGGTTGTGCCCGGTGTGCCCTTTTTCTATTCTCCCGGCGAGTATATACCACTTGCGCACGAGTCAGACGCTGGGGACCGTTGAAAAGACAGAGGCGTGCGCTCCCGGGCGCACCGTGGGCCGAGAGAGACCACGTCGAGAGGACCCTCGAAGGCGGCGCGTCGGTGGTCGGTCGGTCGCATTTGAGTTCGTGATTCGCAGCGCCTCCGTCCTCGAAGAGCCGCGCGAATGGTGTGTGCTCCTGCTCCGCCAAAACCCGGCCTCACACCGGTGGCGCGGTGCCGTCTCGCGAATCATTGAACCACATGCTGCTCGGTAGCCGGCCAGTCTCTGCGAAGCGCTCGAGCGCTGCCCAGCCCGCGGCAGCCGGGTGCGTCCAGTGCAGCGGGAGGTCGTCCACTTGGCCATTCGAAAGCGTGAATGCCGTCGTCACCGCATCGTCAGGCTTGAGCTCGAGATTGCGAGACAAGAATCCGGCGTCGCCTTCGTAGCGAAGAAGCATGAGGAAGCATCGCTCGCCCGCGAACAGAGCGCAGAGGCTCGCCGACGCCCGCAGCAACCAAATCTCCGCGTCGACGGCGCCTTCCGCCTGCGCGCCGCGAAGCCGCTCCACGGCTTCAGAAGGCTCCTGAACGACGATTTCAAGCGATTGAGTCGCCATGATGTTCTCGTCTTTCTCCTTACCGGCGGCGAGCCGCGAGCACGAGCGTGATCGACGGGGCGAAGACCCAGGCCGAGGTCGACCCGGTAGCCGTGCCAGTAAGCTTCGGGCTACCGCCGCCGCCGTGCCGCGATCGCCCCCACGATGGCGGCGAGCACCGCGAGGCTCGCGGTGGAGGAGCCGGCGAGGTTCGTCATGTCGCAGCCGCCGCAGCTATCGTTGGTCCAGCCTTCGTCGATGGACTCCAGGTACTTCATACAGGCTGCGCGGCTCGGCGACAGGAGCGCCTTTGAAGCGTTCTCTGTCGATAGCGGGCGGGCGTTCGCTACGCCCGGGGTGCACTGCGCGTTTCCCTGGTCGATGTAGAGCGCCGTTCGCCCCCTCGCGGTGTACGCCTCTCCGTCCTTGTTTCTCGTCGCCGCGGGCACCCAGGCGATCCGCTCGAAGGTCTCTGCCTCGGCTGGCGCTCGCTTCACGTCGGGCGATTCGCCGGGCCCAAGAACGCGAAGACCCACCTCGATGCCCGGCGCGCCGCGGTGGACCTCCGTGACGTAGAGTCCGGTCGCCGTGGTGCGATAGCTCACGAGCGCTTGGTCGGCGAAGTCTGGGCCAGTCACGTCGCAAACACATTGGGCGGCCGTCAGATCGCAATACGCAGGCTGCACCAGCGCGATCTCCTCGCGCGTAAACCCCGCCGCCTCAAGCCACGCCACGAACCGCGGCTCCTCCACGATGTCGCTCACCGGCGCGAAGTTCATCCGATCACGCACCTCGAGCGCGAGCGACGCTTCACCAGACATATCGAGCAGGTGCGCCACCGCGCAGCGAGTGCCAACCTCGTCGATAAACGTGGGCCGCCGCTCCCCGGGGGAGTGCGTGTTGAGTGGGAAAATACCCCGCGCCGCGTAGTCTTCGAGCTCGTCGAGCAAGAGCGCCCGCGCCACCTTCTGCGCCGGATCGAGCTCCGGCGGACGGCGCTGGCGGAGAAACCAAAGCACCGAGCGAAAGTGGGACTTTACGGCCGTGACTTCCGTGAGGAAGGCAAGTGAGTCGAAGTGATGCACGGGAGGAGAGTAGCAAGGATTCGTGAAGGCGCTTCTTGGAAGGGAGATCGGGTACGCGGCACGGCGGTCACGGCCTTCCGCGATCGCGCTGCCGCGCGTTCGGCTCGCCTACCCACTCCGCCCCAACCGCTCCCGCCCGCCATCCGCGATCTCCTCGAACCGCGAATCCATCTCCACGAAAACATCCCACCCGCTCCTGCCCAATCCGCCCGCGACCACGGCCACGACCTTCTCCTCCAGGTCCGCGCGCCTCACGCCCTTCCACAGCGCATCGGCGAGCGCGACGAGCAGCTCCTCCAGCGAGCACTCCATGAGCCTCCACCGAGCGTGCGACACGCAGCACCGCGCCACCTCCGCCGGCGCCCCGTGCCGCAGCAAAAGCTCCTGCCCCGCCTCTTCATGGCGCGCCCCCGGCCCATCGAGCTCCGCGACGTGCACGCTCTTCCCCGCGTCGTGCAAGAGCGCCCCCGCCCGCACGAGCCGCGTGTTCACCTCCACGCCGAGGCGCTCCACGGTAACGAGCAACATCTCCGCCGCCTCGAGCACGAGCCGCCCATGCCGAACGAGGCGCGGAGGAGCCCCAAGGTCCGCGAGCATCGCCAGGCACGCCGCTTCGTCGGGAAGGTCGACCGAGTGTGCCATCGCTCGAGCGTTTAGCCGCGATAGGTGGGTTGTCGAGGCGGTATCGCGGGAATCTCGTCAAGGGGAATGCGCGGCATCGTGCCATGGCTCGTCGGATATGCCGTCATGGTTCGCCGCTTTCGACGTGAGCTGGTGGAGAAGGGGTCACGGGCACATCGTCAGGAAACGCACGCTCCTCGTCCCGTGGCGTTCGTTTCGTGTCGGCCGCTTCTGGTTCCCTCACGCTTGCCGGACGCGGTGAAGACGCGGTCCTCGTTTCGCGTACGGTTTGCGTCGCATGGCTGTCACTCCAGCTCCTGAGCTATCGCAGATGCCGGGGCGATCGGCGCGGGTTCGCGTAGAGAGGAAGACCGTGCCCGGCCATCGCGTTCGGGCAGATACCCGTAACCGGCCCTAGCGAGCCCACGAATCCCGCACTTCGCAAGCATCTCGAGCCCGGTCCTTCATGCCGGCGGCGTGCCGCCCTTCCGCTGCATCGTGCCCTCGCTCCGCTCCTATGTGACGGCGACGGGATACGGTGTGCCGCCGCTCCGCTGCATCGTGCCCTCGCTTCGCTCATACGTGCCGGCGACGGGATACGGCGTGCCGCCTCTCCGCTACACCGTGCCCTCGCTCCGCTCATACGTGCCGGCGACGGGATACGGTGTGCCGCCCCTTCGCTGCGTCGCGTCCACCGTTCCGCACCTACGTAAGCGCGCGACTTGCGGAGCTGCGCCATCCGCTCCCGAACGTCTT
>JAAFHV010000177.1 GCA_013297655.1 Myxococcales bacterium | reverse complement strand
ATTTTCAAGGACTTGCCGCGGGTCCAAACGCTCGGGAGGCCGGTGTCGAACTTGTACGAGTACTCGACGATGTTCTTCCCGTCGTCGGCGCTGGAGCCGAGCTCCAACGTGAGGGTGGGGAGCTTGGTCTTGTCGTAGCCGCCGAGGTCCATCGCCTCCGCGTGCACTTCCTTGTTCACGAGCTTCGCGCGCGTGTCGCTCTCGAGGGAAGCTGTGGAGCCGGCTTTGGAGAGGCTCGCGAAGATGCCGATGAACTGATCCTGGTCCTTGGTGAGCTTGCGGATGCCGCCTTCGGGGATGTTGAGACCGAGGCCGAAGCTCGAGAGCGCGCCGGAGACGTCGATCGGCGAGATCCCACCGCCGACCGCTTGGCCGACGAGACCGGAGAGGATCCCCTGCAGGCCCGAGGCGACCGCCGCCGGATCGTCCGTCAGCAAGTCTGCGTTCGACACCTTCGCGTTCGCGATCTTGAGATCGCCGATCGTGGGGAGGATGCCGCCGTTCGGGTTCTTCGCCGTCTTGCCGGTTTGGAGGTTCACCGGGACGGTGACGTCGCCCTCGAAGGTGAACGCGCGCACGTAGCGGTCGTACGAGAACACGTAGAAGTCGACCGCGAACTTCTTGAGGCCGATCGAGAGGAGCGGGTCGGTCTTGATGTCCTTGCCGGTCCCGATCGTGACCTCGGGTGCGCTCTGCGGGCGGGTCGCGATCGCGAGCGACGCGGGCTTCTGCTGGTACGCGAGCTTCTTGATCGACGGGATGAGGAGCGAGAGGAGGCCGCTGTTGAGCTGCTCGAGCTGCTCGGTGGTGACGCCGAGACAGAGGAGACCGCTGTTGTAAGCGCCGCCGAACGCGTAGTTGAGGAAGCGACCCGCGAGCGCGATGCCGACGTGGTGGGGCGGCGTGCCGGCCGGGAAGCCGCCGATGTCGTCCTTGGTGAGCTCGTCGGGAATCGGAATTCCGGTGGGGAGCTGAAGGGTTGCGCGAGGCACACACTGCGACACGGGCTGCGCTTCGGCGCCGCCGAGCATGCCGAGGGTGACGCCGTTCTTGGTGTGGCCGGGGTATCCGACGTTGTCCGGATCGAGGTTCGGGAAGGGCTTCATCGCGCCGCCGGCGGCGAGCACGATGTCGAGGCCGCCGGTCGCGCCGGGCGAGATGCTCTTGAGCGCGCTCGACAGATCCATGCGCCCGTCCATGCCGAGCAGGCTGGGCACGCACTTGGTGGCGTCGGAGTTGTAGACGCACTTCGCGTTCGCGGCGTCAGGCTTGGAGCCGGTGGGGCAGGGCGGGTTCGCTGTCGGCACCGGCGCGGTGCAGAGCTGGTCCGCGAGGAGGCCCTTGATCTGATCGCCGAGGCCCTTCTTGAGCTGACCCACGATCGCGTTCTTCACGAAGCTCGCGTTGGTGATGCCGCTACAGATGAAGCTCGCGAGGCCGCAGTCGGAGCAGATCTGAACCTGGTCGGCGGAGATGCCGTCGAGGTTGATGACCGCGTTCGCTACGTCGACCTTCGAGTACCCGTCGCGGGGCGATACGGTCTCGGCGACGATCGGGATCGTGATGTCGATCGGGAGCTGGTAGGGGGCGACGGCGGGGCGACCGCCCGAGCAACCGCCGCTTCCGTAGCCGACGTAGAGCGTAATCGCGGGGCCCGGGTTCACGTCGGCTTCGACCGGCGTGTTCTTGAGGACGAGCGGGATCGTACCCCGCACCTTCACTGCGTTGGGCTTGACCGAGTCGACCGTGAACTTCGACTGCTTGAGGTCGACCGTCGCGACGCAGCGCCCGGTAGAAAGATCGGCGCCGCCCGGACAGAGGTGCGCGGCGAGATCGATCCCGAAGACGATCTCGGTCTCGGGGAGCCGAGTGTCGGGGATGCCGATCGACATCTGCCCGTCTTTGGCGTTGAGGAGCTTGGTCGCGAGATCCGGCGCGTTGGTGCCGATGAAATCGAGCGCCGGCTTGGTCATCCGGACCGAGCCCGCGTTCTCGATCGCCTTGTCCTTCGGGAAGCCACCCGCGAGCGGCTGGATGCCACAGCTCTGGCACCCGCTAGAGCACCCGCCACCACTGCACGAGGCCACGAGAAGCACGCTCGTCGCCGCCAAAGCTTTACGCCACCATGCACGAACCATAAGGCCCTCCGTAGGAGCGTGCCCCGCTCGCTCCTCGCCTAACAATCGGAACGTATCGTTCCGAGAGCATGACACTACCTGGATAAGGCGCTACCGAAACAGCCGGTTTCGTCTCGACTCCGTTTCAGGTGCGCTAACGCGTTGCGTGGGTAAATCGCTGCATCGCGTTACGTTTTGGCGCGGTCATCTCGTCGCCCGTCGCGCTCGGTAATGTATGCAGGATACACGTGCGCGCGGAGGGCTCCGTTGGCTGCAAAATGCATGGATATGCGTCACGGCGAGTGGGCGGACCGCGCAGCCGACACGAGGTGCACCAGGGCGGCGGTGATCGCGGTCGCGAGCTCGACGAGGGCCGGCTGCCCTTCGCGCACGAGCACGAGGTAGTCACGCGCGATCACGTCGAACCGCGCGAGGTGACGGAGCCGCACGAGCCGGCTCCCGCTCCCGCTTGTCACGTCGAGAGCGAGCGTGTCCGCGTCGTCCGGCATCGTTACGCTCGGATCGAGCTCCTTCGCGTAGCGTGCAAACACCGCAAAAACGAGCTTCGGCTCGATCTCGTACTCGTCGTCGTCGAGGGCGAGCACGAGCGCGTCGTCCTCGCGGCGGAGAACGGTGCGCGCGCTCCGCCCTTCGTCGCCGAACGTCTCTAGGAGCAGGAGCTCAGTCGGTCGCGGCATCCGCGGCGTCGGGTTGGCTCGCCGCGTCGGCGGGGGTGGGCTGCGCGTCGGCACCGCCGTCGCGGGTGGTGGCGCCGGAGCAGCCGGGCACACCTTGTCCGTCGAAGATCTTCGCGCCGCTCGCGGCGAAGGTGGCCGAGAGCCACACCGAGTCTTGGCAGTCGCCCGCGGTCTTGGTTTTGGAGCAGTAGTCGCCCTTGAACGCGATGCTCCCGTCGGCGGCGCGGGTGCACTTTCCGCCCGGGCCGGGGGCGCCTTTGGAGAGCACGACGCAGAGCGAGCGCTGGAGATCACGGATGATGACCGCGTCCGCTTCTTCGAGCGTCATGTAGCCGCCGAGGGCGCCGCCGGTGCGCCACTTGGGGCACGAGCTCGTGTCTTCCGTGCAGTCTGCACGGAGCCCTTCTTTGCGGAACGAGCCGACGCAGTTGCCGTCGTCCGAGAGGGTGACGCCGGAGACGACCACGTCGGTGAGCGGCAGCACGATGCTGCTCGCGAGGTCGTCGGAGAGGAACACGGGCACGTTGAGCTTGCGCTTCTCGGTCGTCTTGAAGGTGTTCCCCTCGAACGCGATCGGGAAGCGGGCGGGCTCGATTTGGATCCCGTTCGCGTCGTAGCTCGCGAAGCAGAAGCCTTGCCCGAAGGGGTCTTTCGGGGGCGGCGCGCCGCCGGTGATGAGCTCGTTCTTCTCGCGATCGACGCGGAAAATCCAGCTAAAGAGCCCCTTGCCGACCTCGCCGCACTGCTTCGCGTCGAGGTCGACGTTGAGGGTCACCACCGTGCGCTGGATGAACTCCTGCGCGAGCGCGTCGGGGGCGGTGATGTTGAGGCGACGGAACCGGAGATCCTTCACCTTCGCGTTCTTCTGATCGGCGAGCGGCTGGCACGTGCTGGAGCTTCCGCACGCCGTCTCGTCGACGCTGCAGCCCTGCTCCACGACGCAGTCGTTGCTCGAGTTGTCGCAGTCGGGGGCGGGCAGCTCGCCGGGCTTGGCCTGGCACGCGCCGCTGCCACCCAGGCTCGCGCCGTCGCTCCGGAGGTGGGGGTCGTCTTGGCACGACGAGAGCGACGAGCCGAGCGCGAGCGCGAGGCCCACGAACGCCGTGAGCCCGATCCCGGCGCTGACCTTGGAAATACGCTTCTTCGTCGTGCCTCGGTCCATCGAGCCCTCCGTCAACTGGTGCGATGCGATGCGCTGCGATGCGAATGCGAAAGCGAATGCGAATGTCGATCGATCACGCCGGGAGCGAGAGCTCGCCGCCGAAGTCGACCATGCGGCGGAACGCCTCGATGCGCGCGGCGAGATCGACGCGCGTGATCTTCTGGAGGCGCGCGGGCCCGATGTCCTCGACGCAGAACGAGCCCATCGCCGAAGCGAACAGCATCGCGCGACGGAGCCCGACCGGGGTCACCTCGCCGAGGCTCGCGATCGAGCCCATGAGGCCGCCCGCGAACGAGTCGCCGGCGCCGGTGGGATCGAGCACCTGCTCGAGCGGGTAGGCCGGCGCGAAGAACACGCCGTCGTCGTCGAACAAGAGCGCGCCGTGCTCGCCGCGCTTGATGATGAGCTTGTTCGGGCCACGCTTCCGGATGTCGGCGGCGGCGCGCAAAATGTTGGAAATGCCAGACAAATCACGGGCCTCCTCGTCGTTGATGATGAGGAGATCGAGGCGCTTGAGCAGCTCGCCGAGGGCGGCGGGCTCGCCATGAATCCAGAAGTTCATCGTGTCGGCCGCGACGAGCTTGGGGCGGTCCACCTGGTCGAGCACCGCCGACTGGAGGGCGGGGTGGATGTTGCCGAGGAGGACGAAGGGCGTCTGCTTGTAAGATGCAGGGATCTTCGGGTTGAAGTCGGCGAACACGTTGAGCTGCGTGTCGAGGGTGGTGCGGCTCATGAGGTCGTCCGCGTAGCGCCCGTGCCAGCGGAACGTTTTGCCCTTCGCGTGCTCGACGCCCTCGGTGTCGACTCCCCGCGCGCGGAGGTCGGCGAGGGTCGCGTCGCCGAAGTCCTCGCCCACGACGCCCACGATCCGAACGGGCGAGTAGAACGAAGCGGCGAGCGAGCAGTACGTCGCCGCGCCTCCGACGACGTTCTTGAAGGAGCCGGTGGGCATTTCGAGGTCGTCGAACGCGAGCGATCCGACGATGAGGAGGGGGCTTTTCACGGTGACAGTCTCTCTTTCGGTAGGCGATACGAAGCGATACGGACGTGCCGGGCGCGGGCGAGGGAGGGCGAAGGCGGGCGAAGGAGCTCGCTCGACCTCTAGCCCACGCGCGAGATCAGCGGGGGAGCACACCTTTGCGAAGGAGCGCCTCGGCGAGCTTGGCGCGGCGGCGGCGGCGCGCGCGCTCGGCCACGATGACGCTCGAGAGCTCCTCGAAGGCGCGCGACAAATCGTCGTTCACGACGAGGTAGTCGAAGAGCCCGTAGTGCTCGATTTCGCCCTCCGCGACGCGGAAACGGCGCTGCACGACCTCCTCCGGCTCGCTCGCGCGGCCACGAAGGCGGCGGAGGAGCTCGTCCATGGAGGGGGGCAAAATGAACACCGAGGTCACGTCTGGCACGGTGGCGCGGATTTGACGTGCGCCTTGGTAGTCGATGTCGAAGATCATCCCGCGGCAGGGCACTGGGGCCTCGATCGCCTTGGCGCGTACGATCTCGCTGCGGGAGGTGCCGTAGAGGTTTCCGTGCACCTCGGCCCACTCGACGAACGCGTCTTCCTCGACGAGGGTCTCGAAGCGCGCGCGGTCGACGAAATGGTAATCGCGACCGTCGACCTCGTTCGCGCGCGGCGAGCGCGTGGTGTGCGAGACCGAGAACTGCAAATCGGGGAATTTTTCCTCGAGAAGACGCGTGAGGGTGGTCTTCCCGGCGCCGCTCGGCGAGCACAGGATGATGAGCAAGAAGTCGTCGGCGCTCATGCGACCGCGAGACGATGGCGCCGAGGAGGGCAGCGGTTCCATCGTCAGACTCCGCGCTTCCGGCGCACCGCTTCCATGACCCGAGCGTACTCCACGTCCCACGTGCGGGTGCCTTCTTGCACGTGACGGAGCTGGAGCCGCACCTCCGCGTCGAGGCCTTCGTCGGCGGCGAGGTGCTTCTTGAAGTGGGACACCATGGCGCGCCTAAGCTCATGATCTTCTGCGAAGATCTCGTCGACGTGGCTCGAGTGGTGAAACGCGGCGACCACCTGGTCGAGCAGGTAGTCGAGCATCTCGTCGCCCACCTTGATGCCCTTCGACTCGGCGATTTGGGCGCGGACGCGGCTGTACTCGCTCTGCCCGCGGCCGGTGCGCTCGAGGAGATCGCGCGTCTTCTCGTTCACCTCGCGCTCGCTCTCCAGGTACGACTTGAGCACCGCCTCGACGTCCGCGATCACCTCGGTCGGGGCGCCCGCTTCGAGGCTCCCCGTCTTGAGGAGCGCCCGGACGACGTCTTGGGCGATCGGAAGGGCCTTGCTCGCGAAGAGTCGCATGGGCGAGAGACTAGTCAAAACGCCGCGCGTTTTCGATCGCTATCCTCGTTTTCCCGAAAGGAGCCGGTTCGGAGCCTTTGCGGGGGCCCGCCTCGAGCCCAGCGTCGGTGAGGCTCGTTCGCGCGTTCGAACGAAACGGGAGGAGGCCGACGACGGCGTGTGGCAGTTGGCCAAACAAGGTCGCCGATTTAGGCTGTCAGGCGATGGCGTCGGCGTGTCCCACATGTGGTGGTGTGACCTCTTCCAAGGGCGCGTGCGCGCGCTGCAAAAAACGAGAGGGCCTCCGGTCCGAGGTGAACCTCGACGACGAGGGCGCGGGAGCGACCATCCCCGAGCTCGACATGCCCGCCCCACCCCCCCTCGTGGCCGTGTCGGCGCCCGCGTCTGGCGCCACGAAAGAAGCTCCCCGCGACCTCGCCACCGGTGCGCGCGAGGGCGCGCCGCGCTCCACCCCGGACCTCGCCGTCGACGCGGGCAGGCTGCTCGCCGCCTACGGTGCGCCGCCGAGAAACCCTTTCGATGCGGTGCCTTACGCGCTCCGTGTGCACCTTCGTCTCGCCGAGCTCCGCAAGGAGCGGGAGGACGCGCGCGCGCAAAAGCCACACGAGGTGCCGCTCTACGACGCCGCCCTCACGGCCTACGACGAGACCGGCTACACGACGGGCCTCGCTGTCTTGGGCAGCACGATCGTGGCGACGCTCTTGCTGGTGGTGACGCCCCTCTTGCTCGCCCTCCTCCGCTCGGCCTCCGCACCCGACTGACGCGACTGACGCGCCTGACGAATCGCGGGCTCGTTTACGACCGGCGGCGACGCGGGGGAACCTTCATCTCGCGCATCCCGAGCTGGAGCCGGCGCATCACGGCCTTCTTTTGCCGTTCCTTGTACTTTGCATGCGACGCGTCGCCGACCTCGTTCGCCGCTTCGGTCTCGCGGTCGAGGACTTGGAACTCGCAGATCACGAACACGATCGGGCCGAGCGGCGCGGCGGCGGCGGGGGCGGTGTCGAGCACGCGGGCGGGCAGGCGAACCGGCATGTCGACCACGGTGTGGATCACGCGGTAGCTCTCGGCCGAAAACTCGTTGTCGCTCGGGGTGTAGTCCTCGTCGCGGCCCGCCTGCATCTCCGGGAGCATCGGCCCGAGGTGCGGGTTCTGCGAGCAGTAGCGCTTGAAGTGGAAGATGGAATTGATGCTCTGCCCCGGGATCACGTAGTTGAACGGGAAGAGCTTCTTCGTCAGGTATTGCAGCACCGGGAAGATGTCTTCCTGGTCGCGAACGACGATGCGAAAGCGCAGCTTGTCGTAAATCTGCGCCGCTACGTTCTCCTGCTTGGAGAGCAGCTTCGTGTAGAGCGAGTCTTTGTTCTTCCGACCGCCGACGAGCTCCGTGATCGGGAAGCCCTCGGCCAGCATGCCGCCGATCACGCGGTAGACCTTCTCTTCGACGAGGTGGAAGAGCTCCTGGTCCGAGAGCGGCAAGAGGAAGAGCAGCTCGCGCCCCTCCAGGTGATGGATGATGTGCATGCACTTCAAAATCGAGCACGCGCACATCTGGCGGTGGCCCTTGCCTCCCGCGAGGTGGAAGAGCTCCTCGACCGACGCGTTCTCGACCGGCTTCGGGATCGGGTACTCGAAGTGGCGGCGCAGGTAGCCTATCGCCTCGGCCTTGATCGCCTTGATGCGGGCGCGATCGCTCGCCACGTCGGCGCGAAACTCCTGCGAGGCGAGGAAGACGTCGATCTCGTCTTCTCCGGTGAAGTTCAAGCGGTGCCAATCGATCACCGAGTCGCCGCGGAGGACGAGGCGCACGGCTTCCAGATCAGCGAGGGTAAAGTCTTCGAGGCGCTTCAGGCCGGACATGACCTTCGACTTTACCCGCGGACGCCGCGCCGGTGGGAAGTGGAACGGTTCGGCCTCGTGAGGCGAGCTCTGCGTGGGCAGTGATAGCCCGAGCCCGGGGACGGAGGCGAGCCGAGCGCCGTGTCCAGGCGCTCGAGACGCACAGCCCCTGGCGCCGTGACGAGCGTCGCGCGGGAGGCGGGGGCCGACACGCTCGACGGTCGCGGCTGGTGGCCGGCTCCGGAACGCATCGGTGGGGGGAGGGGTGAGGGGGCGCGGTGCGGGGGGTCGGAAGCCTAGGGCTCCGCGACCCGTGCGAGGCGCCCAACCGTCTCCGCGATCGCGCGGGCGGTCGGACCGAAAGCGAGGCTCGCGCCTCCAGAGCAGGTGAGGATCAGGCCTTCTCGATCTGCTGCGACGTGGTCGCGGAGGGGAGGTTGGCTTGGGCCGACTGACGGCCGAGGGAGAGCGTTCCGACGAAGATCCCGATGGTCAGCGCGAGGACGGCCATGTGGCCGAGGAGAGCGCCCGAGCAGCCAGCGACGGCGATGGGGGCGATTGCAGCGAGGTACCAGTGGGTCAGTTTCATGCTTCTCGTTTCTTCCGGAGGAGCCGTAGCTCCGGGTGGGCCAAGGAGGAGTACACGTCCACATACATCGTGGCTGCGTGTAGGATAAGATACGACACCTTGGCGCCGCGGCCAAACTTGTACTGACTTCGATGTCAGGGGTGCAATGGAAAACGACCCCCGACGCTCGACCATCACCTTCCAGGATCCAGGCCAAGTGCCCAAAAGGACGATTCTTTCCAGCATTTCCGAGCAATTGTCGTTTTCTTGACTTTCCTGCCACACCCGCGGCGAGTCGCCCCAGACACGGTGTTGTTGCCCCCTGGACGCACCGAGGAAGGGAGATGTAGGCCCGTCATCGGAAGCCCTCGTCCTCGTCGGTCGATGACTACGCTCAGCGAACGAGTCGCGCTAGCCCACCACGTATAGAGCGAGCCTTCGGGTTGGTTTTCCGTAGCCAGCGCCCAGCCGAGCCGCCTATCGTTCGAGGGCGCAGGGAGCGTTCCCGCGCGGAAGACGGTGCGAATGGCCTTCTCCCGAGCAGCGCGCAAAATGCGCCAAGCACGGAACATGCTGGGGGTTTTTCTGTCTCTCGGGCGAGGACGCGTTTTCGGCGCGGTTGGCGCGATGGCCGTCGGGGCCATGCTTTTGGCCGCGCCCGGCTGCGAGACGGTCGAGCCTGGGCCGAACTTCGTCGTCGCCGACGAGCGCTTCGACCCGGACTACTTCTTCTGCAAGGTGGAGCCCGAGGTCCTCTTCGCGAAGCGGTGCGGCTCGGGCGATCCTGGCGCGGGCGATCGCGCCGGCGGTTGTCACTTCAACGCGTCCGCCGTGAGCGGAATGGCGCTCCGCGATCACCCGCCGGTCGACTGCGGCGGCGGCGAGCGGCCCGTAAATCGTGGTCAGATCGGCGCCGGGAGCCCCGCCCAAGCCAACCTCGAGGCCGCTACGATCGTGATGAGCCGCGACTACACCACCGCGCCCATCTTCGTGCGGCCCACCGGCGCCAACCACCCGCGGGCCATCTTCCCGAAGAACGATCCCGCCGCCGACATCCTTCGCACCTGGGCGCAGCGATGAAGCGAGCTCTGCGAGCGCTCGGCGTTCTCTCCCTCGTGCTCGGCACGCTGCTCGGCGCGCCCTCCCTTGCATCGGCAGAGGAGCGACCGGAGGCCTTCGCGCGCGTCGTCGTCGACGAGGTGGAGCTTCGTTCGGGCCCCGGCGCTACGTTCCGCGTCATCGGCACCGCCCACCGCGGAGAGACGCTCGCCCTCGACGGAAGGCAAGGGGAGGGCTTCTGGCTTCGCATCGTCACCGACGACGGCCGCATCGCGTACGTGCTCGGCGCCCAGGTGGAGCCCTTCGCGGTGCGCCCCGGCGAGAGCGACAAACCGTCTCGTCCCGGGCTCTTGGCGCCGCCGCCCCTTCGCGGAACGATCGCCGGGTTCAATATCGTGGGCGGGGTGCTCCGGATCCCGATCGCCGACGGCTCGTTCCGTGGCTTCGGCTACATGGAATTCATCCCGCAAATCGTGCTCCACGAGACGGTGACGCTGAACGGTTTCCTCGGCGCGGCCCTCACCGCCGACGGCGCGCAGATGTTCTACGGCGGCGGCGCGACGATCAACATCGCGCCTTCATGGCCGATTTGCCCGTTCGTGGGCTTGGGGGTCGGCGAGCTGCGCGTGCTCCCGAACGCCGACTCCTTCGTCCTCAAGAAGGAGAGCCTCTACATGGCGCGGGCGGGAGGTGGCTTCATGCTCGCCCTCCGCGGCCGCATCTTGACCCGCTTCGAGGTCACGAACGCCTCGCTCTTCACGACCGAAGGCCTCAAAAATGCTCAGACGTTCTCGTTCGGGCTAGGAGCGTATTTTTGACCATGAACCACCGCATCGCAGCTCTCGGGCTCGTGTTCATGCCGTCCTCCCTGCGGTCGGGTGGCAAAGGCATGCCGTTTCGCCTTCGGCTCACTCGCATGTTCATGCCGTCCTCCCTGCGGTCGGGTGGCAAAGGCATGCCGTTTCGCCTTCGGCTCACTCGCATGTTCATGTCTTCGCTTCCCGCGGCCGCGGCCGCGGTCGATCGGCGCCGGCCCGCCAGGTGGCTCGGGCTCGCCGGCGTGCTCGTGCTCGCGCCGCTCCTCGCGTCGTGCGTCACCGTGAAGCCGCAGGAGCGCGCGATCTTGGCCGATCCGTCCATGCAGTTCGAAAGCGATCCGCAGGCGGCGCAGGTGCGGCACGCGATCGAGAACCGTGAAGGCTCCTACGGTGGCGCAGGCGTGACTGGCGGAGGCTGCGGTTGCAACTGAGCCGTTCGTTTCGCCAGAGGACCGTCCGCGCCGCGTTTTCGTCCGCGTTCGCATGCGCGTTCGCGCTTGGGGGGGCGATGGTGCCCGCGGTCGCGCGCGCCCAGGTCGCCGATGTGTCCGGGTCGTACACCGTCTACCACGAGGCCCCCACCCGCACGAACATGACCGTGCTCACCCCGGCGGCCGACCTCACCGTGCGCCCCACCGATTGGCTCACGATCAAGGGCGGCTACGAGGCCGACGTGGTGAGCGGCGCGAGCATCGCCGTCAAGGCTGGCCCCGCGTATGCCGCGAACAACCCAGGCGCCGACGTGGTCACCGCCGCGAGCGTGACCGACCTCCGCCACTCGCCGCGCGGGGGCTTCGCGCTCAAGAAGGGCGATGTCACGTTCCTTGCAAACTACACGTTTTCGACGGAGAACGACTACAAGTCGAACTCGTTCAACGTCGGCGCGCGCACGGAGATCTTCGAGCACAACACGCAGCTCGAGATGAGCTACGCCCGTAACTTCGACAGCGTGTGCGACCGGGTGCAGGGCGCGAACGACGCCCCCTCCAAGTTCCGCGCGCTCGAAGACTCGAACGGCTGCTTCACCGACGACCCGCTCCGCACCACCCGCGCGATCGGGGTCGACGGCTACCAAGGCTCGTGGAGCCAAGCGTGGTCGCCGGTCTTCGTGACGCAGCTCGTTTACACAGCTCAGCTCCAGAACGGCTTTCTCTCCAATCCGTACCGCAGCATCATCGTCGGCCAAGGGCAGCGCGCGCAGGAGCACCACCCCGACGATCGCGCGCGCCACTCGCTCGCGCTCCGCGCCAACGTGTTCGTGCGTGGGCTGCGGCTCGCGATTCGTTTCGGTGGCCGCGCGTACACCGATAGCTGGGGCGTCAAGAGCGGCACCGGCGATCTCGAGGTCGAGAAGATCTTCTTCGAGAACCTGCGCCTCACCGGCGTGGGCCGTTTCTACAAACAGAGCGGCGCGCTCTTTTTCAGCGACGACTACACCGGCGGCGATCCTCCCCTCGGGCCCAAGGGCCAGTATTTCACGGGCGATCGTGAGCTCTCGCCGTTCTTCAGCATCCTCGCCGGCCTCCGCCTCGGGTACGGGGTGACCGCCCGCGAGAAGAAGTACCTCGGGTTCATCCAGGGCCTCCGCGTCGGCATCTCCGGCAACGTGCAGTTCTTCCACTACGAGGACTTCACCCTCGGCGGCGAGCAGATCGGGGCCGCGCGCGCGTTCCTCTTCGGCCTGAGCGGCGGCGCGTCGTTCTAGAGCACCGAACCGCCTAATGACCGAGGATTTTCGACGACTTGCGAGCCGCGCGAGGCGCGACGCCGCGCCTTGGAAGTCGCTGAAGAGGGCCGCGCCTTGGAAGTCGCTGAAGAGGGCCGCGCCTTTGGAAGTCTGACGAGGGACGAATCCTGCTGGTGCTCGCCGATCCAGCGGCGCTGCTGGTACGGAGCGCGCGGCTCAGGTGCCGTACATGACGTCGGAGCGCAGCACGAGCTTCTCCCCCGCGCGGACCTCCTCGCCCTCGTGGAGCACACGATGGAAAAAGAGCAACGCGCTCCCCGTGGTGGGACGCACCTCGCTCTCGACGTCGAGGAACCGCGTGGCCCCGCCCTCGAAGCCCTCGTTCAAGTACACGAGCAACGTGAGCTCGCTCTCGAGGGTCGCACTCGCGCGGTACGAGCCGTCGTAGTGCGGGCGAAAGGCCTGGCCGACGCGATAACGATAGCCGGGAAACCGCGCGTTGAGCCCCTGAACGGGGCGGTCGGCGAGCACCTCCGGGACGTGTGGAAGCACGCGCCGGAAGAGGCTCTCCGCGAGCTCCGCGTCGTCGAACATCACGCGCTCGTTCGTGCGCACGTCGGTGCGGACGACGGGACCTCGCGCGGTCGTGATCGGCGCGAGGCTAGGACCGAGGCCTTCGATCCGCGATCGCATGGTCGCGCACTCGGCGGGGGTCCACACGTTCGGCACCGTCCAGAAGAACGATCCGCGCTCGGCGAGAAGCTCCCGCATGACGGCGCTCATGTAGCTCATGTGAAATAGTGTTACATACTTTTTCACGGGTGCAAGCACCACGGCGCGCCCTCGCCGTGCGGTGGTAAAGAGGGGCGATGCGCTATCTCCACACCATGTTGCGGGTCAAAAATCTCGATGCGGCGCTCGACTTCTTCGTGAAGAAGCTGGGCCTCGTCGAGGTACGTCGGACCGAGAGCGAAAAGGGGCGGTTCACCCTCGTGTTCCTCTCTACGGGCGCCGAGGGCGACTCGGGGCAAGTCGAGCTCACGTACAACTGGGACTCGACCGAGGACTACGCGCGCGGGCGCTTCTTCGGGCACCTCGCCTACGAGGTCGACGACATTTACGCGACGTGCGCGCGGCTTCAAGAAGCGGGCGTCGTCGTGAACCGTCCCCCCCGCGACGGCCACATGGCGTTCGTGAAGGCACCCGACGGACAGTCCGTCGAGCTCCTCCAAAAGGGCGGCGCGCTCGCCCCGAAAGAGCCATGGGCGTCGATGCCCAACACCGGCGAGTGGTGAGCTTGCGCGAAGAAAGAAGCGACGCGCGCGGTTGACGTCGCGCCGCGCCGGGAGCGGGTGCGCCGCGCTCCCCACGCCGTGCCGTCGCGCGAAAGTCCGCGTTCCCGGCCCTCAGCGAGAGAGCGCGAAGGCCACGAGCCCGAGCGCTCCCGCGGTGACGGCGGCGGCGACGAGCGAGCTCCGTCCACGAAACGCGAACCCCACCCGCGCGAGCAATCCCGCCGCGAGCATCGCGACCACCGCGCCCGCGCCGAGAGCGAGGAACGTGCCGTTCGACGGCGTGGGATCCCGCGCGTTCCGCTTCGCGAGCTCGCCCTCGTCGAACCGCACGAGGCCCGGTGAGCGCGCGGCGGTGACGGCCATGCGCCTCGCGTCGATGCGGGAGAGCGCAGCTTCGGCGTGGGCCCTTCGTGCCGGATCGGTCGAAAATGGACCCTTCGTCGCGATCTCGGCGGCGCGGATCGAGCGCCAAGCGGCCTGCGCGAGATCGTCGTCGCCGCGGTTCTCGGCGTCCTCCGCGATCTCGCGGAGCCGCGCGAAGCCTGCCTCGGAGTAGGGCGAGAACGGAGCGACGTGGGTCGCGGCCTCGAAGGCCTCGATGACGGCGGTGTCCGGGTTCTTCGCCGCGATCGCGACGTCGCTCGCCAGCATCGCGCGGGAGCCCTCGCGGTGTTGGTGCAAGATCGCGAGGAGAGCCACCGCGACGATCGCGAGGACGAGGCTCACGACCTTGGCGCGGGTGCCGGTCGGCGCCTCGGTCACGGGAGGTCACCCGCGCGAGCACGATTTGCGGCGGTCACGCAGCCGCGCGTCACTGGAGGTCTCGTTTTCGAAAGACGGCGCAGGCGAGGGTGAGCAGGAGGGCGGTGTAAAAGAGCGCGATCGCCCACGCACGGAGCGCGTAGGGGCCCGGCGGTAGCGCGTCCACCTCGCCGAGGAGGAGGGCACGCTCGGGCACGTAAAGGTGCAGATTTGGTACGATTTTCGCCACCACGAAGCCCACCTTTTTGGGGAACGCGCCCACCGTCTTGACGGGCAGGTTCGCGAGCGTGTCCGCGGACCGACCAAAGACGAAGATCGCGAGGGTGAAGATCGCGGTGAGGAACGGGGTGGAGAAAGACGAGAAGAACAGGGTCACGGCGGTGAGGATCGCGACCTCCGCCACCGTGAGCACGCACGACGTGATGACGAGGGTGCGCTCCGGGCCCGCCGGCGACGCGAGGAGGGCCATCGCGACGAAGTACGCCGCCGCGAACGGGATGAGCACGAACACCCGCACGTGCACGAAGCGGTAGAGCGCGATCGCGAGCTGCACTCCTAGGACGGCGATCGTGCCGAGGAGGAGCAACGGCGATCGGCCCCCGAGGTAGGCGATGAGGGCGAGCGCGGTGCCGCCGTCGAGGAGCACGAACACCGAGAGCGTGAGCCAGATCCCGAAGAACTTCCCGATCACGAACTCGTGGCGAAAGAGCTTCCGCGTCAAAATAGGGAACAGCGTCTTGAGCTCGATCTCACGATGGAGCGAAGTGGCCCCGAGCACGATCGCGACGAGCACGGCGTAGATGGAGACCGAAGCGGCCGACACGTCGGCGACGACGCGTTTCTCTTGGTGGAGCGACATCGCGCCGATGACCATCGAGTACGCGGTGGTCGCGAGGGCGAGCCCGAACAGACCGTAGAGCACGCGCGCGCGGACCGCCTCGCGGTAGGCGTTGAGGGCGATGGCGAGGATACGCATCGTCATGGAATCATCCGTGGCGTGGCGCTTTTCGTCGGGCCACGAGGTAGCGGGAGAGGATGCTCGGCGTCGAGAGGAGGACCGTGCGAAGGCGCTCCTCGAAGAGCTCCCGCACGAGGCCGGGCCCGAGATCGACGAGCACCGCGTACGTGACGAGGCTGCGCGGACCGCTCTCGTCGTCCGTCATCGGATCGACGTGGAAATAGCCCCACGCGTCGTGGATATCGTGCGGCCGGCGCGCGTCGAGCCAGAAGCGCACGTCGCGCCGCCACGCCTCGTGACGTACGCGAAGCGTGTAGCGTGCATCGATGACCGCGTTGCCCTGCCGGAGCTCGACGAGCTGGTCGAGGCCTTCGTGGCCGACGAGGGTGGCCTGCTTGGTGCGCGGGAGCACGTTGCGGTAGGCCTCGACGTCCTCGAAGACCTCTTGGAGCTCGCTGACGCTCGCGTGAACGACCGCGTAGGTGATGCCGCCGACGTACCTGCGCTCGTCGTTCTCGATCGTGACGTTGCGGGCGACGGTCTCGCCGCGAGCGAGGCGGGCGGTTTCGTCCTTGTCGAGGCCGTCGGCGAGCGATGTCGAAACGAACAGCGAGGCACCTACGAAGGCTCCCAGCGACACGCACAAGGCGCGGACGAGACGCGGCGGTATGCGCGGGACGCGCGAGCTGCACGGTCTTGTCTCGGTCGGCGTCATAGCCGCGGAAAGGTACCCGGCTGCGAGGGCCTCACGCAAGCTTCCCCGAGCCACCCCGGCGCTCTGGAAAGGCCTTTTTCAAAGGTCGACGGGCTCAGCCGACGACGATGCGGACCTTGGGACCGATCTCGACGCGGAGCTCGCGCCCGGTCTCGTGGAGATCGCCGTCGATCATGTAGGCGACACGCTCGCCTCGCCGCGCTTCGATCGTCGCGGCGGGCACGACCGCGTCGTAGGCGGCGCCCTTTCCGAGCGGCTTGCCCATGAGCACGCGCGGGAGGTTCCGCACGAAGCGGCCCGGGCTCGCGTAGATGCCGAGAATATGAAAGCACCCCGGCCGCTCGGCGTAGCGGTAGAACGGTTTGAAATTCAAGCCGATTTGGTCGATCGTGCCGCCCGCGGTGGTGAGGTAGTCGCGCTCCTCCCAGGACGTGCCGTCGTCGAACAGCACCCGCCCGCGGAACGGCGCGCACATGCGCTTGACCATCTCCCCGCCGACGAGGGTGCTGCCCACGCCGCGAAGGAGCGTCTTCGCGGCGATGACCGGATCGGGCGGGCCGCCGGAGTAGTACTCGGCCAAAAAACCGCGCACGGTGCCGGTGCCGAAAAGAAATCCGTAGTGCTCGCCGATGCGCGCGACGTGGCGCTCGACGTTCTCGAGGGGGCGCACGCCGCGCATGGTGTAGCGCCGAAGCACCCGCGAGAGCAGGCTGTCCGGCTTGCCGGGCGCGACGCCGCACGAGTTCGCGACGGTGTTCATCGTGCCCCCGCGCAAGAACGCGATCTGCGGGAGCATGCTGCCGGCGTAGACGTCGATGAAGCCGGTGAGCGTGACGTGGTTCGTGCCGTCGCCGCCGCTGATGCCGAGCACGTCGATGCCGAGCTTCTTGAAGTCTTCCGCGATGCGGTGGAGGTCGTCGAGAGAGCGGGCCTCCCGGACGACGCCGTGGTCGCCGAGGGCGGAGGCGAGGCGGCGCGCGGCGCGCGGGTCCTTGAGGTTCTTGCGACTCTTGGGGTTAAGGACGACGCCGATGCCTGCCATACTAGGGTCCTCGGTTTTCCCCCGGCCGACGCGATCCGTCAAGGAACGGTCGCATTTCTTGGCTTTGTGCGTATGGTCCTTCGCGTGAAGCAGCTCACTCGTGAAGAGGGCCGAAACCTCGCCGAAACCTCTGCTCTCGTGGCCCGCGCAGAGGATCTGATCGTCCTTCGTGTGACCGGGAAGGACCGCCTCTCGTGGCTGTCAGGGCTCGTCACGCAGGAGGTCGGAAAGCTCGCCGCCGGCGACTCCACGTACGCGTTTCTCTGCGAAAAGAAGGGCAAAATTGTGTGCGATATGCACCTTTTTGTCCGACCCGACGCGATCTTCCTCGTGGTGCCCACCGCGGCGCGCGAGGCGGTCACGGCGACGCTCGATCATCACTTGATCATGGAAGACGTGGAAATAGCGGCGGACGAAGCGGCGGTGTTCCGCGTCTATGGTCCGCGCGCGGAGGCGATCGCGAAGGGCCTCGCCGGAGCGGTGTGGGCGGGCGCCGCGTTTCGGCTCCCGATCGCGCACGTATTGGCGGAGGGGTCGATCGACACGTTCGCCGAGCGCCTCGCGGAGGTGGTGCGCGAGAACGACGCGGGCATCGCCCCCCCGGGCCTCGAGGACGAGCTCCGCACCGTGCTCGGTGTACCGCGTTTCGGAAAAGACTTCGGGCCCTCGCACTACCCGCAAGAGACGGCGCTCCACGGTCTCGGCGTGTCGTTTTCGAAGGGCTGCTACCTCGGGCAAGAGGTGCTTTACATGCTTGAGCACCGTGGCCACGCCAAACGTCACGTGGTGCGGCTCACGAGCGACGCCGAGCTGGTCGTTGGCTCCCCGTTGCTCGACGGCGCCGCCGAGGTAGGGACGGTCTCCAGCGTCGCGCGCGACGAGGCGACGTGGACCGCCGTCGCGATGGTGAAATCCGCGTCCGCGAAGGACGGCCACGAGCTCGTCGCAGGCGGCGCGCGTTGTGTGGTTCACCCCATCGCGTGAGCGTGAGAGCCCGTCGCAGGCGGCGCGCGTTGTGCGGTTCACCCCATCGCGTGAGCGTGAGCGCCCGTCGCAGGCGGCGCGCGTTGTGTGGTTCACCCCATCACGTGAGCGTGAGCGCCCGAGCCCCCTTCATCGGGGGCCTCGGCGTCGCCGAACGGATGGGGCGCGTCGTGAGGCAGCTCCGCGCCGCGCGTTAGAGCCGGCGCTCGAGCTTGAACCGGCGGCCGGGACGGTCCCCGGCGGGGAGCTCGGTGACCTTGAGCATCTCGGCAGCGATCTCTTTGATCTTGCCGTCTTTTCCTAGGCGCAGATGGAGCCTGTCGCCGTCGCTCTTGATGACCTCGCAGGTGCCGAACGCAAAGTGCTCGACCCAGTCGCCCGCCTCGGGAGCGAGCGACTCGTCCTCCGCGGCGGCGGCCTTCGCCGGACGCGCGGGGATCGCCTGCGCGAGCGTGACGTTCGGCGACGAAATACGCGCCGGCGGCGGCTCGCGAGGGACGTCGACCTCGCGGGCGGGCACGTGCGAAGGGAGGGGGAGAGACGGTTGCGACTCGAGCGACGGCGCGGCGGGGGCGATCGCCGCTGCGCTCGAAGCCTCGCTCCTTACCGCTCCGCTCTGGTCGCCGCGAGATTCGTGCATGATGCACATGCTGGTCGTCGAGGACGCGAGGGCGGCAAGGACCTCGCCCGCGACGAGGTGGGTCGAGAGCGGATCGCGCACGCTGACGAGGCCGACGAGCGGCCCTTCGCACGGCCCCTCGAGCGACACGAGGAGGAGATCGCCGTCGAGTGTTTGTGCTTCGTGGCCCGCGCGGCGAAGCTCCACCGCGGAAAGCGGGCCTGCCGCACGTGCCCATCCGCGGCCCTGCGCCGCGTAGTCCTTCGCCGCCGCGACGATGTCGGCGCCTTCCGGGATCGTGACGATGCGAACGCTCATGGCTTTCCTTCCGGCGGGGGATGATCGCACCCGTCGCGCGGCTCGCCCCGTGCTTTTTCGTGCGGGCAGGCGTCGAGCTTGTCGAGGATGCCGTCGCCGTCGGAGTCGCGGCCCTGCGGCGCGTAGACGATGCCGAGCACGAAGCGAAACCGAGGCACCGTGACGGTGTCGGTCGACAAGCCTCCGCCGCCGCCGAACGTGAGCGACACGTCGCCAGAGGCGAGGGGAGCCGTGCGTGCGGAGAGCATCCACTCGGCCGGGAACAGGTATTTCCCGTTCGGCGTCGCGACGAGCCCGCCCGCCGCGCGTGTCACGTCGGCCTGCTCGGGGAGGTTGTAAAGTACACGGGTCTCGAGGGAGAAGGTCAGCAGCTCCCGCGGGAGGACGTCGACCCCGACCCCGAGGCCGGACGTGAGCTGGGTCCCGATCCGCGCGCCGAGGATGTCGGTGACGGGGCGGACACGGGCGCCGAGCTCGGCTCCGACGAGCACCGGGCCGACGCGGTAGTCGGCTGCGACGGCAGGCATGAACACCGCAGTGCGCTCGCTCGCGAGCTCGGCCTTGTCGCCGATGGGGGCGCTCACGCCGAGGCGCATCGTGACGGCGTAGTCGTGCCCGGGACCATGGTTCTTGCGGGTCGTCTCGACGTCGACCCGCTCGCGGGGGACGAGCGCGAGGGCCACGCCGAAGCGAAAATCACGGATCGCGGTGAACTTGAGGCCCGGCCCGCTGGTGAGCGCGGCGAGCCCGTCGCCGCTTTGGCCGAGGGTGATCGGGAGCGCGGCGTCGAACGCGAGCGCGCGCGTGATGCCGTACTGCCAGAGGAAGCTCGTGGTCACTTGGTTGTCGACCGCGTAGCTGTCGGTGCCGGCGCCGCTCGGCCCGGGCGACGCGGTGCGGAGCACGATCGGCCGCGACTGGTAGCTCGTAACGAGGGAAATCCCGAGGTCGCCCGCGTTCACCGTGCTCGTGCCCGAGACCTGCGAGAAGCGCGACGGCCCGGGTGAAGGCCAGAACGTGTCGCTGTTGACGCAAGCGGACCCGCCGCTGCCGCAGGTGGATTGCGCTTCGGCGGAGCCGCCGAGGAGCAACGACGTCGAGGCGAACGCGGCTGCCGTCGCGGAGGCGCGGACCACGCGGGGCATGCGAGGCATGCGAAATCTCATCGGGCGGTACCCTACCGTGATTTTTGCAGAATCGGGGAGAGTCTTCCGCCCGAGACCCGGCCCGTGGTGGGCGCGCGCGGGCTCGTTTGAGGCGTCCCGTCGCCGTTGTCGGCGCCCGAGCGCGCTGCTCGTGCGT
>JAAFHV010000176.1 GCA_013297655.1 Myxococcales bacterium | reverse complement strand
GAGACGGAGCGCACCTCATGCGTCGAGGTGCGCTCGTCGCCGGTCGCATTCTGTGACCTCAGGGGCACGCAGAGGCGAGCCCAGGAGTGGGCACTGGGGTCGCACAAAAGCTCGCCGCAGACGGGTTGGTCGCATGCGCCACCGAGCGCGCCGAGAGGCTAGCGCCGGACGCAGCGATTCCGAAGGCGCCGTAGGCCACGCTCGTCAACGTGGCGCCGCCGTACTCGAGCGACACGGCGCCGGTCGCGCCGTTGGAGAGGATGACGCCGGCAGAGGCCGACACCCCGCGCCCGTACTCGTATCCGACCACCGAAGCGGGGACACCGCCCGCCACGCTGGCGGCCGTGGAACGCGCGAAGACGACGAACGCGCCCGGCGCGACGATCACGCTCGCGACGACCGAGTGCGAACGAGCTGCGCCATCGCGAATCACCACGCCGCGGAGGTCGACGGGCGCTGATCCGACGTTGGCGATCTCGAACCACTCCCCTTCCGGCTCCGCGCCAGCGGGATCGAACATGATCTCGGTGATCACGAGGTCGCTGCGCCCCGGAGCTCGCGCGGCTCCGGTGGTCGACGAGTCGGCGCCATCGACGCTCGCATCGAGAGGCGGAACGGCTACGTCGGCGCGAACCGCCGCGTCGTCGGCGCCATCGGGTCGGTGAGCGTCCGTCCCCGCGTCGTTCGAGTTGCTCACCGGAACCAACGCGGTCTCGGCCGCGTCGACTTCGGCGTCGCCCGTCGTTCGCGCGCCCGCGTCCGCCGCGGGGAGCCCCGGAGACGGGGAATCGTCGGTCGCGGGGACGTTGACGCCGTACGCGCACGCGCCGACGGAGAGCACGAGGGAGAGGACGAGCGCGAGCGACGGCGCGACACGGACAGAGCTTCGTCGAAGGTTCATGGCGGAGCCTTTTGCCGATCGTCGAAGGCAACCAAACGAAGAACGCGTGACGCTTCGTCGCTCGCGAACAATCGCGACGTAGACGTCACGGAAGGAGCGCGAACGAGGACGCTAACTCAGAAGGAATGGCTGATGACCGTCGCGCCCTCGGGGACGGTGATCACGGCGGTTCTATCGCGATAGCGCACCCGCACCGTCGCGTGCGCGGCGGACGGCGAGAGCACGACGGGTGTGGTGCCTACGCGGGTGGAGCCGACGAACACTTCGGCGCCCGTGGGACGCGATCGAACCTCGACCGGCCCGGCGTATGCGGGCTCGGTCCTCGGCGGGACGACGTGCGCGATCGCTCCGATCGTCACCGGAGGCTGCGCCGGCCGCGGAGCGACCGCGAGCGCAAGCGTGGCGCCCGCCCCGACCACGAGCCCGCACGCGCCGAGGGCGACCCACTTCGGTCCGCGCGGAGCCGAGCACGGTCGATGCTCGGCGCGAAGCTGGTTGAGGGCGAGCTCGAGGACGCGGACCCGCTCGAGGGCGGCGCCGAGGTCGTCGCGGTAGCTTCGCGAAGGCTCGCACGCGTCACCGCGAAGCTCGCGTGCCTGCGAACCCGAGAGGATCACGCGAGGATCACGCGAGACTGTCGTCCCGCACGACGCGGGCCCTCGCGAGGCGAACCATGCGCGCGCCGCCGATGACGATCGCGATCACGATCGTGGCCGTCGTCGCCCCGAGCGCGATCCAGTGGCCCCACATGAGCCACACGGCCGCGCCGAGGAGCACGGCGCCGAGCGCGACGCCCGTCCGCGTGTCCCGGGCGCGGCGAGCGAGATCGAACGAGGTCGTCGTGCTGTATCGGCTGGCCACGAGCCTGGTTTGCCCTCCGTTCGTGACAGTCAGGTGACATCGGCGCAGAAGACCTGCGAACGGGAGCGATACAGCCAGGCGCGCGGCCCGAGCCGCCCACGTGGCGCTCGGCGCGATGATGTAGGGCGCACCGTCCCCGAGCGTCGAGCGCAGCGACCGAGTCTCGATCCGATGAGTGCATGCGACTGACGAGTCGACACGACAGCAAGCCGCTCCCTCGTAGAGGAGCCCGCCAAACCACTTGGCCGAATGGCGGTTCTACTCCCGGCGAGTCGCGTGCCTTGCTCGCGAGAAGCCACGCAGCCGAGGCGTCGCGGCACTCGGCACGCTCACGCGTGCGTCCTGGACCGTCCCCTCAGGCGACGCATGAATCGTTCGGGTGACATCTGTGACGTTCATGAAACGGACCGATGCTCCGCGCGTTACCTTTTGCCCTCGTTCGGCGAGAGCGATTGCGCACGAGGATCCCACCGCATAGTGGCCGCACCCATGCGCGGTCCGTGGAGCCCTCGTCGATCGGTCGTCCTCGGGAGCCTTTGCCTCGGCATTTGGGCGCCCTCGTGCGAGGGTGGCGGCGCCCGGCAATCCGAGATCGTCTCGACCTTGGTGCGCGCCGACGAGAGCCTCATTCGCACGCGTCCGGCGCTGATGGCCGGCAAGCTCGTGAAGATGGCGAGCGGACCGTACGACTTTTTCCGCGGCACTGTGCCGCTTTACCGTCACGATATGCGGAGCGGCACTGCCGCCTGGCCAACGCGCTTCGGGCTCACGGTGCCGCTCGTGCCGAGCCTGGGCGACCCGCACCCGGAGAACTTCGGAGTCCTCCGCGCGCCCGATGGGAGCCTCGGCCTCGAGCCGAACGACTTCGACGCCGCCGATCGTGCGCCGTACCTTTGGGACGTTCGGCGCTTCGCGGCCGGGCTCGCGCTCGCGACGCGGGAAGCGAACGCCGGCGACGCTGCAGGACGCGCGGCGGCCGCAGGGCAGGTACGCGCCGTCGTGCGGGCGGGCGTCGTGGCCTATCGTGAGGCGATCGCGCGCCGCGGTCGTGGGGAGTCGATCGGCAGAGTCACCACGTTCGACTCTCCTATCCTCGCCGACCTCGCCTCTCGCGCGAACCGCGACTTTGCGGCCCGTCGCGAGCTCTCCGACTTGACGGTGGTCGAAGCGGGCGCGCGCAAGCTGCGGCGTGGCGCGGTCGATCCCGAGGATCCCCAGACCGTGCACGCCGAGCTCCCGTCCTACGCGCGTGACGCGCTTCCCGACATGCTGGCGCGATACCGTACGACGCTCGTCGCGCCGCCGCCGGCAGAGGCGTTTAAAGTCCTCGACGCGGCGAGGCAGTTCGGGAGCGGTGTCGCGAGCTGGCCGCGCGTGCGCGCGCTCGTGCTCGTGCGTGGCGCGACGGACGCCCCGGACGACGACCTCGTGCTCGAGGTGAAGGAGCTCGCCGACTCGGGGATCGCAGGTCTCTACCCTCCCGGTGTTTACGCCGACGACGTGGGCCAGCGGATCGTCACGATGTCGCGCGCTTCGTGGGCGCGACCGGACGCCGAGCCTTATTGGGGAGTCTCGAGCTGGGTCGGTTTGCCGTGCCAGGTGCGCCTCGAGAGCGAGGGGCAAAAGGGGATTCGTGTCGAGCGGATGGTCGGGGCACGTGGCCGGCCCGACGCGCTCGTGGCGATGGCGACCGCGCTCGGCCTCGTGCTCGCGCGCGTTCACACGTCGAGCGACGAGGGGGTCACCCTCGCGCAGGCGATCTACGCGAAAATTTCCCTCGATCCCGAGGCGTTCGTCGAAGAGCAGGCCGACTTCGGCGAGGCCTACGCGGAGCGAACCGTCGCCGACTACGGCCACTTCGTGACCGCCCTCGGCGCGCTCGGTCCGAGGTTGGGTCTCCCAGAGGATCCCGCCGATTTGCCGCGCGCCGACGTTCGCGCGCTCTACGGATCTCCTCCTCCCCCGTCGCCCTCGCCGGTGTTGCCATGAAGGCTCGTTCGTTGTCGTCCGCGCTCGTCGGGGCGTTGTTTTTTGCCAGTCGAACGCTCCTCGCGCAGGAGGTCGACGCCGGGGCCCCGGTCGCGCCTCCAGCGCCCCCGAGCGCCGTCACGGCCGGACAGACGACCGAGCCCGCGAGGCCTGCGCCAATCGCCCCCACGAGCTCGCTTCCCGCGCCGAGCACGGTGCCTCACGAGTCAGAAGCCCCGAAAGCACCGGCCCTCGAACCTCCGCGCGCGCTCGTACCCGTAGGTCGCGCCGCGCCTCCGACCGAAGCGGCGACGCGCGGCGCTGGCGCGATCCGGCCCGGCCTCGAAATCTTCGCTCAGTACGCGGCGCGCAACACGATTGGCATCGACGGCAATCGAACGTTCTTTCATGTCTTCGACGTGCCGCGTGTACACGCCGCGATCGAGGGCGAGTGGAAAGAAGCGCGCGGACGGATCGTGCTCGAGGCCACCCGGTCGGCGTCCGAAGGCTCCCTCGTCGGGGTCGCGGGCGATAGCCTCGTCGTCCGGATCCGAGAGGCCTACGTGGGCTATCGCGCTTTCGGGCTCGTCGACGTCGCGGCCGGTGTCGTGCCGACGCTCACGGTCCCCAATCTAGACGGGACGTGGATGCTTCGCCCGGTCGCCCCCTCGGTCCTCGAGGCCAACGGCCTCTTGGCTCCAGCGGACCTCGGGGCGCGAGCGCGTGTGGAGCTGCCGTCGGGATACGGGTTCCTCGCCGTGGCGGCCTACAACGGCGAAGGTTACACGAGCCGCGAGCTCAATCGCGGAAAGAACGTCGAGGGCGCGCTCGAGATCCATCCGCTTCCCGGTGGTGCCCTCGCCCCGCTCGGCGTGTTCGCGTCGTTTACGGGCGGCTCTTCTGGCACCGCGCTTTCGCAAGCGAATCGTCTCGTCTCGGGCGTCGTGTGGCAGGGCGCCACCGTGCGCGCGGGAGCGATCGTCGCCCACGCGTGGGGAGTCGCCGATCTCGGCGCCGCGCGAGCGCTCGCGCTGACCACGTTCGTCCGCGTGGAGCCGATCCCGAGGCTCTACGTCGGAGCGCGGTTCGACCACGTCGTGCGCGACACGGTAAACGAGCCGGCAAACATGCTGTCGACGGTTTGGGGAGCGCTCGGTTATCGCCTCCTCGATCCTATCGAGTCGTTCGTCGCTGTGACGCGCTCCGTGCCCACGCGTCGCGCGGAAGACGAGCTGCCGGGCTCGAATTTTTGGGACGTGAGGATCATCGGTCGGGTCGTGTTTTGACCACGCACCGCCGACGGTCGTATCCAAGCCACAATCGAAGAGGGTTATCCATGCGCCGAATCATTCTTCTCAGCTCCGTCGTGCTCCTCACCGCGGCATACGCATGCTCCGAGGCCACCGACGGTGTGGTCCCCCCGTCGCAAACCGAGGCGGGCTCACCCGTCGCGCCGACCTCGACGCCCACCACCCCCGCCGCCCCCGGCACGGACGCGAGCCCCACCTTCGACGCCGGCGCCAACGTGTCCGCTTCGGTCATCGTCATCAACGAGATCTCTGGCGGCGACGAGTGGATAGAGCTCGTGAACTCCGGCTCCGCGGCGCAGGATCTCGGCGGCTATCGGGTCGCCGATCGTGACAAAGACACAGGGGAGCCCAAGCTCGCCGAGGCGGTCACGTTTCCTCCCGGGACCGTGCTCTCGCCGAAGGCATACCTCGTGGTTCGTGGCGGTGGCCTGGACGCGGGCAAGACCTGCCCCGATGGCGGCCAGAGTTATTGTTTCAATGCCGACTTCGGGATCAGCAACAAGAACGGGGAGACCTTGTTCTTGCTTGCGCCGGACGGCGGAACCGCTGGCAAAGTGGTCTATCCGCCGGACGCTTCGGGCGGCGACTTTGCGTACGGGCGTATCCCGAGCGGCGATCCGCAAGCGGGCTTCAAAATGGTGAAGGCGACGCCGGGAATGCCGAACGTCGAGTGATCGTGAGGCGGCGGGCCTGCCGCGCAGTGCCCGCCGCATTCCGTATTGCCGGGCCGGGCCGCGGCCGGGCGCGCGGCGGTTCTCCCTCTGCGCTCACTGGGAGCCCGACGCCCCCGCGAGACCTCTCGTGGGGACAGAGGCACGGCGCCCGAGAAACGTGCGACGGTTGCACGCGCGGCACCGGAACGGAAAGAGCCCCAACCAAGCGAGGAAGACGTCGGAGCCGCGCCGCTTCGAGCGCGAGAGCTCGGCTCGCCCGCAGGTTGGACATCGCGCCCGGTCGTGCTCCGTCTTCATGATGGCGGAGCGTGCGCGTCGCGCGTGACGTCCGGGTGGCTGCCGCGGCATACGTCTGCGAACAGGTCTGCGATCACCGCGCCGAGAGCCATCGTCGCACTGCCGGCGCGGTGTGCCCTTTCGACCGTCTCTCGGTCGCTCACGAGGGCTCTCGCTCGCCCTCGGTCGCACCTTCCGCCCTCGGGCGAAGGAGCGCTGCGAGGCGCGCTTCGAGCTCGGGATCGAGAGGAACGTCGTCGCGCGTGACTTGCTCGTCGAGCGGCACCGAGATGGCGAGCAGCTCGCGCGAGCCATCATCGAAAAAGAGCAGGTGCGACGCTTCGGCCGTCCGCATCGCGAGCACGCTCAGCTCTCCGCGCATCGAACGCTCCTCGTCGTCGAGGGTCGAAGCGTAGGCGGCGACGTCACGCTCGGCTGGCGCATCGTGAATGTCGAGACCGAGCCACGCGAAGGTACGCGCGACGACATCGAGGAGGAGCGGAGGCCCGGCTCTGTCGTCGTCGTCGTGGGTGCGCAGCAACACGGGCGCGAACGGAATGTCCTCCCGCTTGGCGCGAACGCGAGAGCAGGCGAGCACGGCCCGCACGAGGTCACGACGGCGCCGGGCGACGTCGCCTTCGACCACGAAACGGACCCGCGCCACGCGCGAAGGTAGCGCCAGCAACGCGACTGCCAACGTGCCAATCGCCTCGAAGGGCTCGAATACCAACGTCGGCACGCGGAACAAATAGATGGGCGCGTCGTCCAGGTCGCGGGGGGAGCTCGCCGACAGCGTCTCCTCGTCTCGCGGTTGGACAGGGGCGGCCAAATGAAGGGCTGCGTTCGTCATTCCACGCATGCTGCGGGTCGTCCCTGTCGGACAGATGGCGGGGGCGTAGCGAATCGTTGCCGTCCGCGAAGCGCGCGGACGAGCGGTCGGCTGCATGTCAGCGAATCAAGGCTGTCCGAGCGAGAGGAGCGGCGAACGGTCGACTCGGCTCGGGTCGTCGGCTGGGCGTGTGGTGCGCTCGACGTGCGGGCTCGTCCAAACGAGGTGTGTCGCGAAGCTCGCGCTGCGCCAATCGTCGAGGTACGCCGCCAGGATCCCCCGAAGCTCGAAGCCCGCGCGGAGCTGTGAGGTCAAGACGTGATCCTTGCGGACGCCGGCGATCACCTCGCGGACGTACTGCTCGGGGCTGATGGCGCCCGCGACCTCGTGGTACCCGAACAGCCGGCCCCCGGCCACGACACGGTCGATCCGAAGGCGCACACATAGCGCGAAGAGCGCCCCATACAGCGCGTTCCCTACCCCGCGCCCCCTCGCGCTCGGGTCGGCGTAGATGTCTGCAAGGTACAGTGCATCTCCGCTGGGAACGTGGGTGGAGAACGTGCCGTGGCCCGTGATCGCGATCCAGTCGTGAGGGGCGAGCGCGGCCGCGGCGGGGACACGAAGCGTCGCCAGCGCACCGATGACCCCGTTCTCGCCACATGCCACGATCTGGCCCTCGGGGAAAGCGGACTGGTGCGCTGCGAGCTGGGCACGATCGAAGATCACTCCGTCGGCGACGAGCTCCGGATACGCCGCCGCGTTCAACGCGACGAGGCGTGGGAGATCGCGGGGGCTGGCCTGCCGCACTGTGAGGGCGCTCATGGCGTCAGAGTGTTCGCCCGTGGCGGGGCTTCCACAAGTGGCGTCGCCGAACCGTTCCTCGGTGGTCACCAAACCGCCGCACGCGCCGCACGCTCCAGACCGGCTCACGCGCGGCCGGGCCGGCCACGGGCGTGAAGCGCGCGGAGCGCCGAAAACAGCGCTCGATCCTCGAGGGACAGTCGTCCGCGGAACCCTGAATGCCCACGTCTCGAGCGTCTCCCCCACCCACACAACGTTCATCAACTTTTCGTTGCACACAAATATAACGGTGTTAACTTGAGCACCATGCTCGATGGTGTCGTAGAGCGCCCTGGTTCGGCGGGGGCCTTCCTCTTCAGCAGCCTGGTAGGCGCCTTGGGCCTTGCCGCCGGTGCGGCAGGGAATGTATCGAGGGCACAGCCGATGGGATCACACGAGAGGCGGGAGCGCGAACGCGCAGAGCTGCGAAATCGCATTATCGCAGCGGCGCGCGAGCTCTTCGCTTCGCGCGGAGTGGAGGCCGTCACCATGCGCGCCGTCGCCGACCGCGTGGAGTACACCGCCACCGCGCTTTACAGTCACTTCGCCGACAAAAACGCGCTCCTCCACGCCATCGTCACGGAGGATTTCCTCCTCTTCGCGAAGCAGCTTCTCGCGGTCGAAGCAATCCCGGAGCCGGTCTTGCGGCTGCACGCTGCCGCGCACGCTTTCGCACGATTCGGCCTCGAGCATCCCAACCACTATCGGCTGATGTTCATGACTCCTTTGGCCGACATCGAGCCCGGGATACGCCGTGGAGCCTATGCCGAAGATGCTTACGCGTTTCTCCAGAAGATGGTTGCCGACGCAAAACAGGCCGGGGACCTGTTGCCGCACCTGAGCGATCCAGAGCTGGTCTGTCAACTCTACTTCACGACCCTTCATGGAATCGTGTCCATGCACGTGGCGATGGGCACGGCAGAGACCGCAAAGGCGTCCTGGATCGAGTGGCGCCCCGTGGAGTTGCTCGTCGATCTGGCGTGCGACGGCCTGTTCGCCGCGACCGTCACGACCAAAGCCCAAGAAACGCTCCGCGCGCACCGACGAGCGAAATCGGTCCAGCCGAGAAAATCGCCAACGACCAAGGTGCGACGATGAACGCACGCTTCGGTCACCTCGGTACGCTAACTTTGGCGGTGTGTCTGGCCGCGTGTCGCGTCGCTGCGGCGGGCACGGGGGACTCCGAGGCGCGGACGGAGGCGGTCGCCGTACAGCTCGGGCCGGTGGCGCGCGGACCGCTCGAGCGCCCTCTCGTCGTCGGCGGCACCTGGAAGGCGAAAGAGACGTCCGACCTCTCGTTCAAGGTCGGAGGCGTCGTCGCGGCCGTTTTGGTCGAGCAAGGCCAACGCGTACGCCGCGGCGACGCCATCGCGCGAGTCGATGGTACGGGGTACTTTGCGGGCCTCTCGCAGGCCAAGGCCGGGCTCGCCAAAGCCGACCGCGACGAGCAGCGACTCCGCGCCCTTCGCGCGAACGGCGCCGTCCCGGAGCAAGCGCTCGACGACGGGTCCACGGCGCGCGCCGTCGCGAGCGCGTTGGTCGACTCGGCATCGAGCGACGCGAGCCGAACCACGCTCCGAGCGCCGGACGATGGGTGGATTCAGCGCCGCTCCGTGGAGGTAGGCGAAGTCGTGGCGCCAGGCAGAGCCGTCTTCCGGTTCGAGGGCGCCCGTCGTGGGAAGGTCGCGAGCGTCGCGGTCGTCGACCGCGACGCCCTCGCTCTCCCAGTCCGTACGCCGTGCACGCTCGTGTTCGACGCAGAGCCTTCCACTCCGCACGCGTGCCACGTCGTCGAGGCCGCGCGAGCCACCAGGCCCGGCGCCGCGCTGCTCGAGCTCGAGATTGGCATCGACCGCGGCGCTGACGTAGCGGACTACCCCGAGGGGCTCACCGTAAAGGTGAGCTTCGACCGTACGAAACTCGCCACGAGCGTGCCCCTCTCCTCCCTCGTGGACGAAAACGGTGACCAGGCCGCAGTCCTCGTACCGTCGGGACCAGACGGGTTTCGTCGCATCCCGCTGACCGTAGATTTCATCGTCGGCGACCGGGCCGCCGTTTCGCACCTTCCGATCGACGTCGCGAGCATCATCGTGCGGGGGGCGGCGCGTCTGCGCGAAGGCGACCGCATCCGATCGATTCCTTAGAACACGACAGTCCCGCCCGATTGGTTCGTTCGGTCCGCGTCGTCGCCGCGCGAAGACCCTGAGTGGCACTCGCCCATTTCGAGCGCGGTCTCACCGGCCGGTCTCCATCGACGCCCTCCGCCGCCCCGAGCTCGGTACGATTCCTCTGTTGCAAACATCGCTTCACGTCGCTTTCGACGGGCGAGAATTCCTATGCTTTTGACCGACTTCGCCGTTCGCCGGCCCGAGCTCTCGATCGTGGTGCTCTTGCTCCTCTCGGTGCTCGGGCTGACGAGCTTGCGCCAAATTCCCAAAGCCGAGGATCCGTCGTTTCCAGGGACGACCTTCTCCATCGTCGCCATCCTCCCGGGGACGAGCCCCGCCGACATCGAGCGGTTGGTGACCGACCCGATCGAGGGTCGACTGCGGACGAAGGCGAAGCTGAAAACGCTGAAGACACGTATCGAAGCCGACGTTTCGATAACTCAAGCCGAATTCTTCGTCGACGTCGACGCCGAACGCACCCTCGACGAAATCGAGCGCGAAATGGGCTCGCTCCGTGCCGAGCTGCCGAAGGAGATCGTAAAGCTCGAGGTAAAACAATTCGACACCGCCAAAGTGAACGTCCTCGAGCTCGCGTTGGTCGCCGACCAAGTGCCTTATCGCGAGCTCGAGAAGTTCGTCAATCTGCTGGAAAAGCGACTCGAGAACGTGCCCGGCGCAGGGGACGTCACGACGAGCGGGATACCGAAACAGGAGGTTCACGTCGCGATCGACCCGGAGAGGCTGACCGCGCTCGGGGTATCTCCGACGGAGATCGTGACCGCGCTCGCTTCGGACGGGGCCTTGGTGCCAGGAGGGCAGGTCACGCAAGGAGACCGCGATTACGCGGTGAAGACGGGAGGCGACTTCCGCGCGCTCGACGACGTGGCGCGCACGGTCGTTCGCCCCGGAGCGGGGACTACGCTCACCGTGGCAGAGCTGGCGAAGGTCTCCTGGCGGGACGGCGAGCTGGGACACTATGCCCGCTACGGAGGGCGTCGCGCGGTGCTCGTGGGGGTTCCCGTTCGATCCGGACAGAACGTCTTCGACGTCCGAGACGCCTTGATGCTCGAAATCGAGCGCTCGCGAGCGGACCTCCCGACGGGCGCGCGGCTCGAGGTGGGCTTCGACCAGTCGCGAAACGTGGAGCACCGCCTCGCCGGCTTCACGCGCGACTTCGTCCTCGCGATTCTCCTCGTGCTCGTCACGCTCATCCCGCTCGGCGTGCGCGCCTCGGGGGTCGTGATGATCTCCGTCCCGCTTTCTCTCGCGGTCGGCGTGAGCCTCCTGCACCTCCTCGGGTACACGATCAACCAACTCAGCATCGTCGGGTTCGTGATCGCGCTCGGGCTGCTCGTCGACGACTCCATCGTCGTCGTAGAGAACATCGCGCGGTTCCTGCGACATGGATACGCCCCCCGAGACGCTGCCCGGAAAGCCACGCGACAGATCTTCGCCTCCGTCGTGGGGTGCACCGCGACGCTCATGCTCGCGTTCGTTCCACTGCTCTTTCTCCCGGGTACGGCGGGGCTATTCATTCGGAGCCTCCCCGTCGCGGTGGTGCTCACCGTGGGCGCTTCGCTCTTCGTCTCGCTCACGATCGTGCCGTTCCTCGCGAGCCGCTGGCTAAAACCGGAGGGCCACGAAGGGAACAAGGCGCTCCGCGCCGTGACGAGGGTGGTCGAGGCAATCTATCGGCCCCTCCTCGCGCGCGCGCTCGGGCGACCCAAGACGACCTTGGTGCTCTCGCTCGTGGCCTGCGCGGCGACCTTCGCGCTCGTCCCCGTCATCGGCTTGAGCCTCTTTCCCAAGGCGAACCTCCCGCAGTTCTTGGTCACCATCGACGGAGCCGACGGAACCAGCCTTTCGGAGACCGACCGCGCCGCGAAGTTCGTGGAAGCCGAGCTCGCGAAGCATCCGGAAATCAGGAGTCCGATGACGAGCGTCGGGAAGTCGAACCCGCAGATCTATTACAACGTCGCACCGAAGGAAGAGCGCGCCAGCTACGGCGAGGTCTTCGCGGCGGTGGACGCGTTCGACGCCCGCCGCACGCCGCGTCTATACGAGGAGCTTCGGCGTGCCTTCCGCGACTATCCCGGCACTCGAATCGAGCTCGTGGAGTTCGAAAACGGACCTCCGATCGACGCCCCGGTCGCCCTCCGAATCTTGGGTGACGATCCGGGAGCGATCGAGCGCGCCGCAGTACGAGTCGAAGCGGCGCTGACTGGCACCAAAGGGGTGGTCGACGTTCGGAACCC
Source organism: Myxococcales bacterium (assembly GCA_013297655.1). Taxonomy (GTDB): domain Bacteria; phylum Myxococcota_A; class Polyangia; order Polyangiales; family Polyangiaceae; genus JAAFHV01. Next base: position 8,824 of record JAAFHV010000176.1, on the reverse strand, counting down.
CGCAAAGGATCGCCGAACCGACCTGCGGGTGGTCGTCGATCCGCGGAAGGCCGCAGAAGCGGGCGTCAACGGTTGGGAGGTCGATCGCGTCGTCCGGATGGCTCTCGCCGGCGTACCCGTCGCGCGCATACGCCCAGAGTCTATGCCGAACGCGTTCGACGTCCGCGTCACCGTCTCGCGCTCCCGCGGAAGCGAGGCGTCGATTCCCCATCCGTCGATCGAGACGCTCGATGGTCTATGGCTCCCATCCGCCGTCGGCGGGCGGCCGGTGCGCCTCGCCCAGGTCGCGAAGGTGGAGCTCGAGTCGAGCCGTTCTTCGGTCGTTCACTATCAACGAGAGCGCACCGTCCTGGTGACGGCGAGGGTGCAGAGCGGCTTCAACACGGACCGCGTGACGAAAGAAGTCCTCGCGAAGCTCGAGGGAGAGCGCTGGCCACCGGGGGTGCGAGTGCGCCCGGCAGGGGAGATCGAGAGTCGGCAGGAGAGCACCGGCGGCATGGGGGGGGCGATCGCGATCGCTCTCTTTGGCATTCTCGGTGTGCTCGTCCTCGAGTTCCGTTCCTTCAAGGGCACGCTAATCGTGGCGTCGGTCATTCCTTTCGGCGTCGCCGGCGGCCTCGTCGCCTTGCTCGCGTCGGGCGATACACTATCGTTCACGGCGAACATCGGATTCGTCGCGTTGATGGGGATCGAGGTAAAAAACTCGATCTTGCTCGTCGACTACACGAACGAGCTTCGTCGCGAAGGCATGGGCCTCGATGAGGCGCTCGTGAAGGCGGGAGAGGTGCGGTTCGTGCCGATCCTTTTGACTACCGCGACGGCGCTGGGCGGCCTCGTGCCTCTTGCCGCCGAACGTTCCCCCCTCTATTCGCCGCTCGCCATCGTGCTCATCGGGGGGCTCGTTGCGTCCACGTTCCTCGCCCGAATCGTGACGCCGGTTCTGTACAAGCTGCTCGCCCCCGAGGTCGTCGCCCCGGATGCCGAGAGCGCGAGCGCCGACCCGAACGGGCTCCCGATCGAACGTTCGTCGGAACCCGTGAGTGCGGCCGTTTGAGGTCCGCCGCGTCCTCGCAACGGACTCGGAAGAAGGAGAGGGAAACACTGCATGTCTTCTCACGATGATTTTTCGGCCTCACCAGGCGAGCACGCCCTCGTCGCGACCTCGCTCGGCGACGGCGCTCGCGCCCTTCGCGCCGATCACCCGCCGACACGGCTGCGCGCCCGCTACGGGCCTTGGGCGGTCGTCACCGGAGCATCGGACGGCATTGGCCTCGCGATCGCGCGGGAGCTCGCGTCGGAGGGACTCGACATCGTGCTCGTCGCCCGCAGGGGTGACGTGCTGCGAGATCTCGCCGCCGAGCTCTCTCAGAAGCACGGCACGACCGCGCTCGTGGTCGCATGTGACCTCGCGACCGACACTGGGATCTCCGCGCTTCGTGCAGCCTCCGAACCGCTCGACGTCGCGCTCCTCGTGGCGTCGGCGGGTTTCGGTACGGCCGGTCGGTTCGTGGATGGCGATCTGACGACCGAGCTCGCCATGATCGACGTGAACTGCCGCGCCGTCGCGGCGCTCACTCACTACTTCGGCGCGCGCTTCGCCCGGCAGGGGCGCGGGGGCATCGTCTTGCTCAGCTCCCTCGTTGCGTTCCAGGGCGTACCGCGCGCGGCGAACTACGCCGCGACGAAGGCGTACGTGCAATCGCTCGCGGAGGGGCTCGGCAGCGAGCTACGGCCGTTCGGAGTGGACGTGCTCGCCTCGGCTCCGGGGCCGATTCGGAGCGGGTTCGGCGCGCGGGCGAACATGAACATGAGCATGGCACTCACGCCGGACGTCGTCGCGCGCCAGACGCTCCGTGCCCTCGGTCGTACCTCGCTCGTGCGGCCAGGGTGGCTTTCGAAGCTGCTCGAGCTGTCGCTCGCGATGCTTCCGCGCTGGGGCCGCGTAAAGATGATGGGTTTGGTGATGGGGGGCATGACCAAGCACCTCGGCTGACCTCCCGCGGTCCACAATCGCACACGAAATCGTTCAGCCGCGAATCACGCACGGCGGCGAGTCACTGCATCTTGTCCAATGCTCTTCCGAGGAAACGATGAACCTTTTTTCGCACATCCGAAACAGTCTTTTGGTGTCGGCCGCAACGTTGGCCGCGCTAGCTACCTTTGCGGGGAGATCGGCGGGGCAGAGCGCCCAGCCATCTTCGACGATCGTCGTCAACGTCGGTACGTTCCGGAACGCGAAAGGCATTCTTGGGTGCCGCCTCTTTCGGTCCGAGGCGGGCTTTCCAGAGACCTCCGCCGGTACGGTCGAGAAACGCACGACCGTTAGCGGCGCGTCTACGATCTGCACGTTCGAAAACGTTCCTCCCGGAACGTATGCCGTGTCCGTCATGCACGACGAGAACGACAACCGGAAGCTCGACAAGAACTTTCTCGGCATCCCCGTCGAAGGCTACGGCGCGTCGAACAACCACACCCACGCCATGAGCGCACCCACGTGGGCGGAGTCGAAATTCACGGTGGAGGCTGGGAAGAACGTCGGCCTCGCGATCGCTTTACGGTATTGAGCTCGCCGTCTCGGGCGCGCGTTCCGTAAGGCTCGTCGTCCGACTCATGGTGACTACGACAGAGGGGCGATGGACTTGGCGCCCTTGGGCTCCGTGAGCACGCCGATCTTCCGGCGTTTTTTCCCGCTTGCAACTTCGCATCGAGGTCGAGGCTGCGATAGCCAGTCATCGAACGCGGTCACGCACCTTGGAGCGTGAGGCCACCAACACGTCGGTCGCGCCACCGTGGCGCCGCAGCGGAGCCGTGCGCACACCTTTCTTCCGCGACGGGCCAACGGAGGGCGAAGCGCAGTGACGCCGAGCGGCCCGACGAGGCCGCGGCGCGCGGCCTCGCGTGGTCGGTGAGCTCGAGGCGGATACCCGAGCTCGCTCTGCTACTGAATCGCACCGATCATGAGCGCAGTTGCGCTATTTTCAGACGGCGGCCGGCCTCCCCTTCGGCAGCCTATCGACTCCGTCGTGGCGCCGGGCTCCTTGGGCGCGGACACGTACGTCTTGCGGCGCGGGATCGGACGGAGGGCTCAGAACGTACAAGCCGGAGACCTCGTCGAGAGCGAGCATGGGTGACCAACCGAGGAGCGCCATGTCCAGTTTCGATCTTTTTGTCTTCGGCGCGACGAGCGAGCTCTTTCGAGATCTGGTGGACAAACACGCGGACTGGTTCGAGGAGCACGTCGAGCACCTCTACCTCGTGCAGCGGACGGGCGTGCCCGCCGAATGTTACCGTCGTTTCCAGCGACGCACGATCGTGAGCCTCGACTGCGCGGACGCGGGTGTGTTCCGCGCCGGCTTGACCGACCTCGTGGCGAAGTACGCGCAGTCGACGCGACCGAAGCAGGTGTTTTCGACGTATGGCAAATTCAGTTGGAACTACGCCAAAACGCACCCATTCTTTGCGTTCACCGACGACGGCATCCAAATCAATCTCGGGTCGCGGCTGCAGATTTTGGACGCATTTCGGGGGGCGTCCGGCCCGGTACGTCATCACTTGATGGGGTCGCTGTTCGCGTCGTTTCCCTACACCGGCGACTACGCACTCAGCATGTGGTACGTGAATCAGCTTCCACGAAACGCCGAGTACGCCGACGTCGACCTCGCCGTGTACAATATTGGAGGCTGCCGCACCCGCTTCTGGGACCACGCTCGCGGGGGCGACAACCCGTTCATGCACCCGGAGCTCCCGACCCGCGAGCTCTTCAACGCAGCTTTCGAGGACTACCGCCGAGGGGTGAGGACGTTTTATCCGACCTTCGCGTCGCGGATCGCGTGTTTCTTGGGGAGGAGAGGAGCTCGATTGCTTTGAGCGACGGAGGCGGAGATCGCGAGCGGCTGCGGAGGCCTCGACGGGACGCGAGTGCGCCCTCGTTACCGGACATCCGGATGTCGCGACCAATCGACTTGCCGGGCGTGCGCTTGCTCCAGATCGCCCCGTCCGCCCTTCCCTTCCAAGCGTTCCAAGAGACATGGGACGTATGCCTCGTCTCGGCCGGCGCGTCGGACTGGCGCTATCGCGGAGGGACGCGAACGTCCGTCGCCGGCAACGTACGATTGAAGGAGCCAGGCGAGCGATTTCGCACGGAGCGCGTCCACGCTCCAGTTGGCTACGTGATCGTGCAGCTCGAGCCGGCGGCGTTGGTGAAGTACCTCGACCGCGCGGGGCCCCACCTTCGCGCGAACGAGATCGAGGGGCCGGAGGCGACGGCGATCGCGCACATGGTTCGCCGCGCCCATCATTGTGAGACGGCGCTCGAGCGTGGCGCGATGCTCGCGGCGCTCGTCGAGGCCGCGGTCGTCCCCAGGCTGGAGACGAGAGCGGACCGCAAAGATCCGAAGCCGCCACGCGCGATACGGAAGGCGCACGAGTTCCTCCATGCGCACTTCGACGAGGAGATTCCCCTGTCTACCCTCGCCGGGCTCGCGGACATGCACGAGGTGTCGTTCGTTCGCGCGTTTCGACGCGCGTTCGGCATTCCGCCACACCGCCTCCAGACCGAGCTCCGCGTACGGTCGGCGAAACGTCTCCTCGACCGAGGCGCAACCGGAGCCGAGGTCGCGGCGCTGGTTGGCTTTCATGACCAGAGCCACCTGACTCGCCACTTCAAGAGCATCGTCGGCCTGAGCCCTGGTCGCTACCTCGCTAGCCGGCGGTGAGCTCCGAGCACGGTCTCCCCGCGCCGCGACGCGCTCTGCGCGCGCGCTGACGTGGTCGGCGACCTCCGCGCGCGCGGGTGCCTTTCGGCGAACCGCGCGTCGGCGACGTGTCCCAAGGAGAAACGCTCTCCATGGGCGACATTCACTCAATCGGGCTTGTGCCGAACCGTCTCGACTCCCACCGGCGTGAAGCTCCGTGGCGCAGAAGGCAGCGACACGTTGAACGAGCCTTCCTCGCGACGCGAATGGCTCATCGGCGCGATCGAAGCGACGAAGCTCGACGCCGCTTCCATGACCGAAGCAAAGCGGCGCTCGGGATCGGTCGCGAGAGCTCGCGCGAACCAGTCGGCGAGGAGGGGGCGTCCGCTCGTGGCTTCGGCGAGGGAGATCGCGCCGGGAGCCCGAGGTACGACGCTCTCCCCGGTCGGCTCCGAGTCGAAGATCCGTGGCAGCGAGCCCGTGACGGCGCGATAGGCCATCATCGCCAGCGCGTAAATGTCGTGCTCGGGCGCGGGCAGCTCGCGACTGTCGCATAGCTCGGGTGGGGAGTACGGGCCGCGCCGGAACTGCGAGAGGGGTGCGCGGTGGTCGAAGAACGCCACCTTCGCGACCACCTCGCCCCGCTCCTGCGCCATGACCACGCACGCGGGCGTAAATGGGGAGTGCGCGAGGCCGAGCGTGTGGATCGGAAAAAGCCCTCGCGCGACGTCGCTCACGAGCGCGGCGGCGTCCTCCACCGTGAGCATCCCCTCGCGGAGGCGCTGCTCGAGTGGGACGCCGTCGTAGGCCTCGTGGACGACGAAGATCCGTCCGAGCACTTGGCCGCTCGCGAGGGCGCGGAGGCGGTGGCGCGACGACGCCCGTCCGGAGAGATCGACCTGCCACGCGGCGCGGTAGCGCACACGCTCGAGGTCCGGCGGCCGCGCGCTTCGCATCTCGACCATGACGGGAACGTCGAGCACGACATCCTCGCCGTAGACGAGATCGTGCTCGACGGCCTCTGCGACCGGCGCTCCCGGTTGGTAGCGGTCGTCGATGAGATGGCCGAGCGGTATGGCGGGAGGCACCATCGAAGGCTCAAACTAGCACGCGGTTCGGCCTCGGCTGCCAGCCCTTGCGGGAAAGGCGCGGCATTCGGGAGTGCCGAGGCGCGCTCCTTCGAAATGGGCATTTCGAGATGGGCCGTTCGTCGCTCGTAGGCTCTGACTGTGCCTCGCACGAAGACGTTCCGCGCCGTGCGGGAGTCGCGGTTTCCTTGAAAGCCGTTCGTCCCCATGCGCACGGCGCTCGGCTCCCAAGCGCGTAGGCCCCGATGCGGAAGGCTCCGGGACTCCCCGAATCCCGACCGCTCGTTGCGCGACGCTCTCGCGACGCTCGGGGGATAATCTCCCGCGATCGAATCGCGGAAGGGCTCGACGAGGCCCAAAGCTCCATCGGTCGGCGCAACGGCAGGCCCCCCGCGGGACCAAGCTGCGACGTCGTGCCGGCGGGTCGATTCACTTCGGCGCCCGGCGCTCGAGGACCGCGTGTCGCGTGGTCGGCGCCATCACGAGCCGGGACACGACGAAAACCGGAACCATCGCTGGAGCTCGCGGTGGGCGCGGTATTTCTTGGTCGGCGCGGTGCCACGTCGCCGCGCACGATGGTTGCTCTAGAGCGCTTGCCTCGGGCTCGACGCCGAGGGCGACGCGCCGCAATCGACCGTCCGCGAGAGCCACAGAAGCTCGCGCTCTTCCTCACAATGCAGGACGACCTGGCCAACGGCACCAGGCCCCTCGCTGGAGAGCGTGACGATCGCGAGGCTACGAGGGGCGTCCAGATTCGTGACGCTCGCGAGCTCTTGGGTGCGCGCGGCCGCGGCGACGCCCAGCGCGGCGAGTGCGCGGTTGAGTCCCCTCACGAGCTCGAGCACGCTTCCATAACGAGTGACGGGCTGTGCGGCGAAGGTCTCGGCGAGGTGCTCGCGGCGGACCCGCTCTTCGAGGCGCTGCTCGCCGCGCGCCGGGAGGGCGAGAACGTGCGCGATCCGCGCCCACGTATCGCGGCCCGTATCGCCGCTAATCAGATAACGAATCTTTCTCGTCGTCGTTTGCTCGTCGCGGTGCTCGGCGACAAGCTCGGCGATCTCTTCGAGCGGGCGAAACCGAAACGTGGTGGGCTCGAAGAAGTCGACGGTGAGGAAGGGCGCGACGCGCTCACGTGCGCCGCACGATCGGAACGACAGGGTTCGCTGAGACATGCGAGCGAGGGTGAACGCGCGGTGCAACGGCCTGGTCGAGTGAAGGTGACGATCGCTCGTCCGGAACGCGACGACGCGCGCATCGCGAGGTGCCGCCGACCCGAAGCTCGCGGAGGGGCGAGGTGCTGTGGCGGCAAGCGTTTGGCTCGTTCGTCGCCGCCGGCAGGTCGGTCGGCGCGAGGCCATACGATTGTCACACGATTGGGCTTCCTCTCTCGGGTTCATGCACTACGTAGATCCTCGTGCAAAAGCTCATTCGCTTGGCGATAGCGGGCGCGGTGGACGACGGGACCCAGGCCGCGTTCGACGAGCTCCGCCGCGCCGTTCATCGCGCGGGCGGCGTCGAGCTCGCGCCTCTGTTCGTGCCCACGTACGCCGCGCTCTACGAGACGATGGCGGCCGGCCTCGCGCAGCTCGCGTGGGCTCCGCCGCTCGTCGCGCGCGACCTCGAGCGTGGCCAAATCGCACACCCGATCGCCGCGGCGATGCGGTTCGACGAGACGATCTATTACTCGGCGATCGTGGTGCTGGCGTCGTCCCCCATCGTCCACGTCGGCGACCTCGAGACGGCGCGGACGCACATCGGCTGGGTAAGCAAGCTCTCCGCCGCGGGCTACGTGGTCCCGCGCGCGTTCTTGCGCGCGCAGGGCCTGGAACCGTCTCGCGTCTTCGCGAGTGAGTCGCTGTGGGGCACCCACACGAGCGTGCTCGCCGCGCTCGTCGAGGGCGAGATCGACGTCGCCGCGACCTACGCGGCGGTGCGCGGAAACGCGACCATGACCGCCGAGACGAAGGTGCCCACCCGCTTGCTCGCGACCGCGGGCCCGATCCCCGGCGACGTGATCGTGGTCGGTGACGACGTCGAGGCGGGACACGCGGAGGCCATTGCAGCCGCGTTCGCGCGCGCGTCGCTCGCCGCAGACGGGCCGGTTCGCAAGCTCATGAACGTGGCCCGCTTCACGCTCGCGTCCCCGGACCACCTCATGCCTTTGGCGCGGTGGGCCGATCGCGCCTCGGACGTGGCCCCGCCCCTGCTGCCCGACGGGACGCCGTCGTCCTCGCCGCCCCGTTGGCGCGGGGTGCGGTTCTGACGCCCCGAGCAGCCTCGGGCGCGCGGCCGCGGTCGCGCGCGTGGCGTCTTACCGGTGCACTGTCGAGTCACGACGCGCGTGTTATCGAGCCACGCATCTGTCGCCCTTAGCCATCGACGCACGTAGCCTAGCCCGATGCGCGCGCTCGGGTTCGCTCTCGCCTCGGTAGCCGGGATGTTCGCGGACGGGAAGCTGAAGATGGGCGATCGTTCGCCGCTGACCTCTGGAGAACGGGACAAGCTCGTCGCGTTTTTGCGGCGTTCGATTGATCGTCGAGGCATGTCCGCAGGTATCGTACTGGGTAGTCGGTGGGAACTACCGACGACCTCGCGTGGGAAGCTCGAGGCCAAGGATCGCGACGCGCGGATGCACGTGGAGAGCGCGCGATCGCGATAGGGTGCGCCGAATGGCGCTTCATGTTCCCCACGTGCAATGCGGCTTGCCCGGCGCGACGGCGGCGGTGCCTTTCGGGACTACGTCACGGGCGCCGAGGCGAACCGGCCGTGCGACGGTGCCCATTGCAAGTCCGAACGGGCGGTTATCGAGTACGGTCGTCCCGCGAGGACGCGAATATGCAGACAACTCCCGAAGGCGAGCCGGCGACGGACGTAGGCTGGCGGACAGCCACCGCTCTATCGACCGTTTCACGCCTCGACCCCCGTATGCCCATCCGTGCGCGCGCACACGTTCGTGGCCTTTCCGCGCGGCACGTCGCGCTGGTGGCCGCGGCGCTCGTCGGTTGTGCGCACGGGCCCCCTCCGCCGCGGACCACCCTCGAT
>JAAFHV010000175.1 GCA_013297655.1 Myxococcales bacterium | reverse complement strand
TCTCGTCGGCTTTGGCTTCGACCTTCTCGTCGGCTTTGGCTTCGGCCTTCTCGTCGGCTTTGGCTTCGGCCTTCTCGTCGGCTTTGGCTTCGGCCTTCTCGTCGGCTTTGGCTTCGGCCTTCTCGTCGGCTTTGGCTTTGGCCTTCGGTTCGTCGGCCTTGGCTTCCGCCTTCTTCACGGGAGCCTTGCCCTTCGAGGCTTTCTTCGCGGGCTTGGGGGCTTCTTCCTCCCCGTCGTCGTCTTCGTCGTCTTCGACCTCGGCCGCTTTTTGGCCCAATTCGACGGGCTTTTTGGCGTATTTCGCGCGTTCGGCGGGCGTCGCTTCCCACGAGGCCTGGACGTTTTTCCATACGAGGCCGACCCACGTGAAGAGTCCGAGGATCGACAGCGCGGCGACGACGTACAGGACCGTGGGGCTCGGCATGGCGGCGTTTATACAGGATCGCCTTTTGCCCGTCTCGCGCACCGATGGCGGAGCGCTACTTCGCGTGGCCGGAGTCCGAGGCGTCGGCGAGGTCTACCGGATCGGGCGGCGGCGGGCTCAACACGACGAGCACCGGGGACGTGGACGGAGCCAGCGGTGCGGAGGGAGCGGCCGATACGACGGGCTTCCGTGGCGGCGGAGGCGTGGGCGCGTCGCCGCACTGTGAGAGCATCACGACGAGGATCGCGATCACCGCGACCACGACGGCACCGCCCACGATCCACTGCTCTCGCACGGGGGGCAGCAGCGGAGGCTCCGGGCGCTGCGCCGACCGCGCAGACGGAGGCGCGGCCGCCACCATTTGCGGCGACGACGACGGGCCGCTGCTCGTGCTCCCCTCCCACGCGGGTCGCCACGACTCGGCGGGGCTCATGATGCGCATGCGATCCGGCGGCGTGTCTTGGAGGGCGTCGGCGACGCTCGCCGGCGCTACGTCCGGAGGCATCGCGGGGGCCGCGCGGCGTGTGAGGGCCTCGGTAGCCGCCTTCAAGGCCGCGGCGGTCGGCGGAAACATGCGCGGAACGGTGACTTTGGCGTCGTGCGCGACGTCGCTCTCGCTCTCGATCTCGATCTCGGACGTGCGGAGCGCGATCGCCTCCTCCGACGCGGCGGGCACGATGACCGGCGACGACGCTCGCGGGCGCGCGAGCGGCTTTACCTTCTCGGTGAAGGCGTCGGTCTCGCCGTAGGGGGTAGCGCCGCTGTCGCCACGTGCGGGTGGCAGGCGCAGCGGGCTCCGCTTCTCCGTGAACGCGTCGGTCTCGCCGTACGGAACGGGGCTCCCGGGCAGTGTCGCGCCGCCGATATCGTCGTCCGCGAGGATGTCCGACTCGGCGATCGAGATCGCCCCGAGCGCCTCGGCGATGCCCGAAGGCCGCGCGATCGAGACCTCGCTCCGTCGCGCAGGAGGTGGCGACTTCTCGTGCGCGGGACGCGAGGGCATCCGCGGCGGTCGAGGCGGCTCGGTCATGCCCTTCGGTGGCGGCGGCGGCGCGGGCGCGATGTGCGGAATCGACGGACGCGACGCGCGCGGCAAGGAGGTCGAAGAGCGAGGCGCGTCGTCGAGGGGCAGCGCGAACGCCGAGCGCGAGCCCTCCGACACGAACTGCATGAGCACGTCGCGGAGCTCGAGCGCACTCTGGAAGCGCTTCGCGCGATCTTTCTCGAGGCACCGCTTGATGACCTCGACCAGATCCGGATCGAGATCGTCGGGGAACGTGGGCGTCGCCGACTTGATGCGGGTGAGGATCGCCGGCAGCGTGGGCGCCTCGAAGGGCTGCGCGCCCACGACGAGCCGATAAAGGATGACCCCGATCGACCAAATGTCGGCGCGACGATCGACGTCCCGCGACGCGTAGACTTGCTCCGGCGCCATGTAATACGGGGAGCCGACGAGGGTGTTGACGCCGGTCGTCTCGCTCGCCTCGCCGAGGCGCTTCGAGATGCCAAAATCAATGATTTTAGCTGCTTTTTCGCCGTTCGGACGCTGCACGACGAACACGTTCGCGGGCTTCAGATCGCGGTGCACGATTCCCTGATCGTGCGCCTCCGCGAGCCCCTCGCAGACCTGCGCGACGACCCGCGCGGCGCGCTCGGAGCCGAGCTTCCCCCGCGCCAAAATTTGCTCCAGGTCCTCCCCCTCCAGGAGCTCCATCACGAGGTACGGCGTACCGTCCTGAAGCGTACCGGCGTCGAAGATGCTCGCGATCGCCGGCGCGCGAACCTGCGCGAGAATGCGGGCTTCGCGCAGGAAACGCTCGCGCATGTTCGCGTCGCGCATCGTCGCGTCGAGCATCACCTTGATCGCGACCGGCTGGCCGAGCACGAGGTGCGTGCCGCGCAGCACGACGCCCATGCCACCCCGCGCGATCACGGAGTCCACGCGGTAGCGCCCGTCGATCTCATGGCCGACGAGAGACTTTACTCGCGACTCTCCCGTGCTTCTACTCATCCGGCCGAACCTCTCGTAGTCTCGCAGGTCTTCCGTGTCTCTGTCGACGTTTCCCGAAGGCTCGCGCGCACGGTTCTCCCGGCGGGGGCGGCACCTCGCTTCCCTTTTCCTGGCGCTCCTCGCCGTCGTCGCGCTCACGGGGTGCAGCCTTCCGGGTCTCTCGGACCGCACCGCCCGCTACGCGCTCGGGCCACCCGGCTCCTCGGCCCACCCCGCCGATCTCGCGCTCCGGGTGCGGATGCGGCTCGCCGTTTATCACCTCGGCGCCGACGTTCGGCGCGACGGCGACGACCTCACGATCCGCGCTACGGCAGACCACCTGCCCCACGCCGTGCGCGCGCTCTCGCTGCCCGCGGGCCTCGAGATGTACACGTTCCCCGAGGGCTGTGGCACGAGCTGCGAGGGCCCGGAGGTCCGCGACGACACGTCCTTGTCGCCTGCGCCGAACGAAGGCGCGCTCGTGCGCCCGGTCGGCCACGGCGCCGTCCGTGTCGTCCGTGTGGCGCTCCCGTCACGGGTCGTCCCGGCGTCCGAGCTCACGATAAGGCGCGTCGGTCCGACCCTCGTGGTGTCCGCGAAGGAAGGCTCGAACGCCGCAAAGCTCCTCGTCGCAGACACGCCTGTCGTGCTCGGGATCGGGCGAACCGCGGTCTACGTCGGCGCTCCGAGAAGCACGCTCGAGCTCACCCTCGGCGGCGATCTCGAGGCCTACGAGCACGCGCGCACCCTCGAGGATTTGCTCGCGACGCCCGAGCTCGGCCTCCCGGCTCCCACCATCGAGCCGGCGCCGCGCGACCTCCTCCTTACGGGGTTCACGCTCCTTTTGCCCCTCGTTTTGTCCATTATTTACGTGGGGTTCGTGCGCAGGTTCGATCGCGCGCACCCGGAGCCGCTCGGGCTCGTCGCGATCACGTTCGTGCTCGGCGCGCTCTCGGCCGAGCTCGCGGGCCTGGCCGAGTGGGGCTTCGCGAAGCTCTCGCCGTGGACCAACCCGCAGCTTCTCACGTTCGGTGGTCAAGCGAAGGCGCTGCCGCTGTCGACCCTCGGGTTCGCCCTCCTCGTCGGGGTGCCTGAAGAGGGCGCGAAGCTGCTCGCTACCCTCTACGCAACGCGGCGGCGCGAGTTCGACGAGCCGGTCGACGGCGTGGTCTACGGCGTGGTCGCCGCGCTCGGCTTCGCGGCGGCGGAGAACATCGTCTACTTCGCGAGCGGGCGCGTGTCGGCGACCCTCGTCGTCGGCCGCGCGTTCACGGCGATCCCGGTCCACGTGTTCCTCTCCGGGCTCTGGGGTTATGCCCTCGGGGCGAAGCTGGTCGACAAAAAATATCGTATTTTGCCCTGGTTTCTGGCCGCGGCGCTCCTCCACGGGGGCTACGACGCGGCGATGAGCACCGACTCTGGGTTCGCGATCGGGCTCCTCGTGGTGCTCGCGCTCGCGGTGAGCTTCGTTGGCGTGCTGCGCGCCGCACTTCGTCACGGGCCGGTCTCGGAGGCGACCGTTCTCGCTGCGCGCGCGGAGCGGAAGGTGCACGCGTTCGGACGTCGCCCCGTGTTCCCTGCCCTCGCCCTCGCGCTTCCCGTCCTCGCCGCCGCGCTGCTCGTGGTCTCGGCGGGCTGGGAGAGCACCGGCGCGACGATGCGCTCGCCCTTCACCGGCCCGATGATCCTGCTCGTGATCGTCATCGGCGCGGTGCTCTGGGGGCTCACGTCCACGTTGCCGCTCGACGCCGTCGTCGACCGCCACGGAGTCACCTTCGCGGGTGCGGTGCGGGCGTTTCCGGACATCGACACGACCCACGTCGCGGGCGAATATCTCGAGATCGCTTCGCCCCGAGGCGACATCGAAATCGGCCCCGGAGCTCGCGAAGAGCTCGAGACGCTCGCCCGAGAAATCCAGGACGGACGCGCATCAAGTCAAGGTCGTTGACGATCGAGCACCGCGTCATCCAAAAAGAATTTACGGGATGTGGGCGGCCGTGATTCGTTCGTGGTTCTTTCTTTCCTTTTCGAGCTGCCCCGAGGCGCATGTGACGACCAATCAAACGACACCGGCGGAGGTTCGCGCCAAGCAGCGGGAGCACCAGTTCCCGAACGCGAGCTGCGAGGAGCCGGTCGTGCTCGACGAGGGCCGCGGTGTGCGGGTGACGATGCCCGAGATCGAAGAGGCCCTTCGAATCTTCGCCACGTCGCTCGTTGTTCTTTCCTGAAACCACGGCGCGGCCAAGTCCGCGCCTCGAGCCTTCGAGACCCGAAAGGATCGCGCATGACGTCGCTTCTGAAGAAGGACCGCCTCGAGACGGCGCTCCCCGATAAAAAGCCTCTCTATTCTTCCGCCGAAGCGAGAGCAGAGGCCGAGCGTTGCCTCTATTGCGTCGATGCGCCCTGCATCAAGGCGTGCCCCACCGAGATCGACATCCCGACCTTCATCAAGAAGATCGCGACCGGGAACACACGCGGCGCGGCGAGCACGATCTTCGATCAGAACTTGCTTGGTTATTCGTGCGCACGCGTCTGCCCGGTCGAGGTGCTCTGCGTCGGCGACTGCGTCTACAACGGCTGGGGTCGCGATCCGATCAACATCGGGCGCCTCCAACGCTTCGCGACCGAGACCGCGGTCGACCACCCCGCGAAGAACGCCGCCCCGCTCCGCACGCCGAAGCCCAAGATCGGGAAGAAGGTCGCCTGCATCGGCGCCGGCCCCGCGTCGCTCGCGTTCGCGGGATACCTCGCGCTCGAAGGCTTCGACGCGGACGTCTTCGAAAAGCGGAGCGTCGCCGGGGGTCTCAACACGACCGGCATCGCGCCCTACAAGCTCCAAGCGGAAGACGCGCTCCACGAGGTCGCGTGGGTCGAGTCGTTCGGGGTGCAAGTCAAAACGGGCATCGAAATCGGCAAAGATATCAAGGCGGAAGACCTTGTTCGTGACTACGAGGCGGTGTTCCTCGGGGTCGGCCTCGGCGAAGACACGAAGCTCGGGATCCCCGGCGAGGACGGCCCCTCGCTCACCCGCGACGACGCGAAGTCGCTCGGGCGCGTGCTCGTCATCGGCGGCGGCAACACCGCGATCGACGTCGCGCGCGAGTGTGCGGGGCTCGGCGCGGCCGACGTCGCGATGGTCTACCGCAGGAGCCAAAAAGAGATGAGCGGCTACGCCCACGAGCTCGAGGGCGCGCGCCTCGAGGGGGTTCGTTTCGTCGAGAACGCGGTCCCGCACTCGTTCGTGCGCGACGCCGGGGGCAAGCTCGTCGCGCTGCGGGTCTCGAAGGCCGAGGGTGGCAAGCCCATCGCCGGCACCGAGCACGACATCCCCTGCGATCTCGTCACGCTCGCGATAGGGCAATCCAAGCTTCGTTCGCTCGCGACCCAGTTCGCCGGGGTCGAGCTCGACGCCAAGGGCTGCGTGAAGGCCGATCGCGAGACTGGCAAGACAGGCAACCCCAAGGTGTACGCCGGCGGCGACTGCATCAACGGGGGCAAAGAAGTGGTGAACGCCGTCGCCGACGGTCGTAACGCGGCCCGCGACGTGCTCGCGAAGCTTTCGAAGGGGTCCTGATCATGGCCGATTTGTCGATCGATTTTGCGGGCATCAAATCACCGAACCCGTTCTGGCTCGCGTCCGCTCCTCCCGCCAACACGGGCGAGCAAGTGATGCGCGCGTTCGACGCGGGCTGGGGCGGCGCCGTCTGGAAAACGCTCGGGGACCCGATCGTGAACGTATCGAGCCGCTTCGGCTCGGTCGACTACGACGGCCGAAAGATGATGGGGCTCAACAACATCGAGCTCATCACCGATCGCCCGCTGGAGGTGAACCTCGCCGAGATTCGGCTCGTCAAGAAGCGCTACCCGAAGCACGTCATCATCGCCTCGCTCATGACCGAGACGAAAGAAGACTGGCGCGTCCTCATCCAGAAGTGCGAGGACGCCGGCGTCGACGGGCTCGAGCTCAACTTCGGCTGTCCGCACGGAATGTGCGAGCGCGGGATGGGCTCCTCCGTCGGCCAAGAGCCGAAGCTCCTCGAGGAAATCACACGCTGGACGAAAGAGTTCGCGAAGACCCCCGTCCTCGTCAAGCTCACCCCGAACACGGGCGACATCCTCGAGCCCGGCCTCGCCGGAGTCGCCGGCGGCGCGGACGGTCTCTCGCTCATCAACACGATCAAGAGCATCGTCGGTGTCGATCTCGACCGTCTCGTCCCGGTGCCGCGGGTCGGCTCCGGCTCGTCGAACGGCGGTTACTGCGGCCCGGCGGTGAAGCCGATCGCGCTCCATATGGTCGCCGCCCTCGCCCGCGACGCCGGCGTGCGGATCCCGATCTCGGGCATCGGTGGGATCTCGAACTGGCGCGACGCGGCCGAGTTCATCGCCCTCGGATCGACCTCCGTCCAGGTATGCACCGCCGTCATGCACTACGGCTACCGCATCGTGGAGGACATGATCGAGGGGCTCTCGAACTACCTCGACGAGCAAGGCATGAAGAGCGTGAACGAGCTCCGCGGGCGCGCCGTGCCCGGCTACCGCGAGTGGGGCGATCTCGACCTCAACTACAAGCTCCTCGCCAAGATCGATCCCGACAAGTGCATCGGCTGCCAGCTCTGCATGACGGCGTGCCACGACGGCGCGCACCAGTGCATTTTCCCTGGATCCGACGCCGAGCGCGCGCGGCCTCCCCACGCCCACGCGCACGGAAACGCCGTCCGACCGAAGACGTACCTCGCCGGCAAGCTCGCCGGCGACCGCGTCCCGTGGATCGACGAGCCGGAATGTGTAGGGTGCAACCTTTGCCAGCTCGTGTGTCCGGTCCCGGACTGCATCGAGATGGTCGAGGTGCCGCACACGGGCAAAGAAGAGACCTGGAACGATCGCGTCGCGCAGGGCCGCACCAAGCAGCCCGGCGGCATCCACGACTGATCCGGTGACGGCCTTCGCCGAGCTCGCGACGCTCTCGGACGACCTGTCCCGCACGAGCGCCCGCAACGCGAAGGCCGTCGCGATAGCGTCGCTCCTCGGGCGCCTCACGATCGAGGAGGTGCCCGCGGCGGTCGGGTTTCTCTCGGGCGAACCGCGCTTCGGTAAGATCGGGATCGGCTACGCAAAGCTGGGGCGGTTGCTCGCGCGGAGCCCGGCCGGGGCGGCCTCGCTCTCCGTCCTCGAGGTCGAGGCCGAGCTCCTTCGTGTCGACGGCCTCGCGCCGCGGGAGGCCGAGCGCGCCCTCGCGGATCTCTTCGCGGTGCTCACCGTCGAGGAGCGCACGTTCTTGGCGCGCGTGCTCGGTGAAGGGCTCCGCCAAGGGAGCCTCGCGGGGGTCATGCTCGCGGCCGTCGCGCGCGCGTTCGGTGCCCCCGAGCCGAACGTGCGGAGGGCGACCATGATGAGCGGCGATCTGACCGTGGTGGCGCACGCGCTCGCGACGGACCGCACGATCCCGGACGATCTGCTCGTGCTGCGGCCTGGTCGCCCGGTGCTCCCCATGCTCGCCGAGCCCGCGGACGACGCCGAAGCCGCCCTCTCCGAGGCGTCCGGTCGCGCAAGAATCGACGTGAAGATGGACGGCATAAGAGTCCAAATTCATTCAACAAATGGCGCAACCACGATCTTCTCACGGAGCTTGAGCGATCTCACGCAGACGCTGGCGCCGATCGTGGCCACGATCGACGGCTTCCTCGGCGGTCGAGGCGCGGTCCTCGACGGCGAGGTGCTCCTCGTCGGACCGGACGGCAAGCCGCGCCCGTTCCAAGACACGATGTCCGCGCTCTCCGAGGGCGGCCGCGAGACCTTCGCCCGCCGCGGCGAGGGCACCCTCCATCTTCACGTGTTCGACGTGCTCCACGACGGGACCGCGAGCCTGGTCGACGCGACCCTCCTCGAGCGCCACGCCGCGCTCGAGGCGATCGTGCCGGAGGCCCATCGGATCCCGTCCCGAATGGTCGCGTCGGCAGACGAGGCACGCGCGTTCTACGAGGCTGCCCTCCGCGACGGGCACGAGGGCGTGGTCGTCAAACGCCTCGACGCGGCCTACGTCGCGGGCGCGCGGGACGCCGCTTGGTACAAAGTGAAGAAGACCGAGACGGTCGACCTCGTGGTGCTCGCCGCCGAGTGGGGAAGCGGTCGACGGACGGGCAAGCTCTCGAACATCCACCTCGGAGCGCGGGCGGACGACGGCACCTTCGTCATGGTCGGCAAGACCTTCAAAGGCATGACGGACGCGATGCTCACGTTCCAAACCGAGCGCCTCACCGCCCTCGAGACCTCGCGCGAAGGCGACGACCATGGAGCCGTGCTCGTGCGGCCGGAGCTCGTCGTGGAGATCGCGTTCAACGACGTCCAGCGCAGCACGCGGTACCCGGGCGGGATCGCGCTCCGCCTCGCGCGGGTGGTTCGCTACCGCGACGACAAGGCTCCCCACGAGACGGACACCCTCGCGCGTTTGCTCTCCCTCGCGCCGCCTCCGCGGGCACCCGATCCTGGCCCCGAGCGGCAAAAAAAGGCGCCAAAAGACGCGCCTCCCGTCGCGCAGCTCACGCTCTTCGGCGACCTCGGTCCCTCGAAGAGGAAGTGGCGCTGAGCGCTCGCAGCGGGCGCTATTTCTTCGCCGCAGGCGCTGGCTCTCGTGGCACCTTGCGGCCCATGTCCGCGCCCACGTACCCGATCACGACGCCGCGGCTGGTGCTGCGCCCGTTCCGCGCCGACGACCGCACTGCGTTCGCCGCGCTCAACGCCGATCCGGAGGTGCGTGCGTTCTTTCCGGGCGTCCTCTCGCGCGAAGAGAGCGACTCCTTCGCCGAGCGCATCGAGCAAAGCTTCCGCGACCGTGGCTTCGGGTTCTTCGCGGTCGAGGTCCGTGATGGGGCGACGTTCGT
The DNA here is from genome assembly GCA_013297655.1 of Myxococcales bacterium. Classification (GTDB taxonomy): domain Bacteria; phylum Myxococcota_A; class Polyangia; order Polyangiales; family Polyangiaceae; genus JAAFHV01. The sequence continues at coordinate 11,682 of JAAFHV010000175.1, read as the reverse complement.
AGGCTTCTGCGGTCTCTCGGTGCCGAGCTTCGACCCCGCGCTGCTCCCGACCACCGGCACGCCCGTCGAGATCGGCTGGCGACTCTCGCGCGCGGCGTGGGGCCATGGCTACGCGACGGAGGCAGCCAAGGCGGCCCTCGTGTTCGGTTTCGAAACCCTCGGGCTCGCCGAGATCGTGTCCTTCACGGTGCCGCACAACGTGCGCTCGCGACGCGTGATGGAGCGCATCGGCATGGTCCACGAGCCCGAGCACGACTTCGATCATCCCACGTTGCCGGAGGGTCACGTGCTCCGGCGCCACGTCTTTTACCGGCTTCGCGCGCCCGCTCGGCCCTGACGGCTCACGAAAGCAAAAGGACGAAGACCACGAGGCCTTCGTCCTTCGCACCACGCGGCGTCGTCGATGTCAGTGCCAGAGATCGAGCGCGAGCGGCGTGTCGAGCGACACGTCGTCCTCGTAGGGCCGCGGCGCTTTCTTCGCGCCGTTCGGCTTGTAGGTGTGCTCCGCAGCGGGGAACTCGCCCGAACGAACCTCGCGTACGTAGCTCTCCACCGCCGACACCGCAGCGTCGCCCAACTTCGCGAATTGTTTCGCGAATTTCGGCATGTGACCGCGTACCATGCCGAGCAGGTCGGTGCAGACGAGCACTTGCCCGTCGCATGCGTTGCCCGCGCCGATGCCGATCGTGGGGACCGAGATCTCGCGCGTGACCAGCTCGGCCAGGTCCGGCGGGATCGCCTCGAGCACGATCGCGAAGGCGCCCGCCTCCTCCAGCGCCCGTGCGTCGGCGAGGAGCTTCTCGGCGGCGCCATCGCCCCGGCCCTGAACCTTGAAGCCACCGAACGCGTGCACGCTCTGCGGCGTGAGGCCGACGTGGCCGACGACCGGGATGCCTGCGCGCACGATACGGCGAACGTGCTCCGCGACCTCCTCGCCGCCCTCGAGCTTCACGCTCTCGCACATGCCCTCTTTCATGAGCTTGCCCGCGCTCTCGACGCCTTGCACGGCGGAGACTTGGTAGCTCATGAAGGGTAAATCGCCCACGAGATGCGCACGACCGAGGCCGCGGGCGACGGCCCGGCAGTGGTAGGCCATCTCGTCGAGGCTGACCGGGATCGTGTTCGCGAGACCTTGCACGACCATGCCGAGCGAGTCGCCGACGAGCACCATGTCGACCCCGGCCTCGTCGACGAGGCGGGCCATGGTGAAGTCGTACGCGGTCACCATCGCGATCTTTGGGCCCCCGGCTTTTCGAGCGCGGAGCTCGGGCACGGTCACCTTCGTCACGCGGCCGCCCACCGAGGAAGCTTCTTTTCCGTACATGTTTACCTCCGGTCGCGGCTCGTGAAAGTCCGCGCCAACACGAGGTATATAGCGCCGCAACGACCCCCGAACAAGGTGCCTCGGCGCGCGAATCGGACTAGCGTCTCGTTCGTGGCTCTCCCCGCAGCGAAACCCGGTCCTCGCAGCCTCTTCGTCACGCTCGGTTTCATGGGCGCCCTCGCGCTCTCGCTCACGGCGTGCGACCACGCGCCATCGTCGTCGGGTCTCCCCGAATGGACCGCGAAAGACCACGATCGAAGCGAAGAGAACGCCCGCGTGGCGCAAGGCCAAGCGCCACCGAGCGCGCGCCCCCGGAAGGCGACCCCCGAAGAGGAGGCGACCCAAATCGCGGAGCTTACGTGGGGCACGCAGTGCACCCAGTGTCATGGCCCGCTCGGCAAAGGGGACGGCCCCAACGGAGCGATGGTCAAAGCCCCCGACCTTACCCGCCCCGATTGGCAAGAGCGCGTGAAGGACGCCGATATGGCCGCCACGATCCGCGCCGGGAAGGGGCAAATGCCCAAGTTCGAGCTGTCCGACGCGGTCACGGCAGCGCTGGTCAAGCGCATTCGGAAAAATCGTGCCCCCTGAAGGGCCCCCCCGCGCAAGCGACGCCGCGTCGAGCGTCGACGGGGACGACACGACGACGGCCGGTCGCTCTGAAGCGTCCGCTGGACGCGAGACCGCCGCGTCCTCGACGAGCGACCACGACGGCGAGGACGACAGCGATCCCGCCGACGGCGGCGCGGCTGCGGAAGGACGCGCGGCCGCGCGAGCGAACGCGAACGACACGAGCTCCGCCAGCGCCGAGGCTGCCAAGGAGGACCCCGTCGATCTCTCGAAGGCCCCGAAGCTCGGTCGTCGACCGGTGCTCATCTTCGCGGGGGCGGCGCTCGGACTCTATGCCCTCTTCGGGCCCAAGCTCCCGCGCGAGCAGCGCATCAGAGTCCCGCTCGGTTCGGCACGCGCGACCGCGCGCGAGGCGCGGATTGCGTGGTGGTCGACGGGGGGCGAGCCCCTCCGTGAGGCGTCGTTCTCGTTCGCTCCGGGGGAGGCTCCGGAAGCACTTATCCATGAGCTTCGATTGCCGGATGGCGACTACGACGTCGACGTCGAAATCGTGCTCATGGAAGGTCGCACGGCTTCGCGAAAACGGGTAACTGTCAGTGGCGCAACGACGACGCTCGACGTGAGCTTTCGTCCGTAAGCTCGCGCGCATCGAGCGCCCCGCCATGACCACTCCCGAAGACGAAGTCCCGCCCTCCGACCCGAACGACGACCATCCCATCGAAACCCGTGCTGCGGTTCGCCCGCGAGCGCCCACTCCCGGGCTCGTCGCGTTCGTCCTGAGTGGCACTCACAAGGGCAACCAAAAGCCCCTCGGCGGCCGCCTCACCATCGGCAAAGCTCCAGACAACGATCTGGTCCTCACCGACGACACCGTGTCTCGCCACCACTGCGAGATCCTCAAAGCGCCGGACGGCATCCACGTCCGCGATCTCGGCTCCACCAACGGAACGAAGATCGACGGCACGCGGGTGCGCGAGGCCATGATCCAACCCGGGAGCGTTCTCAAGATCGGCGAGGTCGAGGTCATCTTCCGACCCGCCACCCAGCGCGTCGACGTGCTCCCGAGCGAGCGCACCGAGTTCGGCAAGGCCCTCGGCGAGAGCCTCGCGATGCGCACCATCTTCGGCGTCCTCGAACGCATCGCGCCCACCGACGCGACCGTGCTCCTCGAGGGCGAGACCGGCACCGGCAAAGACGTGCTCGCGCGCGCGGTGTGGCAAGCGAGCCCGCGCGCGTCGAAGCCGTTCATCGTCGTCGATTGCGGCGCCGTCACCTACTCCCTCATCGAGAGCGAGCTCTTCGGCCACGAGCGTGGCGCGTTCACCGGCGCGGTCTCGAGCCGCCAGGGCGCGTTCGAGCTCGCCGACGGCGGCACCGTGTTCCTCGACGAGATCGGCGAGCTGCCGCTCGACGTTCAGCCCAAGCTCCTTCGTGTCCTCGAGACACGGGAGTTCCGGCGCGTCGGTGGCAACCGCACCCTGCCCTCGAACGTGCGCGTCGTGGCCGCGACCAAGCGTGATCTACAGCGCGAGGTATCGCTCGGAAAGTTCCGAGAAGACTTGTATTTTCGCTTGGCCGTGGTCCCCGTCACGGTGCCCCCGCTCCGGTCGCGGCGGGAGGACATCCCCGCCCTCGTCACGCACATGCTCAAGGCCGCTGGCGGCGAAGGGCTCAAGGTCAATCCCGAGACCGCGTCCGCCCTCGAGGCGCACGACTGGCCCGGCAACATCCGCGAGCTCCGCAACGTGCTCGATCGCGCGGTCTACATGGCGCAGGCCACCGGCGCGCAAGAGATCAACTTCGTCTCGCTCCCCTCCGGGGACTCCCGCGGCAGCTCGGCGTTCCACTTCGAGGCCGAGAAGAGCTACCGCGACACACGCGCGAAGTACGACGCCGAGTTCGAGCGCGCCTACGTACGGTGGCTGCTCGGTCGTCATCACGGCAACGTGAGCGCCGCCGCGCGCGAGGCCAAAATGGATCGCAAGCACCTCCACGATCTCGCGAAGAAACACGGGCTCCGCGGCAGCGATCCAGACGACTGACGTCGCGCGTGCGACGCGAGCGCAAGCCTCCGCGTCAGCGCGCGAGGTCACGTGGACGCCGGGTCACGATCGCCCTCCGCTCCGTCTCGGGGCGGTCGCGTGGTTCGACGCGCGACGAAACGACGGCCAGGCCGGGGGTCCGCTACGATCGCGGCCTATGGCCGAAGGTCCTCGCCGCCCGCTGCCCGTCGCGTTTCGCGTGCTCGTCGCAGCGTTCTTGATCTTGGTCGTTCCGGGGTTCTTCCAGGGGTGCGCCGGATGCACCTGCGAGGAGTGCTTCGCGCGCGGGGTCGCGGAGAGCACGCGCCGCGAGGCGGCCGACGACTACGTGTACTCTGCACCTTTGAGCAAAACCGAGGAGGTGCTCCGCGAGCGCCTGGAAGCGCGGGGATATGCTCCCCTCCCCGCCCCGCTGGCGTTCGGCAAGACGGTGACGGTGCGGCAGGCGTCGTCCGACAGCGGCTGGCTGCGGGTCGAGGTCGTGCGCGGACTGGGCGATCGCTACCGGCTCCACCTCTTTTCAGGATCGCGATTCACCGCCGACGACGGCGGCGTACAGGACAGCGAAGCGCGCGCGCTCGACCTCGAGTGGGAGGTCGTGTCCCGTGTCGACACCGCCCTCCTCGAGAAGACGAACGCGAAGGCCGAAGAACGAAGCGAGCGCGCGAAATCTATCGGCCGCGGCTGCGATCGAGGCTGTGAGCTGGGGTGCCGAGCGTGCGAGGCCTGCGACCGACGTTTCAATCACTGAGGCGACGCGCGAGCACGTCCCGTCGTGGTGCAGCGCGCCAAGGTTCGTCACGCGCAATGAGACGCGGGAAATCTAGGGATTTTCCCCGGTTTGTGGCAGAGAGCAGCGATGGCAAAAGTCCCCATGGACGAGCAGAAGGTCGCCCGGTGCCGCGCGATCGCGAACAGCGTCGCGGACGACGTCCAGCGGTACATCGATCGTCACACGAGCGTCGGCGCGGAGCGCACGATTTTGCGGTCGTATGGCGTCGATGGCCTCGACGATCGTGGCGCGCCGCTCGTGAACGTCGCCGTCGATCGTTATCAAAAAGAGGGGCTCCTCGGCCGCGGGATTAGCTACTTCCTCGGTCGCGCGCTGCTCGCCGGCGCGGAGGACGTGCAAGACGCGGCCGAACGTCTCGCTTTCGGTCCGGAGGTCGATCGTGGCGAGGGGGGGCCCGATCTCGCGGCGGTGAAGGCGGTGCTCGATCCGCACGCGAAGGCCGCGCTCGCGAGGGTCGACGCCGCGCGCGAGCTCCGCGAGGGCAAGAAGCGCAAGGTGCTCCCCGGGCCGACGCCCCACAAGTACGTCATCGTCGCGACGGGCAACATCTACGACGACGCGGTGCAAGCGAAGGCCGCGGCCCACGCCGGGGCAGACATCGTCGCCGTCATCCGCGCGACGGCGCAGTCCCTCCTCGACTACGTGCCCCACGGCGCGACCACGGAGGGCTACGGCGGCACCTTCGCGACTCAGGAGAACTTCAAGATCATCCGGCGCGCGACCGACGAGGCGAGCGAAGAGTACGGCCGCTACATCCACCAGACGAACTACTCTTCTGGGCTTTGTATGAGTGAAATCGCGTGGATGGCGGCGGTCGAGGGGCTCGACATGCTCCTCAACGACGCGATGTACGGCATCCTCTTTCGCGACATCAACATGTGCCGCAACTTCGTCGACCAATACGTGTCGCGGCGGTTCATCGCGCGCGCGGGGATCGTGATCAACACTGGCGAGGACAACTACCTCACCACCGCCGACGCGGTGGAGAAGGCGCACACGGTGCTCGCGAGCCAGTTCATCAACGAGGCCTTCGCCAAGCGCGCCGGCGTGCGCGAAGAGCAAATGGGGCTCGGCCACGCCTACGAGATCGACCCCTGGAAAGAAGACAGCTTCCTCCTCGAGATCGCGCAGGCGCAGCTCATCCGCCAGGTGTTCCCCGTTCATCCCATCAAGTGGATGCCGCCCACCAAGCACAAGACGGGCGACATCTTCCAGAGCCACGTCCACGACGCGATGTTCAACATCGTCGGGATCGCCACGAACCAGAGCATCGAGCTGCTCGGCATGTTCAGCGAGGCGATCCACAACCCGATGCTGATGGACCGCTACCTCTCGCTCAAGGCGACTCGCTACGTGTACTCCGCATGCAAGCACCTCGGCGACGAGATCGAATGGAAGGCCGACGGCATCGTCGCGAAGCGCGCGGTGCAGGTGCTCGACGAGGCGCTCGAGCTGCTCGGCGAGGTGAGCGACCAGGGCATCTGGGAGTCGATCTCGAAGGGCTCGTTCGCCGACGTGAAGCGCACGCGCACGGGCGGTAAGGGCTACGCGGGGGTGGCTGAGCGACACGCCGACTACCTGAATCCGGTCCTCGATTTGCTCGAGAAAGGGGCCTCCTGATGCATCCTCCGGACGGAAACGCGGCCCCGATTCGTGCCTATGGCGATCGCGAAGGCGACGGCATGGTGCAGATGTCGTTCGTGCTCCCTATCCCGCCGTCGGCGAAGGCGCGCGAGGCGGCGAAGCGCTTCGGGGAGGCGCACGGCCTTCGTGAGCCTCTCGTCGCGACGATGGAGGAGTGCGCGAAGGGCTACACGTACTTCGTGGTCTATGGCCACTCGGTGCAGTCGGTCGACATCTCGCAGATCGACGTGCCCGAGATCCGCACCGAGCCCCTCACCCGCGAGGAGATCGAGCACCGCATCAAGGCGCGACTCGGCCGCAAGATCGTGGTGGTCGGCGCGTGCACGGGCTCCGACGCGCACACCGTCGGCATCGACGCGATCCTGAACTACAAGGGCTACGCGGGCGACAAGGGGCTCGAGAGCTACAAGGGCTTCGAGGCGTACAACCTGGGCGCGCAGGTCGAGAACGAGCAGCTCGCGGAGCGCTCGCGCGCCCTCGCCGCCGACGCGATCTTGGTGAGCCAGATCATCACCCAGCGAAACTGCCACAAGGAGAACGCGCTCGCGTTCGTGGATCTCCTCACGAAGCAGGGCGTCCGCGACAAGGTGGTGCTCCTCCTCGGCGGCCCGCGCATCGACCACAAGCTCGCGTTGGAGCTCGGCTACGACGCGGGCTTCGGCCCTGGCACCAAACCAGGCGACGTGGCCTCGTACCTCGTCGAGCGCCTCGCCGCCCCTCAAGCCGAAGACTGAGCGCCGCCAGCTCGCGCAGGGAGATCGCGGTGAACATCACGGGGCCGGGCCGACCGAGCTGCCTGATTCTGGCGAATTTGGCGTTTTTGTCGGCCTCAAAACGAGGATGGACCGAAGCCTCCCTTTGGCAACAAAAGAGAGAAAAAGTGACGTCCGGCCCTTGATATTGAAAACCGGTTTCAGTATCAAATAGATCAAGATGTACGTCTGCTCGTGCTTCGCCGTAACGGACAGTGAGATCGAGGGCATCATCGACGGAGGCGCCGCCTCGGTCGACGCAGTCACCGCGGCCTGCCGCGCTGGAGGCGATTGCGGCTCGTGCCTCGGTCAGATCGCCGACATGATCGACGACCGTTCGCTCGCCCCGAGCGACCTCGTCCCCGTCCACGCGCTCTCCCGAAAAAGCTGCGCCGCCTAGGAGGCTGGGCGCTTTTCGCCGATACCTTCGCCTGGGCGTGCGTCCCAGACCGCGCCGTCCTCACCGACAGGAGTCGGTTCCGGGCAACCCTCCTAGCCCAGGCTCGGTCCACCTTCGGGTGCTTTCAAGGATCGTCGACGAAAATCGTCCCAGCCTCCGTGTTCCGCGGGCTCGCGCGGCGCCGCGCTCGTGCGTCCGGGCTCGCGCTTCGCGCCGCGTGCGTCCGGGCTCGCGCTGCCGCCGCGCTTGTGCGTCCGGGCTCGCGCTGCGCGCCGCGCTTGTGCGGGCCGTCTTTTCTCCGCGGAGGCGCCGCGAGAACGCGTCGTTCAGCGGCCCGACGAGCTGGTCGAAGCGATCCTCGTGGCGCGCAGGTTACGTGCATCCCACACGCACTTGGGTGCGCCTGACGCGAGTCCCGAGCGCTCACGAGCCCGAGCGGCACGCGAGTCCGCGAGCCGCGAGGAAATCCCGAGCGCCATTCGTCGAGACCGAGCCTGGGCTAGGAGGACCGCCCGGAACCGACTCCTGTCGGTGAGGACGTCCGACGACGCCCAGGCGAAGGTATCGGCGAATGGCGCCGGGATTTCAGGCGTGGCCGGGGATGGGGGCAGGTTCGCCTGGGCGGGGGGTGACGGGCGGGGGGCCTCCGAAGAGCTTCAGCTCGCCTCCCACGTACTCCATGCCGTCTTTGCGCGGGCCGAGGGCGGCTTCCGCGTCGGGGAAACACAGGGCCTCGCGGAGCACGTCGTCGGCGTGGTCGACGAGGACGACCCGCATCGACTTCAACACGCGTCGCGGGACGTCGCGCAGATCTTTTCGGTTCTCACGCGGCATGAGCACGGTCGAGATGCCGGCGCGGTGCGCCGCGAGCAGCTTCTCCTTCACGCCGCCGATCGCTTGAACTCGACCGCGAAGCGTAATTTCCCCCGTCATCGCGATGTCGTGACGCACCGGAATCTGCGCGAGGGCGCTCGCCACCGTGGTCGCGATCGTGACACCGGCGCTGTTTCCGTCCTTCGGATCGGCGCCCGGGAAGTGAACGTGCACGTCGACCTTTTGGTAAAAGTCGGGCTCGAGACCGAGCGCCGCGTGGCGCGAGCGGATGTAGCTCATCGCCGCCTGCGCGCTCTCCTCCATCATCTTTTGCAGCATGCCGGTGATCGCGAGCTTGCCCTTGCCGGGGAGCACGCTCACCTCGCACTGGAGCATCTCGCCGCCGGCGAACGTGACCGCGAGGCCGTTCGTGACGCCGATCTCGTCGTGGTCCTTCTTGCGCGACGGCGGAAACTTGGGCACCCCGAGGAGCCGCGGGACGTCTTTGACGTCGACCACGATCTTCTGGTTTTTTCCCTCTGCCACGACCTGCCGCGCCACCTTGCGGCAAATGCCGGAGATCTCGCGCTCGAGCGAACGAACCCCCGCCTCGCGGGTGTAGTGGTGAATCGCGGTGCGGAGCGCGGCGTCGGTCACCGAGAAGTCGACCCCCTCGAGGCCGTTCTCTTTTTTCTGGCGCGGCACCAGGTACTTCACCGCGATGTTCATCTTCTCGAACTCCGTGTAGCCGGAGAGCGGGATGATCTCCATGCGGTCCTGGAGCGGCACCGGGATGCCCGAGAGCGTGTTCGCGGTCGTGATGAACATCACGTCCGAGAGGTCGTAATCGAGGTCCAAGTAGTGGTCGTTGAACGCGCTGTTCTGCTCCGGATCGAGCACCTCGAGCAGCGCCGCCGCCGGGTCCCCGCGGAAGTCGGCCGACATCTTGTCGACCTCGTCGAGCAAGAACACGGGGTTGTTCGTTCCCGCCTTTTTCATGCTCTGAATGAGCTTCCCGGGCATCGCGCCGATGTACGTGCGACGGTGGCCGCGAATCTCCGCTTCGTCGCGGACGCCGCCGAGGGCGAGGCGCACGAACTTGCGGTTCGTCGCGCGCGCGATGCTTCGCGCGAGGCTGGTCTTGCCCACACCGGGCGGGCCGACGAGGCACAGCACCGGGCCGCGGAGCTTTTCGGTGAGGGCCTGCACCGCGAGATACTCGAGGATGCGCTCTTTGATCTTCTTGAGGCCGTAGTGGTCGGCGTCGAGGATCTCTTCCGCGGCGGCGAGATCGTGGGTGTCCTCGCTGCGCTCCGACCAGGGCAGCGTGAGGATCCAGTCGATGTAGTTGCGGACCACGGTCGCCTCGGCGCTCGTGGGGTGCATCATCTTCAGCTTCTTCAGCTCTTTTTTGACCTTGGTCTGAGCCTCTTTGCTCATCTGCTTGGTCTTGAGCTGCTCTTCGATCTCCGCGATCTCGTTCTTGAACTCGTCGCGCTCGCCGCCACCCAGCTCCTTCTGGATCGCCTGCATTTGCTCGTTCAGGTAGTATTCCTTCTGCGTCTTCTCCATCTGCTTCTTGACGCGAGAACGGATCTTCTTCTCCACCTGGAGGATCTCGATCTCGGCCTGCATGAGCTCGTGGAGGCGCTCGAGGCGTTTCATCGGCTCGTCGTTTTCGAGGAGGCCCTGGCGATCTTGAAGCTTCACCGTCGGGAGGTTCGCGACGATCGCGTCCGAGAGCTTCGCCGCGTCGTCCAGCGCCTGGACGTGCATGAGCACCTCGGGCTGAACCTTCTTGTTCAGCTTCACGTACATCTCGAACGCCGCGTGCACGCTGCGCATCAAGGCCTCGACCTCGACGCCTTTTTGCGCGGCCTCCGCGATCTCGTCGACCTCGACCAAGAAAAATTCGTCGGTGTGAACGAAGCGACGAACCCGCGCGCGACGCTTGCCCTCCACCAGCACACGGACGGTGCCGTCGGGCAGGCGAAGGAGCTCCTTCACCGTGCCGATGGTGCCGACCGCGTAGATGTCCTCTGGCGTCGGATCGTTGGTTTTGGCGTTCTTTTGCGCGGCGAGGAAGATGTCCTTGTCTCTCGCCATGGCGGCGTCGAGGGCCGCGATGGAGCGCTCACGTCCGACGAAGAGCTGGCTCCCCATGTGCGGGAACACGATGATGTCGCGGAGCGGGAGCAGCGGAACGACGCGGCGTTTTTGCGCGAGAGCTGCACCCTTGTCGGAATCGTTCTTGAAGAACATTGCCTTGGGTTTACCGCTTCACGAGGCAAAACCCAAGGATGCCGAGCACGCCCCCCTCATCGAGGCGCGCGCTTCCACGCTCCTTTCGCGCTCGCGCTCGAGCAAGCGAGGAAGCTCCGTACGCCCTCGCCGGACGAGCGAGGAGGCGCCTTTCGATCCTGACCCCGAGGCCGCCAAGGAGCCCCGCTGCTCGACAGCGCGGCCGAGGGCATCGAGTCGCGCTTCCATCGTCCGCGACGAGCAACGCAACAGCCGGGCGCTAACGAACACGCGCGATCGTGGAGCCCAGCGGTCCAGCCGCGAGGACGAACGGCGTGCCGTCGCGCTGCGGAAAGAGCTGCGTCGGCGGCGTGGGTCGACCGCGGCGCTGGTAGGGACCGGAAACCGCGTCACCGGCCGCGGTCGCTCACGCTCTCGGAGTGCCCCAACACGAGCGATCCGTCGCACAAAAGCGCCACCGGTGCGCGCCCGGTCGCTGCCCCGACAGGCCCGACCGTGAACGGCGTCGTGCCGCGCGGGCCCACGTACGTCGCGAAGGCTCGCGCCCCGACGGTGAAGCCGACACCTCGCTCGGTCGGCGCGGCGTGGAGGACGCCGAACGGGTAACCCTCGGCCTGCGACGGCACTCGACGGCAAGAAACGCGCGGGCTCGTCGTTCAAATCGCGCGACTCCAAACCCTTCGCGTCGGCGTCGATCGCGAGCGGCGCGTCGAACGCTTCGCCGACACACGCGATCCGTGCCCCCGGCCCGCCGGATCTTGGGCTGCGACCGCACCGCCGACGGGGACGATGACCGAGAACGAAGGATCGACCATGCCCGCTGGGACCTTGCACGCGGTGCTCGCGTCAACGTGGCCATCGACGATCGCGCGAGCGTCCGCGGACACCAGCGCGCCGTCCGAGAGGGCTACGGCGCCGTCGATCGGGGCCGAGGACGTCGCCCCGTCCGCAGCTCCGTCGGCTTCCTCCGCCCCCGCCCCGAACGACGTACACACCGCCACCTCGACCGCGACCGCCAACGCTCCCATGCCCACGAGAACGAAAGACCACGATCGAACCATCGGCCGAAGCTCGCAGCGCGT
>JAAFHV010000174.1 GCA_013297655.1 Myxococcales bacterium | reverse complement strand
CCCCCTTCCCTCGCCACGAGGTGACCTCTCGACCGCCGCGAAGCTCGTCGCCGCGGCGAGCGTCGTCGTGCTCGCTTCGTGCGGAGAGCTCACCACCGAAGTCGACGAGCCCACGCGCCTCGTGACCGTCACCACCAGCGCCACCGCCCACGACCTGGGGGACCGCAAGCTCCGCCTCAGCCTGGTATGGCGCACCACCGACAAGACGTTCTTCGCGCCCTCGGACGACGCCCCCATCACGGACACGAAGGCCCCGATCGCTTTCGATATTCGACGGCCCCCGCCCGAGTCGGCCCTCCACGCGCAGGTGCTCGTCGCGAGCGAAGGCACCCCGATGCGCTTCGCCCACGCCGGGTTCGTGATCTACACGGACGGAAACGGCGACGACACGCTCACCTTCGCGATCGGGCGCGCCGAAGCCACGGCCGGCGACGTGATCGTGGGCGCCAACCCCGACGTGACCGCGCTCTGGCTCGAGCGCGCGCCGAGCGAAACCGAGGCCACCATTTTGTCCGACGTGCGAGGCACCGTGCCGCGTCCAGGCCTGAATTTCCTGCGCTCCACCGCCGATGGACCACTCTGGATGCGCGCGAACGAGACGATCGATCTCGGGGCACCGAGCCGGATCGGTTGGCCCGAGCGCGTGTGCTCCTACGTCTTCGAGAGCCCGATCCCGGCCGTGGGCGCGACAGTCTACGATTTGGACCGTTCGTTTCCTCCCGCTGGCGCGCAAGGGCTCGCGTGCAGCGACAAGGGTCGAAGCCTCTCGTTCCAAGGGTGCATCCCGGTCGGACTCTGCTCCGGCGCGACCACGTGCGCGGTGCGCGTGCGGCGCGTGACCGGCACGGAGGGGCCCCCGCTGGGGTGGCCGTGCCCGATCGAATGAAGCCCACGTCCTCGACGCCGACGACGGCCCTGCGCGCGCTCTCGAGCGCCACGCTCCTCGCGAGCCTTTGCCTCGCGCCCGCCACCGCAGCAGCCGCGCACGAGCCCGCGACGCGCCCCAAGACGTCGGACACGCCCGGACGCGGACGCGAGCGCATTTTGCTCGTGGTCGACGGCGGCGGAGCACCCGGCCTCGCGTCGCGCGTCATCGCCGCGTTCACGGACCATGGGTTCGTGCAGCCTACACGGGTCGTCATGGCGTTCGACTCGTCGAACGAGTCGCTCGACAGCGCCGCGACGACGGTGGACTCCCTCGCGGAGAAGATCGCGCCCAAAGATTTGCTCGTGCTCGCGGTGGTCCTCGAGGGGCCGGGGCGCACGAACGCGGCCGATCGGGTCGCAACGCGACTCGGGAAAACGCCTGCGATCGCGCGCGTGCTTGTGAGCCGAAGCTGCGCTGGTGCGCCCTCGGTCGGGGTCGCCAAGGCCGACGGCGTGCTGCGCGTTTCTCTCGGCGGCGCGTGCGCGAGCGAGACCGATCCCATGCGCGCGTTTCTCCTCGGGCAGGGCGGAGCCGCCGACGTGGACGACGATCACTTCGTCACCGCCGCGGAGGCCGTGCAGTTCGTCGCCGACGAAGCGCAGGCCAACGGAAGCCCCTTCGCGACGACGATCGACGCGAGCCCCGCCGAGCTCGGGATCGTGCTCGGCCATGATGCGTCGTTTCCGGACTCTGCAGAGCTCGTGCTCCCACGGAGCGGCTCGCCGACCGCGCGTTACCGCATGTACGTCCAGGGCGAGAACGAGCCCTTCGCGGTGGTGCACGCGCGGGTCGATCGAGACGTGCGGGTGCGCGTGCCGGCGACGCGCCTCGTGGTCCACGTGCTCTCGGCGCAGGGCAGCCGCGGGCTCGACCTACGCATCGGGCCGGCGGAGGTGAACCACATCGGGCCGACCGAAGGTCGCGCGATGGACCGCGACCTCCTCGATCGTGATCGAGGCACGCTCACCAAGGCCATCAACGAGCTCTCGGTCGCCTACGGCGGTGGCCTCGGCGGGTACGCGACCTTCGCCCACGGAGCCGCGCTGCGATACAGCTACGCCCACCCCACTTACGCGCTCTCGATCGCGGGAACGGTGGCCCTCGGTGGCACCTCGAACAGCGAAAACGAGAATCTTTACACGCTCTTCGGCGCGCGCGTGCGAGCGGAGCGGCGCTTTTTTACGGGGGTTCCCCTCGTCGCGGTCGGCGCAGGCTTCGTGGGTGAGCTCGCCCTGCAGAGCCTCCATCGCACCGACTCGACCGCCCTCGCCGGCACCGGGTACGCGGTCATCGAGCGGTACCGCGCGGGCGCGTTCGGGCCCGAGCTGTTCGCGAACCTTCGCACCACCGTAGGCGGCACCTCGTTCTTCGGGGCCGAGCTCGCGGCCGTGTTTCCCTTCGCGCCGACCGGCCCTTCGCTCCAGGCCTACCCGCGCCTCGAGGGCTCGCTCTACGCGGGCCTTTGTTTCTAGAGCGAGGCGCGACGACGACCCTTGGAAGTCCCTGACGAGGGAGGAGCCCTCCGCTGCTAGCCGAGGAGGAGCAACGAAGCACGGCGAAGCAAATCGGCGAAAAGCCGACCGAATCGAACGGTTCGGTGCTCGAGGTACGGACTGGAGTGCTCGCCTTCCGTCACGCGTGCGCGCGTGCTCAGCGTCGGCTCCGCGTGCTGGCGGAAGTCGCGAGAACAAACGGGTAACGCGCTCGCTGCGGGCGTTCGTGAATGCCGATCGGCCCTGGAAGGACAAAATGGGCCATTCGCGCGGAACAAGGGGCATTCTCGCCCACGTGGTAGGCATGTCACGCGCTTTGCGCGCTGAACATCCGCCGAGGCGCGGAAGCTGAACGCGACGATGTGGAGCGGGCGCCAAGGGGCTCCGATCGCTCGGCGCCAACGTCGGTCGCTCTCGAGCCGTGCGTACGGCTGCGCCACCGGATTTCAGCCACTTGCCGCCAACGTCGGTCGGCCAACCACCGGATTTCAGCCACTTGCCGCCAACGTCGGTCGGCCAACGACGGTCGCACCTCGGCCAACGTCGGTCGCACCTCGGCCAACGTCGGTCGGCACCTCGGCCAACGACGGTCGCCCCTCGGCCAACGTCGGTCGGCACCTCGACCAACGTCGGTCGGCACCTCGGCCAACGTCGGTCGGTCGCTCGGCCAACGACGTCGCCCCTCGGCCAACGTCGGTCGGCCCGTGGGCGGAGCCCTCGGGCGGCGGCGGTTAGATCTCGAAGGTGAACGTCTTCTTGTCGGTCGTGGAGCCAGGGAGAAGCTCGAGCTGAGCGCTGAACACCTGGCCTCCGACGCGAGCGCCGAGGCGAACCTTCACGGGCGTCTCCGCACCGCGCAAATCGGAGAGCTTCACTTCGAGGGTGTACTTTCCGCGGGGCGGATCGCCGCTCTCGAAATAGATGTTCTCGATGTTCTGGCCGTGGCAGCCGTCTTCTCCCGGGCAGTCGCGGTCGAGCCGGAATCCCGTACGCGACGTGCGGTTTCCTTCGAAGATCTTGCCGCCACGGGGCTCGGTGAGGACCAAGTCCACGTCGGCGGCGCTGTCGCCCCAGGCGAGCGTGAACTGAAGGAGCCCAGTACCGATGCCGCAGCCCTCGTCGATGACGCCGTTGCAGTTGTCGTCGATCGCGTCGAAGCAGCGCTCGGGGCCCGCCGCGACGCACGCCGACTCGAGCGGGATGCCCTCCTTAGAGAGCAGGTTCATCGCCACGACCTTGGGCTGTTCGGTCGGCGCTTCGACGACGACCTTGCCCGGACCACACGCGGAGGTGAGCACCGCGGCCGAGAGCACCGCGGCCAATCCTGCGACGAACGACGATCGGCGAGCGTGCCTCACGGAACGAGGTGCGCACCCTTCGGTTCGCGCGCGTCGGGGAGGCTGTCGGCGACGATCTTGGGGTTCATGACCTCGAAGAAGGCCTTCCGCGCGAGCTCGGCGTGGGGGCCGGTCTCGTTCTTGAGCGCCATGAGCACGCCCTTTTCCTTCATGAATTTGAGGATTTCGATGGCCTGGGTGCGCTTCTTCTCGTCGCCGCCGCGAGCGTCTTTCATGAGGCGAACGCGGAGCTGGACGCGGGTGAGCGAGTGCGGGCCCGAGTCGTAATCGATGCCTTGCAGCGCACGCGCGAGGATGAGGCGCGGCCAGTCCTGAAGCGCATCGCGGACCTTCACGCGCGCGCACGCATTCGCGTTCTCGATCCAGCGCGCGACGTCGCCGGTGTCGTAGTTGCGATCCGACCAGTAGCCGAAGGTCTGGTTGTAGGTGACCTTGAGCTCCTCCATCGCGGCAGGGTCGGAGTTGTTGTACGAGGCGAGCGCGCGCTTCACGGTGTCGGAGTCGGCGCCGAGCATGAGCGAGAGGCTCGCGTCGGAGCGCACGTTCGGATCCTTGAGCTTCTCGAAGAGCTGCTGCGTGATCGCGGGGGTGAGCCCGCCGGCGCCGATCGCGCGCGCGGCCTGGTGACGAACCTCGAGGTCGACGTCGCCCTTCATGAGGTCCATCAGCCCCGCGGTGGCGGAGGGGACCGGACGACGAATGAGCGTCTCGAGGTAACACGCGCGGATGACCGCGCTCTTCGGATCGCTCCCCGAGAAGGTCTTCACCTTGCCGACGATGTCCTTCATCTGGTCGTCGGTAGACGTCCAACCAAGGGAGAAACAAGCCTCGATGCGCGCTTGCTCGTTGTTCTGCTTGTCCTCGATGTACTTGACGAGAATGGGATACGCGCGCGGATCGCCCCACTGCGCCATGCCGTGCGACGCGCCGACGCCGAGGGCGCGGAGGGTCATGCCGAGGACGGCGAGGCCACCCTGCTGGAGGCCTTCCATCGTGATGTCGGTGTTCGCCGGCTTGCGCGTGAACTGCTTCTCGAGGAGGCCCCAGTCGGCCTTCATCCAGCCCGAGTAGCGGAGCGCGCTCTGCGCCGTCGCCCAAGACTCGGGCATTTGCTGCTGCCCCTCTTTGGGGAGCGGATCGGTCGGGTCGGACCACTTGCGCAGGTGCGGGAGCGCCTCTTTTGCGTCGACCGCCGCGATGAAGCGGAGACCGTTCGCGTGCGGCTGCGGCTTGTCCGTCAGCCAGAACATCACGCTCTCGTAGGCCTCTTTGCGGATCTCGTCGCGCTTCTCCGGGTAGAGGACGGCGAGGTCGGCGAGCATACGGGCGGCGACGACGCGCTCGTTGTCGTCGAGGCGGTACTCCGGATCCTTGTCCTTGTCGTAGAGCTTGAGCGGGTCTTGTTTCATGCGCCACGCGAGGGCGGGCACGGCGCGAAGATCGCCGATTTCGGCCATGCGGAGGGCGGCTTCTGTCTTCCAGTGCGGCTTCGGCTCGGTCTTCAGGTACTCGGCGAGCGAGTCGCCGCCGCGCGGATCCTCGAGCTCGCGCATCATGTCGAAGAGCTGCTTCGTCTGGAATTTCTCGCGGTCGGCCTGACCCTTGACCAAGACTTCGTCCTTCTGGACGCTCTTCAGCGCGAGCACGAGCCCCTTGGTTCCGACGCCGTCACGAAGCGCCTCCAAGAACTTCTGGCGCGAGTCTTTGTCGGCGTTTTTGAGCGCGCTGAGGAGCGGGCCCATCGAAGACTCATTGGCGATCTTGCCGAGACCGACGGCGGCCTCGCGCGCGACGTCGACGCTCTTGTCGACGACGAGCTCGGTGAGCTGGGGCTGCCACTTGGCGTCGCCCGTGCGCGAGAGCACCGTCGCGACGAGCTGACGCACGCTCTCGCTCGGATCTTTCGCGAGGCCGGCGAGCTTGTCGAGGGTGACCATGCTGGCGAGGATCTCGGGATCGAACGCAGGGTTCTGATCGAGCTTTTGCACCTTCGCGAGGTGGCCCAAGCGGTACTCGGCGAGCACCTCGTCGAACGCCGCGCTCTCCTTGAGGGTGGCGAGCGCCCAGCAAATTTGGGGCTTGTCGCTGGCGTCGGCCTCTTTGAGGGCCTTGAGCAGATCGGGCTTCGCCGCGTCGGCGGCGGGGGAGCCGTACTCGAGGAGAGCGGTGGCGGCCGTTCCGCGCACGCGGTGGTCGTTCGACGAGATGCCCTTGATGATGAGCTTCAAGCCCTCGGCGTCCTTCGCCCACGCGAGCTGCGCGAACGCCTCTTCTTGCATCTTCCCCGCATCTTCGCGGGCAGCCCACGCGCGCCACTTGGGGAGCTGCTCTTCTTTCGTGAGGAGCGCGATCGCCTTCTTGTCCTCCGCGATTTCTTTCGCGGAGACTTTGTTCGCGTCGCCGCGGAAGCCCATCACGAGCGCGGTGATGCCGCCGATGACGAGGGCCGCGCCGACCGCGATCGCGATCGGCTTGGTCGCGCCGCGCTTGAAGTCGCCGTCGTCCCCGCCGCCGCCGCCGAAGCCGCCGCCGCCGAGGCTCCCGCCGGACGGACCAGGAGGAAGTGCGTCGTCGTCCGGCGGCCACTTCGCCGTCTCGAGGACAGGAGGCGGGGGCGCGCTCGGTGGGGGCGGCGTGCGATGCGGCTCGGGCGTCGTGTGCGGGTTCATACGGGGGCGAAGGGTAAACCGAAACTCGCGCGGGAACGCAGAGGAAATCTAACGAAAAGCGGGCAAAGCTCGTGCGCCCGTGCGGCGCGCCGCGTCGGCGGAGGGCAGCCCGCCGCACCATCGAAGCTACGATGGTAGGCTCGCGCCGTGTCGAACCCCACGGTGCTCGTCTCCGCCGCCATCGTCTACCGCGACGGCAAGGTGCTCCTGTCCAAGCGCAAGAAGGGCGCCCACCTCGCCGATCTATGGGAATTTCCTGGCGGAAAGGTCGAGCCAGGGGAAGATCCGCGCGCCGCGCTCTCGCGTGAGCTCTTCGAGGAGCTCGGGGTCGACACGACCGTGGGCGACATCGTGGAGGCCACGTTTCATCGGTACGAAGAGGTCAGCCGGACCGTACTTCTCCTCTTCTTCGAGGCGACTCTCACCGCGGGCTCGCCGGAGCCACACGCGAAAGACGTCGCCGACGTCATGTGGGCGACGGCCGATCACCTCGATCCCGAGCGCTTCCCTCCCGCCGACGGCCCGGTCCTCGCGAAGGTGCGCGCGCGCCTCGGCACGACCGCCCTCCTCCATACATAACCATTTGGTTATTTAGACTCGAGAGAGTCGATGACGCACTTCGGCGCGCCGTTCGGACACGGAAAAGAGACGCCCGCGCGGGCTTCGATCCGTGGGAAGGTCGGAGGGTGCGGCCCTTCGTCCTCTTCCTTTCCGCAGCCATCGCGACTCTCTCTCTCCTCGATAGTCGAGAGGCGCGCGCCAACCCACCCGAGCCTTGGTCCGACGCGGACCCGGACGCGCCGCCCACACGTTTGGCCCTCGGCGACTTCGGTTTCCGTGGGGGCGCGGAATACCGCGCCAATCTCCTCACGATTCAGCCTCTCGCGCTGAACGACGAGATCAACAAACAAGCCTCTTGGATCGAGCACCGTCTCCGCCTCGACGGCACCGTCGACTACATCGACAAGGTGAAGATCACCACGTCGATCGACGCGCTCGACGGCGTGCTCTGGGGCGACAACGGCGACTTGGGGCGCGCACCAGAGTCGTCCAGCGGCGCGAACATCAACTCGAAGAACGTGAACTCGGCCCAGCTTTGTATGGGCAACACGGGCGCGGGAAATCCCTTCGATCCGAGCAGCTATTCGTTCACGAACTGCCCCGCAGATACCTTCTTCATCCGCCGTCTTTATGGCGACATCGTCACGCCGGTCGGCCTCTTCCGAATCGGTCGTCAGGCCACCACCGCCGGGAGCGCAGTCGCCCTCAACGACGGCGACGGGCGCCACAACCGCTTTGGCTTCGCGAACCGCGGCAACTCGGTCGACCGCGTCCTCTTCGCGACGAAGCCGCTCGAAGCCTTCAAGCCAAAAGGCCAGCGCGACACGAGCGAGTCGAACGGCGCGTTCCTCATCTTGGCCTACGACCGGGTCGTCGCCGATCAGCCTCAAATCTTGAACGACGACGTGCACCAGTACGTGACGGCGGTGCGCTATCTCGCGCCGGAGCTGAACCGGAAGGTGAAAGACGTGGAGCTCCGCGCCTTCCACGCCTACCGCTGGGACGTCCGCAACGACACCCACATCAACGCGTTCGGTTTCCGCGCTGCCGCCCGCTTCATGGACCTCTACGCGGGGGTCGACGCGACCGCCATCGTGGGCAAGACGCGCGAGGTATCCGAAGCGCTCCGCGTCATCACCAACGATCCGGCGCAGAGCCAAGCCGTGCGTCAGCTCGGCATCCGCGGCGTCGTTCGTTACGACAGGCCCAAGTTCAGCCTCTACCTCGAGGGCGACTACGCCTCCGGCGACTCCGATCCGCAAGTGGGCACTCCCCTCACCCAGTTCAACTTCGCGCCGGACTCGAACGTGGGCCTGCTCATGTTCAAGCACACGCTCGCGTACCAAACGGGCCGCGTCGCCGCCGCAGCGACGGAGCTCTTGAAGAGCCTGAAGGCGCCGACGATCCCGGTCGAATCGGTCGCGACGAACGGCGCGTTCACCAACGCGATCGCCTTCTTTCCGCAGGTCGACGTGCGCCCGGTCGAGAACCTCCTCGTTCGCGGTGGTGTGCTCGTCGCATGGTCGCCCGCGCCCGTCCTCGACCCGATCTTCTCCCAGCAACGCCGCGACGGCGTGAGCATCGAGGACGACCTCCAGAATTTCGTCGGCGGAAAGCCCGGGAATTTCTACGGAACCGAGCTCGACCTTCGTGTGCAGTACCGTATGTACGAGCACTTTGCGTTCGACCTCGAAGGCGCCATTCTTTTCCCTGGCAACGCGTTCAAGAACGCCGACGGGTACGCCGCGCGCAGCACCCTCATGCAGGCGCGCACGACCTTCTTCTTCTGAGCTTCCGCTCTTTTCTCGTTCTCGGAGCACCGCCATGAGCAGCTTCTTCCGCCGAGGTCTCGCCATCGCCCTTCCCGCCATCGTCGTCGTCGTCGGGAGCACCTACGGCTGCGACAAATACGTCGCTCCGCCCGAGATCACCGTCGTCGGCGCAAAGGATGGGGTGCTCACCGATACGAAGGCGCCGCTCGTGCTCTCGTTCTCCAAGCCGATCGTGCCGGGGAGCCTGAACATCAAGATCGTCGCCCTCGACACCGACCTCGAGGGCAACCTCGCGGACGAACGCGACGCCGAGGACGCCGAGCTCAAGTCGCTCTTCTCGTACGTGCCGAACGGCACCGAAGTGGAGATCTTGGGCGGCACCGCCGAGATTCGCCCCGACAACGGGAGCATGCAGATCGTGCCGACCGCTCCCTTCCCGGTAGGCCAAAAGCTGGCGATCGTGGTGGAGCCCGGTTTCACGGCGCAAGAAGCGGGCGCCGCCACCACGGTCCGCAAGCGAATCCTCTTTTCGTACGACTTCAAATGCTCCGGTACGCGCGGAACCAAGGTCGTTCCGAGCGGGCCTTATTTCGCGCTCCTCGACATCGAGCAACCGGTGCCGGTGCAAATCCAGCTCTGGGGCCGCATGGAGGTGGACCCCGCGACGGGCAACGTGCGCGCGCAGTTCACCAACGCCGACCGCAACCCGGCGCTCAAGTGCCCGAGCGACTGCGGCGCCGAAAAGGTGTGTCGTCAGAAGCCGGCCCCGGACTGCGTGGCGCCTTCGCTCAAGGCCGGAACGGTGGAGGAATACACGGATTTCATTCCGAACGTCGTACGCCCCACCGGATACACGGTGACGCTCACCGGCTGCATCGAGGACCAAGACGAGAACACCGCCGCCTTCGTCACCGCGCCAGCGAACCTCGTCGTGGAGAAACCCGAGGTGCAGGTGAACGGGCTCATCCTCACCGCGTCGCTGAAGCGAGAGCCCTCGGGGATCGTGCGCTCCACCGGGACCGTGACCGGCTCCGAGATCGTATTTGGCATATCGCGCCTCGCCTCCGGAAAGGGCACCGCCACGATCCGCAGCGTGCCAGAGGGCGAAGCGCCGACCGACATTCCTCCCCCGCCGGCCGCGGCGCCCGCCGTCCGCGACAACTAACCACCTGAATCGACGGAGCCGTCGAGGGCGCGATGCATCCCACGTTTTTCAAGAATCTCGCCGATCTCGCGCGGTTGCCTTGGTTTTCCCCTTTCGAGGACCGGGTAGTGCTCGCGGACAAGTCGCTCGGCCCCATCTTGGACGTGCACACCCACGTCGCGCTCGCCTACGTGCGGCCGATGCAGGTCGACCTCGACAAGGCGTGGGACAGGACGGAGCACTACCTGCCTTCGTGCTGCCCTATCGACCTCGTGCCCTATTCGAATCGCAACTTCACGAAGAAGCACCTCTCCGATTTGACGACCGATCTGACGCTGCGAACCATGGGCCCTTCGGGCATGCGACGCACGCACACGATTCCCAACTTGATGCGCGAGATGGAGGAGCTCGGGATATCGCACTCGGTGCTCCTCCCGATCGACTTTCCTATCTTGAGCCAGAACGCGACTTACGCGCTCGACGCACAAGACAAAACGCGCGGCACGCTGCTCTCCTTCGGGTCGGTTCACCCGTACTCGGCGGACATCGAGGGCAAGCTCGCCGCGCAGGTGAAGCGCGGCGCGCGCGGCGTGAAGGTGCACCCCGCGGTGCAGATGGTGCGCCCGGACGACAGCCGCGCGATGCACCTCTACCGTCTGTGCGCGGACGCGAAGATCCCAGTCTTGTGGCACTGCGGCCCGGTCGGTATCGAGCCCGCGCTCGGCCGGTATCTCACCCAAGTTCGCCACTACGAGAAGCCCATCGCGGAGAACCCGCACACCACGTTCGTGCTCGGCCACGCCGGTGCGCTCCAGCTCGAAGCGGCGATGGAGCTCTGCCGAAAGTACCCGAACGTTTACATGGAGATCTCCTCGCAGGGGCTCGCGGGGGTGAAGACGCTCATCGAGCACGGCAACCCCGACCGCATCCTCCTCGGCTCCGACTTCCCGTTCTACTCCGCTGCGCTTCCCATCGCGCGCGTGCTCATCGCGACGGAAGAGAAACGCGAGCTTCGCAGGAAAATCTTCTGGGAAAACGCGTCGCGCCTGCTTCGTCTCGGGTGATGATCCTGTCCACATTGGAGCACACGGGCTCCCGCTCCACGACCTGGAATCCCCCGGCGACGTAAGCTCGGTGTACGATGTCGTGACGTGACCGAAGAGCGAACAGACGGCCGCGACATGCCGGCCGGCACGATCGTGGCGGGCCGCTACCGTGTCGAGAAACTGCTCGGCGAAGGCGCGATGGGCGCGGTCTATCTCGTCGAGCACGTCCACATGCGCAAGCGGTTCGCGCTGAAGGTGCTGCTCTCGGAGGCGAGGGAGAACCCCGAGATCGTGGCGCGCTTCGAGCGGGAAGCCATCGCCGCCGCGCACGTGGACCACCCGAACGTGGTCGCCGCGAGCGACTTCGGGACCACCGAGGACGGCGCCTTCTTTCTCGTCCTCGAGTACATCGAAGGAGAGAGCCTGCGCGACCTCGTGGAACGCGGGCCATTGCCGCTTCGCCGCGTCGTCGACATCGCGCTTCAAATCGGCGCCGCGCTCGGCAAGGCGCACGGGATGGGCATCGTCCACCGTGACCTGAAGCCCGAGAACGTGATGCTCGTGCCGCGCGAGGGTGAGCCCGACTTGGTGAAGGTGCTCGACTTCGGGATCGCGAAGGTGCCTTCCCGCGACGCGAAGGCCCTCACCGCCGTCGGCGCGATCTTCGGCACTCCCGAATACCTGTCTCCCGAGCAGGCCGTCGGGCAAACGGTCGACGCGCGCGCCGATCTCTATTCGTTCGGAATCATCCTTTTCGAGCTCCTCGCGGGCAAGAGGCCGTTCGATTGTGAGCACGTGATGGGATATCTCGCGGCACACCTCAACACGCCCGTGCCGCCGATCGCCGAGATCGCGCCCGAGATTCGTGTGCCTCCCGCGGTCGAGGCGGTGATTCGGCAAATGCTCGCCAAGGTGCCCGAGGACCGACAAGCGACCGTAAAAGACGCGGTCGTCGCGCTCGAAGCCGCCGCGGAAGCGGTCTTCGTGGGCGAGAGCGACGATGGCTTCTCCGGGCCGTCGCCTTCCCCCTCTCCCGCGAGCACGGCGCGGGTCTTCTCCCAGGAAGACGCGTCCGCGAAGACGCTGCTCCCCGGCCAAGAGCTCTCCCCACCACCCAAGGGACACGCGAGCACGAGCGCGAACACGAGCACCTTCGCGAGCGCGCTCGCGACGTACACGTCGGAGAGCATCGCGCACGCAAAGGGCTTCGTCACCGTCGTCGACGGGATGCTGCCGGCGTCCGTTCGCGCGCTACC
Organism: Myxococcales bacterium; assembly: GCA_013297655.1. Lineage (GTDB taxonomy): Bacteria > Myxococcota_A > Polyangia > Polyangiales > Polyangiaceae > JAAFHV01. Next base: position 8,959 of record JAAFHV010000174.1, on the reverse strand, counting down.
CGCCGTCACGAAAGTAGGCGCCGTCGCAGCGGTCGGCGTCGTGTTCCTCGTCGTGTTCGCCGCGCTCGTCAGCGGGGCTCGCGCGAAGCCGGTCGAGGGGCTCGCCGCAGCCGACGCGGAGGCAGAACAAGCGGCGCCCGCGCTGTCGGACGAGACGATCGGTCGCGCCGAAACGGAGGGCCCCGCGGCAGTCGAGAAGCTCGTCGCCGAGTTCCCGACCGACCCCCGCGTGCACCGCGCCAAGGTGCGCGTCCTCCGCGCGGAGGCCAAGACGAAAGACGCGCTCGCCGCCCTCGAGCGCCTCATCGAGGTCGAGCCCGCCGTCGCCAAAGAGCCCCTCGTCTACGAGCTCCTCGTCGAGGCCTTCGACGGAGATCCCGAGTCCGCCGCCGCCGCCGCCGCACTCTCCGAAAAGACCGGCGCGAAAGGGGTGGACGCCCTGCTCGCGTGCGTAGCGAAGCCCGCGAAGTCGAAGAAGTCGTGCGCAGAGCGGCTGTCGACGGCCAAGGTTCGTGAAGGGGCGAGCCCCGCGGCGAAGATCCTCCTCGACTTCAAAGACGCGCAAAGTTGCCAATCCAAGTATACCCTCTTGGATCGCGCCAAAGACGAAGGCGACGCGCGCCTGCTCCCCTCCCTCAAGCCCCTAACGTATACGAGCGGCTGCGGTTTTTTCCGCGGGAGCGACTGCTGGAAGTGCCTCCGCAGAGACAAAAAGCTCCCCGAGGCCATCGCCGGGATCGAAGGACGTGCGCCGTCGCCCTGAGCGGGCGCGAGGCCGATGTCCGCCGCGCGCCGGCGCGAGGAACCTGCCGCCCCGACGAAATCATCGCGCGCGCTTTTGGCCGAAAGGCCCCCGCCTCCTACGCGAGACGGCGCTCAGCGGTCGCGCGAGGACGCGCTCGCCACGCAGCGAAAGCCATTGTTGTTGAACGCCGCGCGAGGGTCGGCCTTTCCGCGATACGAGAGCCCGTTTCCCTCGCAGGTGCACGCTCCGCACCACCACGAGCCGCCGCGGAGCACGCGCTGCGTCCCGCGCTCCGGGCCCCGCGGGTCGGTGACGCTCGCCCCGACGCGGACATAGGTATCTTCCGCGTAATAATCGGCAGTCCATTGCCAGACGTTTCCGACCGGGTCGTAAATGCCCCAGCGGTTCGGGGAGAAGGCCTTCACGGGAGAGACGTAGACGAAGCCATCGACGCGATCGTTGTGGTGATGGGACTCGCCCTGCCAGAAATTGAGCCGGATGTTGCCGCTCTCGTCCTCTGCTGCGTCGCCCCAGGGATATCGCGTTTTTTCGGCGCCGGCGCGCATCGCATATTCCCACTCGGCCTCGGTGGGGAGCCGCTCGCCGTAGTGCGTACAATAGGCGACGGCGTCGTCGTGGCTCACCATCACGACCGGCGCGTCGTCGCGGAGAAACGCCGCGTTGTCCGCCTCCGAGGTGGCGCGATCGGGGCCGCCATCGGGCTCGGTGCCGGGAGACGGGATCCGAAACGGTCTCCTCCAAGAGCCGTGCGGGATGCGCTCCCACGCCCAGTCGTCGATGCCCTCGCGCGCGCCCGTTCCGAGGCCCGCGCGCTCCGCGCTCGTGACGTATCCCGTGTCCTTCACGAAGCGGGCATAGGCGGCCCTCGTGACGAGCGTGGCGTCGATGCGAAACGCGCTCACGTGAACGACGTGGCGCGGGACCTCGTCTCTGCGACTCGAGGTCATTTTCCCGCGCAAGAAGGACCCTGCCGCGACGTCGATCATCGCCCCCGCGGCGTCGGCCCCGTCGAGGGCATCGGGCGCGCGCGGCGAGACCGCGGGGACCGGATCTCCCGCCGCGCGCGAGCCCACCGCGGGAGGCGCCTTCGTGGAGCAGCCCACGGCGATCGTGAGCGACACCAACCAAGCCAGCAGCCGTGACGGCGTCGCACGCGGCCGGGCCGCGACCCGCTCCAACGGCGCCCGCGCGGGCGCGGGGGGCCGGCCCTCAGTCGGCGCCGACAGGACCATAGAGCCCACCGTTGAAGAGACACGCGCCGCGGAACCCGGCGCTACACACCTTCACGTGCTTCTCGCACGCCTTCGCGCAGGGCGAGCCGCCCCCTTGGCCCTCCGGGCACGCGTCGGTGCACGCATAATAGGCTTTGCAGCCTTTGCCACATCCGCTGGTATCCCACTTGGTCTGCATCTCTACTTTGCACTCTTCGTAGCGCTTGGCGCACGTCCCGGAGGAGCAGCGGTCCTTCGCGAGCACGCACTCTTGGCGACACCCCGCGCACGCGATCGCGCACGCTGCGACGCAGTTCGTGTCGTCTTTTTTGCAGTCCTTTTTGCACGATTTGCACGCGGTGGTGCACCCCTGCCCGCACCCGTCGCAGGTCTTTTCGCACTTCGCGCCGCAGACGTCCTTCTGCTCGTCGTAACAGGGGTCGACAGAGCACGATTGCCCGTAGAGGCCATACGAGCAAGCGAGGGGCGAGCCCTCGAAGAAGTCTCGGTCGACGTTCTTCGGCCGCGTGAGCCCGGCCGGCGCGTAGGCGCAGTCCTTCGTGAGCGCCGCGACGTGCTCGGGGTCGGTCCACGCCGGTCCTGGCGGCTCGGGCGCCTCGGCGATCGCGGCGTCGGTCCCCGCGTCGACAGGGGCAGACGTTCCGGGTGACGGCGTCGACGTCGTCGCGAGCGCCGAGGGAAGCGGGGCACTAGGGAGGGCTCGCGCGCCGCCGGCTGGCGGTGAGCCCGTGCAGGCGACCGCGACCGCGACCGTGAACGACGCGATCATCAGCGCGAGCGAACGCCGGATCGTCGACCCATGTTTCATGTTCGTCGACGGTAACACTCTCCCCGAACGCGTGGGCGTGCGGCGCGCTTCCGCCACTGTCGCCTTGGCGAGCCTTCGATCCGCTCCCGAACGAACGAACGATCGGTGGACTCCACCAGCGCGGACGCGCGCTCAATCGTCGGAGATCGCGCCAAACATGCGACCGTTGTACCGACACACCATCCGAAACTGCGCGGTGCAGGGACCGAGCTTCTTTTCACAGACATTGGAGCAGGCCCCCCCCGCGGCAGACTCCGCCTGAGGGCATGCGTCGATGCACTTGTGAAAGACCTTGCAGGCTGCGCCGCAGCCGCTCTTGTCCCACTTGATTTGCATTGCCCTTTTGCACTCGTCGTAGCGCTTGGTGCACGTACCCGAGGAGCAGCGATCCTTCGCGAGCACACACTCGTTGCGGCACCCGGCGCACGACGTCGCGCACGCCCGAACGCACGTGTCGTCGTCCTTTTTGCATGCGACTTTGCACGATTTGCAGGAGCCCTGGCACGTTCGAGCGCAGCCGTCGCACGTTCGCTCGCAGCTCACCGCGCAGACGTCTTGCTGTTCGAAGACGCACGGATCTTCCGCACAAACCTGCGGGTAAAGGCCATACGCGCACGAGAGCTGGGAGCCCTCGAAATCCGAGCGCTTTACCCCCTGTGGCCGCACGGAGTCCTTCGGGACATACCCGCAGTCGCGAACGAGCGCGGCCACGTGCTCCGCGTCGGTCCACGCCGTCGGCGGAGGCTCGCCCGTCGGAGGAGGCTCGACATCCTCCGCCCCCGCCTCGACCTCTGCGGACGCGAGGGGCGGCGGCGGCGGGACGGCAAGTGACGAGTCGACCGGATCGGCCTTCGGACGGGACGGCGTGGTGCAGGCCGTCACGATCATGACGACCAACCCGAAACCGACAGAGCGCCCCACCGCCGAGCCGAGTGCCATTCATGGCACGCTATCACCCTCTGCGCGCGCTCGGCTCTTCGAGTGCGACGCGCGCGCGACCGCCGATCAGGGGTAGTCGTTCTTCTTCTGGACGACGCGAATTTGAGCCGCGGTGAGTGCCTCGAAGTAGACGAACACCTGATCGATGCTCCCGCCGAAGCTGGGAATATACACGTTGTTCGCGGCCGGATTGGCGATGTCCTCGTCGGCCGAGTTTCCGACCACGAGGGCCGATGTCCTGTCGGTCGCGGGCGTGAACTGGCGGTTCGCGTAAGCCACACACGAGCCATCGAGAGCGGCGTCGCCCCCGACGAGGGTAGAGCCCTTGTAGAAGCACGCGCGGCTGGCGGCGCGGTCGTAGGTGACCGCGACGAACTTCCAGGTGCCGTCGGCGGTGAGGAACGCGCTCGGGGCGTCGACGATCGGGGCGCCGGCGGTCGACAAGAGCCCCCCCATGACGAACGAGACGCCGCTCGTGCTCGTGCGCGAGAGCTCGAAGAGCGGCACTCCGCCACGAACCGACGAGTACGAAACGAGCGTGGCGAGGCCGGTCGTCGCGGCGGGCTTGACCCACGCGGCGACGGTGAGCGCCGTGACGGGGGTGACCTTCGCGAGATCGGCGGCGGGTGAGATCTTCGCCCAGGCCCGTGTGTTGGTCGCGAGGCTGATCGAGCGCGTGTTCGTGGCTGGCGCAGCGCCGGTCGTCGGCGCGTCGGTCGACGACGTGACCATCGCTTCGTTCGCTGCGCGCCCGGCGTTGGCGTCGTTGATGAACGGCGCGACGGCAGTCTCGAAGCGGAGCACCACCGCTGCAGCGGGGAGCGTGACCGAAGCGTCGCTCGCGTCCGTCGCGCTGTCTGCCGCGCCGTCGGAGGCGTCGCTCGCGCCATCCGAAGCGTCGCCAGCATCCGAAGCGTCGCTTGCGTCGCTCGCACCATCCGAAGCATCCGCGGCGTCCGACGTCGCGTCCGTGACCGGCTCGGCATCACCCGGGACCGCTACGTCGCGGCCTCCGGCGTCGACCGGCGGGCGTGACGTGTTGGTTCCGGTGGGACCAGGCGCACCGTCGAGCGTAGGAGCGACCTCGTCCACGGAGAGCGAGAGGCCGCACGCCGCGGCGAAGAGCGTGAGCGGGACCGCGACCAGTGCCAAGACCCTCGCGGACCTTCTCATGCCTTCGGTGTACCAAATTCTGCTGGAAATTCGAACGAAACCGGAACCTCGACCTTCACCACGGCCGAGAGCGGCCCGCGGTTTCCGGCGAGGTCGTATGGCCGCACCGCGTAGCGCAGCACCTCACCGGGGAGCACGCGAGCATCCTCGTAGCGCTGCGACTTTTCGCGCACGCTCGCCGCGTGGAGGAGCAGCCCCGACTCGCCCTCCCCGCGGAGGATCTCGTAGCCGTAGAGACCGCCGGGATCGTGCGCCTTTTCCCAGCGAACCAGGACCCGACCATCCTTGTATTCTGCACGAATACCGTCGCCGGTCGGCCATATCGGCGGCGTGGTGTCGTCGCTCTCGGGGGCTTGGCCGAGGCCCTTCGGCCAGAGGGTGCAATCGACCCTCTTGAAGCTCTCGTCGAGCGCCTTGCACACGTTCCCGTACAGACAGCGAACCACGCGGTCTTCTTCGCCGCGCGCCCATTTTTTCGGCAAGTCGGGGTCCGCGAGGAGGGCGCGCGCAAGGCCGACGAGATCGCCGTGGCCCCCACGAACGACGGACTCGGCGAACGCGAGCGTCGCGATCTTCCCCGCCGCGACGATGGGCGTGGCGAGCCCCGCGGACCGCACCGCGCGCCGCACGGCGATCGGGATCGTGAGGTTCGCGCCCTCGGGGTACGCCGCGCCGGGCATGCAGCGATCCCCGGAGTAGCCGGTGTACGGGTACGGCGGCTCACCCTCGATCTTTCGCGCGTCCTCGAACTTGCCTCCCGCCGAGAGCGACACGATGTCGGCGCCGCCGCGCGCGAGCGCGACCGCGATAGGAGCGGCGTCTTTCACGGTGTATCCACCACGAATGTGCTCGTCGCCGACGAAGCGCACCCCGACCGGGAAGTCTTCGCCGACGACGGAGCGCACCTTCGCGAGCACGCGGAGCGGCAGTCGAAGGCGGTTCGAGAGAGAGCCACCGTAGAGGTCGCGACGGGGGTTCTTGAGCGAGAGGAACGACGACAGCGTGTACGCGTGGGCCATGTGGAGCTCGACGCCGTCGAAGCCACATTCGCGCGTACGGAGCGCCGCTGCGCCGTAGTCCTCGACGATCCTCTCGATGTCCTCGAGAGAGAGCATGTCGACCGTTTGTCGCCAGCCGGAGCGCGAGACCTTCAGAAAGTGGATGATCTGCGGGAACACGAGGCCGGGGCCCGCGTCGTGGCATGCGCTCGCCAGATCGCGAAGCCCAGGCACGAACGCGTCGTCCGAGATGCGCAGGAGGGGCCCGCTCTTCGCCGCATGAACCGCCATCGCCTCCACCACCACGAGGCCGACGCCGCCCTTCGCGAAACGCGTGTATCGCGCACGTATGTCGGCGTTCACGAGGCCGTCCTCGCCCGAGAGCCGAGTGACCATCGCGGGCAGCACGAGGCGATTCGGCAGCGATTTTCCCCCTCGTGCGAGCGGAAATGGCTCGAAGAGGGCGCTCATCCCACTGCCTTTGCGAGCGCGCCTCCCAAGATGAGCTTTTGGATCTCGGTCGTCCCTTCGTAGATGCGGAGGGCGCGCACGTCTTTGAAGAGGTGCCACACGACCTCGGTCTCGAGCACACCGCGCCCACCGAGGAGCTGCACCGCGCGGTCGACGATTTTGGACGCGTTCTCGGTCGCGTGCATCTTCGCCATCGCGACGTAGAGCGCGGCATCGGGATGATTCGTGTCCTTCGCGTGCGCCGCGCGGTAGACGAGGAGGCGCGACGCTTCGAGCTCGGTCCACATCTCGGCGAGCGCGGCCTGGGTGAGCTGGAAGTCGACGAGGCGCTTTCCGAACTGCGACCGCGTGCGCACGTGGGCGAGGGCGACGTCGAGGGCGCGCTTGGCCATCCCGCACGCCGCGGCGCCGACCGACGTGCGAAACACGTCGAGGGTGCCGAGCGCGAGCCGAAGCCCCTGCCCCACCTCCCCGATCATGCGCTCCGCGCGGCATCGCGAGAGCACGAGACGCCCGAGCGGATGGCCACCCGAGACCGGGACCGCCGAGAGCTCGAGCCCCTCCGTCCCCGTCTTCACGAGGAACGCGGAGATGCCTTTTTTCCCTGCGGAAGGGTCGGCGTTGGCGAACACGACGTAGTGGTGCGCGAGGCCCACGTTGGAGATGAAAATCTTCTCGCCGGTGAGGAGCCACCCCCCGTCGTCGGTGCGCGCGGCGACCGTTTGCATCGAGGCAACGTCGCTCCCGGCCTCGGGCTCGGTGAGGGCGAACGCACAGACCCGCTCGCCCTTCGCGACCTCCGCCAAGATCGCGGCGCGACCTGGAAAGTCACCGGCGAGAAGCAGCGGGTACGAGCCCAACCCTTGGACCGCGAAGATGCTGTCCGCGAGCGGGCTCACGTAACCGAGGGCCTCCCGCACGAGGCAGAGGGCGCGCACGTCGAGCACCTCCGGACGACCCGAAGGCGAGGGTGCGCCTCCGTGCGCCTCGGGCACCACGTGCGAAAAGAGCCCCTTCCGCGTGAGCTTCGCGACGGCGCCGAAGCCATCTTCGTCGAGCGGGGAGAGCTCGCCCATGCGCGACGGGAGGTCGGCCGCGAGCGCGACGAGGGGAGGATCGGCCAGAAACGCGGGGATCCCCAGATCACGGGGCGTCATGGCTTCGCCGAGAAGGGCCGATTGGACCCGGCGAACATCGTGGGCTCCTTCTTCACCCACGCGTCGTAGGCGGCGCGAAAGTCGGGGTGCTGCATGCAAATCGCCTGCGCCTGCGCCTCGGCTTCGATCGCTTGATCGAGCGTCATGCCGACCTCGCTCTCGAGCATCTGCTTCGTCATGGAGTGCGCGAACGCGGGGCCGCTCGCGAGGCGCTCGGCGAGCTTGGTTCCGGCCGCGAGGCACTCCGCCTGTGGCACCACCTTGGACACGAGACCGATACGATGCGCTTCTTCCGCGAGCACGATGTCCCCGAGGAACAGCAGCTCGCTCGCCCGCGCGAGACCGATGAGGCGAGGGAGCAGATAAGCGGCGCCCATGTCGGCGCCGCAGAGGCCTACTTTTGGGAAAATGAAGCCGAATTTCGCGGTGTCGGCCGCGACGCGGAAGTCGGCGGCGAGGGCCATCACCGCGCCGGCGCCGACGCAGGTGCCGTTCACGGCGGCGACGATCGGGCGTCGCAAGGCGCGCATGTTGCGAATGAGAGCGCCGGTCATGCGCGTGAAATCGACGAGGCCTTGCATGTCGCGCGCGAAGAGCTCGCCGATGATGTCCTTCACGTCGCCGCCGGAGCAGAACGCGCGGCCTTGGCCGGTGAGCACCACGGCGCGCACGGCCTACTCGTGGTCGAGCGCGGCGAACGTGTCGGTGAGCGCGCGGTAGCTCGCGAAGGTGAGCGAGTTCAGCGTCTCGGGACGATTCAGGGTGATCGTGGCGACGCCGGTCTCGGCGTCGAGCGCGTAGTCGAAGCCGTCGGGACGAATGGACATGGTGCGACCTCGATCAGCTCGGAAGGACGGCGACGCCTTCGATCTCGACCATCGCGCCCGGCTCGAGCAGGCCGGCGACCTTGACGAGGCTCATCGCGGGGTAGTGCTTGCCGAGGCGCGTGCGCCAGCCCTCGCCGATCTCCTTCGTCGCGTTTCGGTACGCGTCGAGGTCGGTCACGAACACGAGCATCTTCACGACGTTCTCGGCTCCGCCGCCCGCGGCGCGCACCACCTCGATGAAGTTGTCGAGGGCCTGGAGAAACTGGGTGCCGAAGTCGGCGCTCACGAGGCGCGCGTTCGCGTCCCAGCCGATCTGGCCGGAGATGTGGAGGGTGCGGCCCTCGGCGACGATGCCGTGGGCGTAACCACGGGGCTTCGGGAAGTTCGGCGGGGTGACTGTCTTCGTGTGCATGGGACCTCTCGTTTCCACGCGCACTATAAGGCAAACGGAGGGGTCGAGCGCGGCCGTCGTCGTCTCCACCGCGTCGCGACCGACGGCGCGAGCACTCTCGATAAACCGAAGGGTTACGCGAGGTTTCGTGACCTCCGACCCTCGCGCCGGATCAGGTCGACGACGCGCGGGTGAGC
>JAAFHV010000172.1:19022-21204 GCA_013297655.1 Myxococcales bacterium | reverse complement strand
CCGCGGACAGAGGCCGCGAGCAAGGGGGACGGGGCAATAGCACTTCGGGCCGCGAAGGAAAGGGAAACCTCGATCCATCGCCCAACGAAACCGAGAGCAGCCGCGAACCCGCCGTCGGCGCGCGCCCCTCTCCTACCTTGTCCGCAACAATGCGGAACCACGGGACAATTTGGTCAGAACGCGGTTCAGCCGGTGACGGCGAAGACGGGCCGGGCCGGGGTGGGCTTCGGAGCGTGGATGTCGAGCTCGCGGAACACGCCGGACTTGGCGAGGATCTGAATCGCGGTCCGCGACGACGAGAGCACCGTGCACGAGAACGGAGCGCGCTCGAGGATCTCGGCGGCGTCGTCGTGGAACACCCGGCAGACGATCTTCACCCGCGGCGCGACGTCGCGGATCCGATCGATTCGAATCAAGTTTTGTCCGAGGTCGTCGTCGCACACGACCACCAGGTCGGCCTTCGCGACGCCGAGCGCCTCGAGCACCGCGGGCTCGGTGGTGCACGGCGCGAGCACGTGCGCGACGCGCGCCTTCACGAGCGCCTCGACGACCCGATGGCCGACCGCGTTCTCGCCGAGCACGACGACCTTCTTCGCGCGGATCTGCGCGACGTGGCTCGAGACCACCTCTGCCGCGATCTTGGACGTGGAGACGACCCGCGCACGATAAGCCTTGGCGAGCACTTGACCCACGTCGTCGTCGGGGCAGCGGATCACGAGCTCGCACGAGGGGTTGAGCTCGCGTACGTGACGGCACGCGACCGCGACCTCCTCGAGATCGTCGGCGGTGAGGAGCACGACCTTCGCCTTCGCGACGCCCGCAGCGACGAGGGTCGCGCGCTCGCGGGCGCACCCGATGACGACGGGCCGCTCTTCGCGCACGAGATCCGCGACGAGCTCGGGATCGTCCTCGACGACGACGCAGGTCTTCCCTTCTTCGGTCACGAGATCGTACGCGCGACGTCCGAGGTTCGAGAGGCCGACGACGACGACGTGATCCTCCGACTCGGCGGCGAGCGCGCGGCATGTCTCTTCGGGGCGGTAGCGACGCGTGACGTTGGTCGCGACCATCGAGACGACGAGGCCGAATACGACGACCTCGGTGAACGATTGGTAGAGCCCCGGCCATCCGCCGTGCATCTTGTGGAGGCAGAGCGCGACCGCGATGGCCTCGACGTGGCTCGCGACGAAGGCACGATCGAGCACGATCGCGTTCGCCGAGAGCCACACGAGCACGAAGGCGAGCGCGCCACGATTCTGGCGCACCGCGAGCACGAACCGCATCCACCCCGCGCGAGATCGAGAAGCGCTCATGGCCGAGAACGTGGGGACGGGCCGATGCGCGAACAGGGGTACGCGCGGGTTGTTCGGAAAGCGCTCCCACGCCGTCACCCGGAAGACACCTCGCGCTCCGATTCGCCGCGCCCGGGTTACGATCGTGTCAGCGGGTGCATCACTCGAGCTTCGCGATGTCGACGGTGCCGAAGGAGCGCTCGGCCGCGTTTTTCCCGCCGACCGAGTAGAGGTGCCCGTTGTAGGCCGGGGTCTGGTGCACGTGACCGCGCGCGAACGGGAGGCGCGCCGCGATCACGCCGAACGAGAGCTGGCCCTTGTCGTCGAAGGTGCCCTTCCACCCGTCGGCGCGGAACGCGGTCTTGCCCTCGATCCCACCGAGAACGATGACCTCGTCGCCGACGAGCTCCGCCGCCGTGATCGTGCGCGCGGCCGGGAGCTTGCCCGCGTTTTCCCACGTCACGGTGGGTCCACCGAGCTTCGCGCGGAGCACGTCGTCGAGCGGCTCGTGCTCCCCCGCCGGATCGCCGCGAAGCCCACCGAAGACGTACATCGTGTCGCCGCGAACGAACGCTTGGCCGTGGCTGCGGTCGGCGGGAAGATCCGCGAGCGGTTCCATCGCGCCCAAGGTTCCGTCCGCGAGCACCTCGACCCGCGACACGTTCGCGACGCTCTTGCCGGTGCTCCTCCCGCGACCGCCGACGAAGTAGACGTGTTTGCCATAGGCGCCGGCGTGGCCGTGCATCACGCCGATCGGGAGCGGCGGCCCGGGAGCCCAATTTTCGAGCTTCCCGTTCGCGCCGAGCTTCGTGCTGAACGTGGCGCCGGTGATGCTGGGTCCGTTCGTGCCGCCCGCGAGGACGAGCGTGTCGCCGACGAGGGTGAGCGTG
>JAAFHV010000172.1:0-19012 GCA_013297655.1 Myxococcales bacterium | reverse complement strand
GGGGAGCGCTCCGGCCTCCTCGAATGCGTCCACGTCGCCGTCGTCGCGGATCTTCGCGCGGTACACGGTGGAGTACGTGTCCTTCCAGCCGGTGGTCCCTCCGACGACGTAGAGATACGGCACGCCCCCGACGAGGAGCACGTGGGTCGTATGGTGATCGAGCTCCACCGCGAGGGTGGACGCCGACCGCGTGAAGGCGCCGACCTCCGTGCTGCACTTCGCGCCGTCGGCGTGGGTCCCTTTCGGGCAACCCGCCTCGATCGGTGCATCTTGCACGCTTGCATCGGCGGTGGGCGGCTCGGCGACCTGGGTCGCGCTCGAGCACGAAGCGAGACCGAACATGAGGCTGGAGAGAGACACGAGGAAAAGGGAACGCACCATGGCGGGCGCAAAGCGAACCGTGTGCCAACCGCAAGCATGGGTCCCCACTGCGATTTCCGGCGTGGCCGTTAGCGCGCTGACGGGACGGCGTGCGTGCCGGGTGCTAGTCTCGCGACCGTGAAGTCCGAACCGTCGAAGGCGCACGCGAGGCGCGCGGCTCGATCTCCACGAGCGTCTCGCGCGGGAGCCCTCGGCCTCGTCGCCGTGGTGTTCGCGGTCGCGTCGGCGTGTGGCCCGTCGTCCGTCCCGGACGTCACGGTGAAGTTCGATGGTGGCGACGCGGCGGAGGCGAGCGTCGTCCTCGACTCCGGCCCCGATGGCCCCGCGTTCGATCCGACGATCGGCGGCCCGTGCACGGAAGACAGCCAGTGCAACGACCAGATCCCTTGCACCTTCGACCGATGCGATCGGACGATCGGCCGCTGCCGAAACACGCCCGACGACACGCAGTGCGCCGATCCGATCCACTGCAACGGGCGCGAGCTGTGTGTGCCTCGCCTCGGGTGCAGGCTAGGTGAGCCCGTCACGTGCCAAGACGGCGACTCGTGCACGGTGGACTCGTGCGTCGAAGATACGAAGTCGTGCACCCGGGTCGCGCGCGACGTCGACGGCGACGGCGAGGCCGACGATCACTGCGTCGCAGCGAAGGGCACCGACTGCGACGATCTCGATCCGCTCGTCGGCGCGACGAAGACCGAGATCTGCGGCAACGGAAAAGACGACAACTGCAACCGCCGCGTCGACGAGGAGCCCTGCGCGTCGCCGCGCGACGACACCTGCTCCACAGCGCGCACCGTCACCGCGCCATCGCGGGTGACGCTCACCACCGTCGCCGCGAAACGCGACTTCTCCCCCGTATGCAGCGTGGGAACACCAGGAGCCTCGCGCGACGTGGTGGTGAAGGTCGACGTGCCCGGAACCGCGGGAGATCCCCCAAGAGATCTCGAGGTTTACGCGACGGCTCCTTCGGGCGACACCGCGGTCGCGATCTTGTCGGCGTGTGTTCCGGCGGGCTCGTCGCTCGCGTGCGGGCACACGAAGCTCTCGCCCGAAGCGCGGGCACGCGCGCGGAGCGTGACACCGGGCAGCTACTACGTGGTCGTCACCACCCAGAGCGAGACCACCGTCGATCTCGCGATCGATCTTTTGCCCCAGAGCGCGAAGCCCGCGAACGAAGATTGCACCGCGCCGAAGGTGGTCGCGACCGACGTGCCGTTCGACGTCGAGCTCGTCGACGCGACGAAAGATCTCGTGTCCACCTGCACGAGCGAGACCGGCGAGCTCACGTTCGCGTTCACCTTGAGCGAACCGAAAGACGTCACCCTCGTCACGTCGCGCACCCGCGGCTCGGGGAGCGTGGTCGCGTCGTTCCGCGAGGCGGGCTGCACCACCGAGGCCCGCTGCCGCGCAGGCTCGGTGCCCCCGCTGCTCGCGCGGAGCCTGCCCGCGGGCACGCACGTCTTCTCGATCGCGGGCACCGCTGCCCTCGACGCGAACGTGCTCGTGCGTACGTCGCCGCCGACCGTGCTGCCGCCGAACGGCTCGTGTACCGCTCCCCCCGTGATCACGCACGACAGCACGGTGACGCAGCGTCTCGCCACCTACGACGAGATCCGCACCGGCTGCCTCCCCGGCGGTCCGAGCGCCGCCTACGAGCTCGTGATCACGCAGCCGAGCGACGTGCTCCTCGTCGCACGTTTCCCGCAGACCGAGCAGGGCGCGGTCTCGATGAACCTCCCCTCGTGCACCGAGGCAGACCAGATCGTGTGCCAGAAAGACGGCACCCCCGCGCGCGTCTCCAAGCGAAACGTCGCCCCCGGCAGCTACCGCGTGCTCGTGCACGACGAACGCGGCGAGAACGTGTCGCTCGGCGCGTTCGTGCGCCCCACCCTCGCTCCCGTCGTCGTCACGTCCGACGGGTGCGGCGACGCGGCGACCATCCCCGCGACGGGCGGATTTTTCACCGGCGACACCACCACCAAGGGGCCCGATTTTCCCGCCGGATGCGACTCGGTCGGCGCGACGCCGAACGGCGCGAACGACCAGATGATGAAGCTCGTCCTCACCGAGCGAAAGCGCGTGATCTTCGACATGCAGGGCTCGAGCTTCCAGACCTTGCTCGACATCCGCGCCGGCGCGACGTGCCCCGGGATCGAGGTTCCCGACGCTTGTTATGTCGGCTTCCGCGCCTCGCGCAGCTTCATCGATCGCGTGTTCGATCCGGGCACCTATTGGGTCCAGATCGACGGCCACGCCGGCGCGGTCGGCACGTGGAACCTCGACGTTCGCATGCTCGCTCCGTGAGAGCGTCGGCTCACGTTTTGGCTTCGAGTCGAACGCGAGGTTCGGGCTAGTGTCTCCTGCATGGTCCCCCGCCCGCGTTCCATGTCCGTCACGCAGATGACCGAGTACGTCTTGCCCCAGCACGCCAACGCGCTCGGCAACGTGTTCGGCGGCCAAATCATGGCGTGGATCGATCTCTGCGCAGCGATCACCGCGCAGCGCCACACGAGCGAGATGTGCGTGACGGCGTTCGTGGACGATCTCAAGTTCAAAAACCCGGTGAAGATCGGCGAGGTCGTGCGCCTCACCGCGACGGTGTCGGCCACGTTCCGTACGTCGATGGAGATCGAGGTCGACGTGCAGGGCGAGGACGCGCGCTCCGGGCGCACGTGGCCCTGTGTGCACGCGCGCCTCACGTTCGTCGCGATCGACGCGCACGGGAAATCGGTCACCGTGCCGCCCCTCCTCCTCGAGACGGAAGAGGTAAAAACGAGCCAGATCGCGGGAGAAGAGCGGCGAAAGGCCCGCCTGCGAGCGAACGAGCCGCTCGGCTCGAGCGGGACCTGACCTGCGCGACGGCGCGGAGATCTCGCGCGGGCCTCGACGAGAAACCCCGTCCGGATCTAGTGTCCGCCTCATGCAGGCTCCGCAGGTTTCCGTCGACGACGTATTGAAGGGCCGCCCCGCGGCCAAAGTGGGCGAGCGCGTGACCGTGGGCGGCTGGGTTCGTACCCGCCGCGACTCGAAGGCCGGGCTCTCGTTCGTGGCCCTCTCCGACGGCTCGTGCCAGGACAATCTCCAGCTCGTCGCGAAGGCCGATCTCGCCACCTACGCCGACGTTCAGAAGCTCACCGCCGGCTGCAGCGTCCTCGCGAGCGGCGTCGTGAAGGCGAGCGAAGGAAAAGGGCAGACCGTCGAGATCGAGGTCAGCGAGCTCACCGTCGTGGGCTGGGTCGCCGACCCCGACACGTATCCGATCAGCCAAAAACGTCATACTTTCGAATACTTGCGCGAGGTCGCGCACCTCCGACCGCGGACCAACACCTTCGGCGCCGTCGCGCGCATGCGGCACGCGCTCTCGCAGGCGATCCATCGCTTCTTCCACGAGCGCGGTTACTTCTGGGTCCACACCCCGATCATCACCGCGTCGGACTGCGAAGGCGCGGGGCAAATGTTCCGCGTCTCGACCCTCGATTTTCTCAACAAGGACGCCAAGCAGCTCGACGCGAAGGAAGACTTCTTCGGGCGCGAGGCTTACCTCACGGTCTCGGGGCAGCTCAACGTCGAGACGTACGCGATGGCGCTCTCGAAGGTCTACACGTTCGGGCCTACGTTCCGCGCCGAGAACTCGAACACCGCGCGCCACCTCGCCGAGTTCTGGATGGTCGAGCCCGAGATCGCGTTCTGCGACCTGTCGCAGCTCGCGACGGTGTCGGAGGAGTTCCTCAAGGTCGTCATCGACCAGGTGCTCACCGAGCGCGCGGACGACATGAAGTTCTTCGAGGAGCGGATCCAAAAGGGGCTCATCGATCGCCTGAAGCACGTCGTCGAGTCGCCCTTCCGCCGCATCGACTACGGCGAGGCGATCGAGGTGCTCGCGAAGTCCGGCAAGACGTTCGAGTTCAAGCCCGAGTGGGGCGCCGATCTCCAGACCGAGCACGAGCGCTACCTCACCGAGGAAGCCTTCAAGCAGCCCGTCATCGTGATGAACTACCCGAAGGACATCAAGTCGTTCTACATGCGCCAAAACGACGACGGAAAGACCGTCGCGGCGATGGACGTGGTCGCCCCCGGCATCGGCGAGATCATCGGCGGCTCGCAGCGCGAAGAGCGCCTCGACAAGCTCGACCTCCGCATCGACGAGATGAAGCTGCCGAAGGAAGCGTACTGGTGGTACCGCGATCTCCGTCGCTACGGGACGGTGCCGCACGCAGGCTTCGGGCTCGGCTTCGAGCGCCTCGTGATGTTCGTCACCGGGATGGCGAACATCCGCGACACGATCCCCTTCCCGCGCACGCCCAGCAACGCGCCGTTCTGATCGTGAAGCGGACAGCAAGCGCGCTTCGGCCCTCGCGAAGCGCGCGTCGTCTCCAGAGCGAACGTCAGACGAGGCTGCGGTAGAGGGCCTCGTACTCCTTGGCGGACGCGAGCCACGACGAGTCGCGGGTCATCGCGCGTTCGACGGCGCGCGCGTACGCATCACGGTCGCCGTAGAGCACGAGGGCATCGTCGCATGCGACGAGGAGGCCGACGGTGCTCGTCTCCGACGCGACGAGCCCGGTGCCGCGCCCGTTCGCGTCGCTCGTGGGCTCGACCGAATCTTGGAGACCACCGGTCGGCGTCACGATCGGGAGCGCGCCGTAGCGCATGGCGTAGAGCTGGGTGAGCCCGCACGGCTCGAAGCGCGACGGCACGAGGAAGAAGTCGACCGCAGAGTAGATGCGCTTCGCGAGCCCCTCGTCGAACGCGATGTGCACCGAGACTCGGCCCGGGTGGCGCGCGCCCACCTCGCGCACGGCCGCCTCGAGCGCTGGCTCACCGGTGCCGAGGAGGACCACGTTCGCTCCACGGTCGACGAGGGAAGAGACGATCGGCAAGAAGAGATCGATCCCCTTTTGCCACGAGAGGCGCGCGACGAGCCCGAAGAGCGCGCCTCCCCGCGTACCTTGGGCGCCAAGAGAAAGCTCGTCCAACAGTCGGTCTTTGCACGCGCGACGGCCCGGCAAAAACGACGCAAAATCATAGTTGTGCGCCACGTCCGGGTCGATGCTCGGGTCGAAGCGATCCGCGTCGATGCCGTTGAGGATTCCGATGATCTTCGGGGCATGGGCGCGAAGATGCCCGTCCAAGCCGAAGCCGCCTTCGGGGGTCAAGATTTCGCGCGCGTAGCCGGGGCTCACCGTCGTCACGCGGTGGGCGAGCGCCGTCGCCGCTTTGAGCACGTTGAGCTGCCCCTCGTGGACCGCGATCTCGGGAGTGACGAGGTGGTGCGGAACGCCGAGACGCGCGGCGGCGCCTTGGCCGAGCACGCCTTGGTGCGCCAGGTTGTGGATCGTGAAGACGGTGATCTTCTTCGCCCACGACTCGCCCATCGCCGAGCGCGCGTACACGATGGCGAGCGCGGCGTGCCAGTCGTGGGCGTGGATCACGTCGGGGCCCTGCCCGGTCGCGGGATCGCCGAACACGCTCACCGCGACCTCGAGGGCGCCGCGCGACAGGGCCGCGAAGCGAACGTCGTTGTCGCCGAACGCACCGCCGCTGTCGCCGTAGATGCCTTCCCGCGCGAAGAGCTGCGGTATATCGAGGAGGCACGTGCGCACGCTGCCAGCTCCCTCGTGCGTGACCTCGGGGAGCTCCAGCACGCCAGCGTCGAACCAGGCGGCGCCGACCGGGACGTGCACGTGATCGCTCCACGACGAGAGCGGCGCGTGGCTCCTCGTCACGCCGTAAAGGGGCGTCACGACCAGCACTTCGCAGCCGATGCGCGCGAGCTCGTGCGCGAGCCCGACCACGGCGTCGCCGAGCCCTCCCGTACGCGCGAGCGCCTCCACCTCCGCCGACACCATGAGAACGCGCAAAGGCGGAGGACGATCAGGCGACATACGGGCTCGACTCGAGATTCATTGCAAACTGCATAGAATGGAACGCCACGGCGCCGACGCGCGGCCAGTGGCCCGGCGCCACGTCGGCGACGCGCATCAGAAGCGGAGAGGCGCGCGGACCTCGCCCAAGCTCCCGACGACGGGCTCCTTCTCCGTGTTCATCGCGATGACGGTCGGGACGATCACGGCGGCCGCGACGACGGCGACGACGCCACCCCAGAAGTACCAACGCTGCGTGATAGGCGTGCCCTTCGACAGCGGGACGGTAAGGTCCTTCGTTTTGTCGAGCTCGATGATCACCGGGACGGTGGCGTCGTTGTAGCGGTCGAGCTTCGCCATGACGTCGTGGGAGCCGGGCTTCAGGTAAATCTCGAGGGGCGGGTTTCCGCGGAGCTGACCATCGACGTACACCGTCGCGCCCATCGGCTCGGTGCGCACCCGGAGCGTGCCGGACGTGGCGGTCGGCACGAGATCGACACGGACCGGGATCGGGAGGCCGGGGCGCAGCGCGACGGTGGTCTCTTGTGCTCGAAACTTCGTCGAGACGACCTTGAGCACGATGCTCGCGCCCGCGGTCGGGATCGTGACGCGCAACGTGGTGGGTGAGCTCGAGCAACCGCGCGCCACCTCGGCGTTCGCGATCGTGAGCTGCGCGTCGGGATCGGTCTCGGTGCACACGACGGCGAGCGTCGCGACGCGGCCTCGAAGCTCCGCGAGCGTCTCGAGGATGTGCGGCACCTTCGCGCGGAGCTCAGGCGAGGCGTCTTTGACGAACTTGTCGAGCTCGTCTACTGCCTTGGGCACCTCACCGCGCGCTTGATGAACTTTTCCGAGGTTGTAGTGGAGGGTCGCGTCGTTCGGAGTGAGCTCGAGCGCCTTGCGATACGCCTCTTCCGCTTGCCCGAACTCGAGGCGGTCCATCGCCGCGCCGCCTTGGCGCTTGAGATCGGCGGCCCTCGTCGTGGCGTCGGCGGAGGGCTCGTCCGCGAACGCGACACGGGGCGCGAGCACGACCGAAGTCGCGACGAGAGCGCCGAGGAGCGTCGCGCCCGCGAGCGGCCGCCACGCGGAGAAGACAGAGAACGCAGTGATCTTGGGCATGCTCTCTTACAAGTGAGATGGGTCGTGGGTCGGCAAGGGTACCGCGGTCGGAGGAGGTGCCGCGGTGGCGGGACCGACGGGCTTTACCGCGCTCGGCGTCGGCTGCACCGCAGACGCGGACGGCGCGGGCTTCGGAGCGACGGGCTTACCGCCCGCAGCCGTTGCGAGCGGCGAGGTGACGGTCGCGAGCGGCGTCGGGACGATGCTCGCGGACGGGACGGGCACCGACACGGGAACGTGGACCGTCGTCGGCGCCGTGGACGCGGTTGGCGGCGGGGGCTCGTGTGTGGGCTGCGCCGTGGTCGCGACCGGCTTCTCCGGATCGGGCGAGCGGCCGACGAAGTGCCCCACGATGAACACGAGCAAGCCGAGCGCCACGATCACGGACGCGATGCCGACGATCGTCGTGGCCTTTCCGCGTGACGGCGCGGCTTGTGCCCACGCGCCGTCGGTCCGCGGGCTCTCGCGCGGCCCCGTGCTGGACCGATCGAGATCGGCGGCGGATGCGTGTAGGGAGCTCCCGAGCACCTGCTGCGCGGTCATCGCACCTTGTGAGCCCGCGGGCGCGAACGGGGCGATCGCCCGCATCAAGTCACGAACGGACGGATGCCTTTGCGCCGGATCGCGCGCGAGGCATTTCCGGAGGGCCTCTCCGATCGCGGCTGGCACCGGAAGGAGGGCCTCGATCGGCGGGGGATCCTCGGTGACGATCGCGGCGGCGACCTGAGTGGGGCTACCTTGGAACGGCGCGCGCCCCGAGATGAGCTCGTAGAGCACGACCCCGAGCGACCAAATGTCGGCGCGCGCGTCGACGTTGCGCGAGGCCCTCACTTGCTCCGGTGCCATGTACATCGCCGTGCCCATGACCGCCTCGGCGGACGTGAGCTTCGAGTCGGTCTCGCTCGTGACCTTCGAGATGCCAAAGTCGAGAATTTTGGCGATCCGCACGCCTCGCTCTTCTGCGAGGAACACATTCGACGGCTTGAGGTCGCGGTGCACGATCCCGAGCGCGTGAGCCTCGTCCATGGCGGCACACGCCTGAAGCACGTAGTCCACCGCCTCGTCGAGTGGGAGGTACTTTCGACGCTCGAGCTCGGCATCGAGGTCGCGCCCCTCGAGCAGCTCCATGACCATGTACGGCACGCCATCGGGGGTCAGGTCGACGTCCATGACCCGCGCCGTGTGGCGACTGCGGAGCTGGCTCGCCGCCCGTGCCTCGCGCTCGAAGCGCTTGACCAGGTCCTCCACGCGAAGAAGCTCGGGGAGCAGCATTTTGAGCGCGACTCGCTGCCCGAGGCGCGTGTGCTCCGCCTCGTACACGACCCCCATGCCACCTTCCCCGAGCACGCGGGTGAGGCGGTACTTGCCGGCCACGATTTGGCCGGGCTGCGGAAGACCATCAGTCACACGCGAAGCTTACCCGAAGTCGCTCCCTTGCCAATCACTCGCCCACACGCTCGCGGCCCGCCGATGTTGGGAGCCCAGGCGTCTCCTCAGGGACTTGCTTCCCTTCTCAGCGTCAGCGTCAGCGTCGTCGCACGCGCCCGACCCGCCGAGGCGATCCGAGACGGGCGAAAATGAACGGGCCTCGCCACGGTCGGGCTCGGCTCCTCGCCATAGGCGTCGAAGAAGGTCGAGGGAGTTGGCTGTAGGGTAATGTGACGACTGACGTTCCGCCCGAACGGCCTACGAACTCTGCTAGCTTGGAACCCGCATGGCGCTTCCGGGCTCTTCGACGACGAGCGACATGAGGGACACGGTCGTGCGCTGCGAGCACGCCGACCGCTGCGGCGGATGCCCGATCCTGTCTTTGCCCTATGGCGAGCAGCTCCTCGTGAAGCGCGGCCGTGTCGTGCAGTCCGTGAGCCGCTACCCGACGCTCGAGCTCGTGTACACCGAGCCGCTCGTGCCCGCGGAGCCCATCGTCGGCTATCGAACGCGCGCGAAGCTCATCGTCGGCTCGGGCGGCACGGTCGGTCTCTACGCCAAGGGTGGAGGACATCATGTCGTCGACATCCCCGGCTGCCAGGTGCTCTCCCCCGTGCTCTCCGCCGCAGCCGCCGCGTTGAGGGAGCTCGTCACGCGGCACGAAGCCGACGACGGGCCGCTCTGCCCGATGTCCGAGCGCAAAGGCGCGCTCCGCGCGATCGATCTCCGCGAGACGCGAGGACCCGAGGGTGAAGCGCCTCGGGTGCTGCTCACGCTCGTGCTCGCACGCGGACGCGCGGCGCCGCCGGAGGTACTGGAGGAGCTCGCCCACCGGCTGCTCGAGCTTCATCCCGCGCTCGCTGGTGTCGCGGCGAGCTACCACGACGGAGACACGCCCCAGGTCTTGGGATCGGAGACGCGGCACCTCGCCGGCGACGAGGCTCGCGAGGACCACCTCGGGCGGTCGCGCCACCTCGCGACGTTCGGGTCGTTCGTTCAGTCGCACCGCGGGCAGGCGGCGAACGTGCATTCGCTCTTGGTCGACGTGCTCGGCCTCGAGCGCGCGCGCGCGCGCAGCGAGCGCGTCCGTGTGCTCGACCTCTACGGCGGCTCGGGGGCGATCGCCCTCGCCCTCGCTGGCGCTGGCGCCAACGTGACCCTCGTCGAGTCGTTCCCCCCCGCGGTCGCGCAGGCGCTCGCCGCAGCCGAGCTTCAAGGGATCGCCCTCGACGCCGAATGCCAAGACGTGGGCACGAGCCTCAAGCAGCGCCACCTGCGCCGCGAGACGTTCGAGGCGGCGGTGGTGAATCCGTCGCGCCGTGGCATGGGCCCCGTCGCGAGAGAAGGCCTCGCACGCCTCGAGGTCCCGACGATCGCCTACGTGTCGTGCGATCCGGACACCCTCGCGCGCGACCTCGATCACTTCGTGCGGCTCGGCTACGGGACGACCACGCTCCGCCCGCTCGACATGATCCCGCTCACGGACGAGGTGGAGACCGTCACCGTGCTTCGGCGCGGCGCCGCGCCTACGCCACAAGTCGTGTACGAGGACGACGACATCCTGGTCGTGGCGAAGGCGCCTCACGAGCCGGTCCTCCCTCGCGCCGACGGCGCACCGTTCGCGTCGTTGAAAGAGCGCGCGATGCGCCTGCCGGGAGTCAAGTCGCTCCGCCCGGTGGGACGCGACGACACGAGCACGAGCGGGCTCGTGTTCTTCGCGAAGTCCGACGACGCCCACGAGCGGTTCAGCCGCGCGTTCGCCGACCCCGCCACGCGCCGCGTGTACGTCGCGTACGTGCGGGGAGTCACCCCCCAGAAGGGCACCATCGCGCGCGACCTCCGCGAGGACGGGCGAACCCACCCGGCGCGCACCCGCTACCGGAGGCTCGCCATCGCAGGCGGTCACAGCGTGCTCCGCGTGGTCCCGGAGCAAGAGCGACCCCACCAAGTGCGCCGCCACCTCGCCGCAATAGGTCACCCGGTGCTCGGCGACGATCGCTACGGACACGCGCCGTCGAATCGTTTCTTCGAGGAGCGGAACGGCCTCGATCGCACCTTCGTCCACGGCGTGCGGGTCGAGCTCGAGCACCCCCGGACCGGCCTCCGTCTCCTCCTCGAGAGCCCGCTCCATGGCGATCTGCGGAGCGTGCTCGAACGCACGAGTGGACCCGGCACGCTCCGATTTCTCGAGCAAAAACACGCACTTGGTTCGGGCCCACTCTCCAGCTTTCCGCCGCCCCCGGAGTCCGACGCGCCCGTCGAGAGCGCGCTCGAAATCGACATGGGCGTGCCCTCCGTCCGCGCCGAGCTCTCCGGCGACGACGACGACTCTCGCGGCAGCATCTTCTAGTCGACGCGACCTGCGAGGTCGTCACTGCGATCCCGCGGCGAGGCCGATCAGACCAGCGCGACGCGCATGCCTTCCACCCCGAGCGCGAGCGCGAGCTTCGCCTTGGTGATCTTGGAGAGTCGCTCTCCCGCGTACCAGGCTGCGCCAGCGCGCCGCGCGGCCGCCGAATCGCGGAGGAACCTTCGGTATCGAAGACCGGGCGCCCCGTAGACCCGCTCCGCGAGCCACGCGCTTTGCAGGAGGTGGCGGCCGACCCGTGAGCTGCGGACCGCGTCCGCGTAGCAGCCCGCTTCGGCGCGGCCCATACGCAGTCCCCGCGCGAGCGCGCTCGCCGCGATTTTTCCCATCACAATCGATTGCGCGATGCCCTCCCCCGTCGTGCGATCGATGCCCGCCGCTTCGCCGACGAAGAGGATGCCCTCGTGCTCGAGCACGGTCTCCGCCACGAACGGCCGGGTGGGGAACGGCTTGAGCCGCATGTCGTCGCCGCGGATCCCACGCTCACGAAGGCACGCGAAGAGCTCGGCCTTGACGCGGGAGCTCGGGGTGATGTTCGCGTGATAAATCCCGCGGCTCGTGTGCCGAGGGAGCGTGCCGGAGGTCCCTCGCGGATCGGGGGTCGGGAAGTCCCAGTAGTACCCTTCGAGCCCTCGGGAGCATACGTCGAGATCGAAGTCGCAGAGCTGCTCGCGAGGACCCGCGTCGGACGCCATCGCCTCCGTGTCGCCGACGTAGAGGTGCCCCTTTCGCGCCGGCTCTCGCAAACCGAGGAGCTTTCGGGTGCGGCTCGCTGCCCCGTCGCAGGCGACGAGGTGCCGCGCGAAGAGCACGCCACGCGACGTCGTCACCCGGTAACCGCCGCCGTCGGACGAGAGCGCGACGAGCCCCTCCCCCTCGCGGACGACCACGCCGTCATTGCGTGCAGAGTGCAACAAGTGCGTGTCGAATGCGTCGCGACGGATCACGACCCCGAGCGGCGCACGGGTCGCGCCGTGGCCGCCCTCGTGGAGGACGCGGAGGCCTCGCATGGCGATCGCGGGGACGTCGATCGAGACCCCGACCGCGGCGAGCGTCTCGACGCCGAGCGAGCTCACTGCGCCGGCGCACGGCTTGTCGCGGGGGAACTGCGCAGCGTCGATCACGCAGATGCGCTCGGGTAAAATGCCTCGATCGCGCACGAGGTGGAGCGCGAGGCTCGCGCCCGCGGGGCCGCCGCCGACGATCACGACGTCGAACGTCACGCGCGTGCTCACGGGTCGATCTCCGTTGGACCGGAGAGGAACGGGACCTCGATCGCGAGCGACGCGAGCACCTCGTCGAGCTCCTGGGCGCGCGACGCGTGGGCGAGGATCGTCAAGTCGCCCCCCGACAACGCGTGCACCGCGGCGAGACCCGAGCTCGCCTCGAGCACCCCCTTCAGGAACACGACGTCCTTCGCCCGCACCACGACGCGGCGCCGGATCATCCCGGGCCCGAACCCGTACGCGCGACCGTCGCCGCTCATACGAGCGGATCCGGCGCGTCGGCGGCGCGTCGCTCGCGCTTCTCGCGGAGCCGTTGTTGCACGAACTCGACCAGCTTCTCGACGTAGGTCTCGAACGGCGGACAGCGCACGGACGTCTCGGCGAGGAGCGCTTCGGCCCCCGCGGCGCTGTACTCCACCGGCGTGAGGAGCGCATCGAGGAACGCGCGCGGGCTCTGCGCGATGCGATCGAGCCCCGGCGCACGAAGGAGCGCGCGGGTGATGTTCGCCGGGATGTGGCCACGTGGGGCGCGCCTGCCGCCCGCCTCCGCCACGAGCTCGAACACACGGCGCGCGGTGGGCGGCGAAGGGTCGCGCAGGTGGAACGTTCGGCCGATCGCGCGCGGATCGGCGCCGAGCATCGCGGCTGCCTTCGCGACGTAGTCCGCAGGGACGAGGTGAAGGGGAAAATCCCCACGCCCCACCAGCGGAAGCGCGATGTCGGGAGGCGACGTGACGATGAGCAACATGAGAAAGTACGGGCCGTCGAACACGTCGACCTCGCCCGTCTGGGCGTCACCGACGACGAGGGTCGGCCGCAAGATGACGGTCGGGATCTTCTTCTGTGCCTTTCGCACGAGGCTCTCCGCGTGCGCCTGCGCCTCTTCGATGACGTTTCGGAAGCTCTGCCCTTTTTGGAGCTCGTCCTCGAGAACGAGGCCGGTACGCGAACCCGAGACGCTCGCCGACGAGTGGTGCACCAAACAACGAAGCTGCGGGCAGTGCCGCGCGAGCTCGACGACCTCACGCGCGGACGTCACGTGCTCGCGTTGCGCCTCGTCACGCGACATCCCGAGCTGCGAGATGCCGGCGAGGTGATGGATGCGATGCACGCGCGCGCGAAGCGTTTGCCACTCTGCGCCCGACAGACCGAGGTCGATCGACGCCGGATCTCCGACGAGCGGGCGCACCCGCTGCCTCGCGTCGAGGGGGAGCTCGTCGAGGAAGGACGAGAACGCGTCGCTGTCTTTCTCGCGCAAGAGCGCGTGGACCACGATCCGTGACGGGGAAGCCAAGAGCGCCTCGCACGTCTTTCGCGCCGAGAACGACGGAAGCCCGGTGAGGAACACCTCTTCGTCGCCTGACATAGGTGCCGTCATAGCCGAACCCGGCCCCGCCCGAAATCCCAAGCCGCCTCAGGTAAGCGACGCGAGCCCCTCGATACACACGAAGACCCTCGAAGGCCGAAGCACATTCGAGGGTCTACTTACGAACAGGAGCGAAATCGCTCGGCTTTCGAGCGTCTTAGAGGGACTGCTCGAGCTGGGCGCGAGCGAGCGCGTCTGCCGCGTCTTTCATTTCCTTGTCGGCTGGGGAGGCCTTCTTCGGGCCTTCTTCGGCCGGCTTCTTGGGCTCCTTGACCTTGGGCTCCTTCGCCTTGGGCTCGACCGCGGCGACGGCCACCGGAGCGCTGACGGGCTTGACGATGGCCTTGGGCGGGGAGGGAGCGGCTGCAGGCGCCGCAGGCGCGGCCGGCTTGCTCGACTCTTTCATCGCCACGGGGCCGGGCGGCGGAGCGACGGCGACCGCGGGCTGTGCAGGCGCCGCGGGCTGCATCGCGACCGGCTGAGCAGCAGGAGCGACGGGCTGCGCAACGACGGTGGGCTGCGCAGGTGGCGCCGCAGGAACGACGGGCTGCGCGGGCACGACCGGCTGCGCGGGCTGCGCGAGCAAATCGGCTGGCGTGGGCTGCGCAGGGACCGCGGGAGCGGCAGGCTGCCCCGCCGCGGGCGGTTGCGCTTCACCCGGCGCTTGGGAAGGATCGACGAACGCCGCGGTGGTGGCCTGGGCGTTCGGGGTTCCCTTGTTCACCACGAACGCCGCGATCGCTGCGACCGCAGTGACCGCGACGAACGCGATGACCCAACCGCGAACCGGCTTCGGCTTCGCGCTCGACAGCGACACTGCGGTGCCGGGCGGATCGACCCGGCCAGGCTGCATCGGATAGCCGCCGGAGCCCTGCTGCGGGAAGCCGCCCGACATGCCGGCCCCCTGCTGCGGGAAGCCGCCGGACATGCCCGCCATTTGCTGCTGCGACATCGACGGGACGGGCCCGGACATCATCGACGAAGGTCCCATCATCGGACCGTTCATGGAGCCGTTCATCGACGGGTTGGCCATGCCCATATTGTTCGGCGCCATGCCGTTCATGGGGCCGTTCATCGCCGGCCCCATCATGCCCATCGGCATCGGCTGCATCATCCCGGACGAGGGCGGCGCGCCCATCATCGCGGTAGAGGCCATCGCGGGGGGCGGCTGCGAACGTACGGGCGCGGAGGTGACCGGCGCGAACTGGTGCGTCGACATCTGCGGCGGGGGCGGCGACGACTTCATGGGCGGCGGGGGGGCCGACTTACCGGCGCCGAGCTGCATCGTGAAATCGGGCATGTTCGCCTGAGAGTCGGAAGACTCCAGGTCGTTCATGTCGGACACGACGGCGGCGGCTTTCGGGAGGGAAATCTCCGGAACGCGGAGCTCTTTCCGCGCGGGCGGGGGCTCGGAATCGGCCGCGCGGGCGTGCTGCGGGGCTGCCTCGCGGGGCGCGGACTCGCGGACCTTCGCGACCGACACCGACGAGGTCGGGAGCGACAGCTTGCCACCCTTCGGCATCGGTCGGATCTGCGTGCGCCCTTCGTCCTCGTCCTCGTCGACGATCGACGGGGCCGGCGGACGGATGTGCTTCTTCGCGGACGTGCGCGTCTCGCCCGTCTCGGCGAGGAGGTTCTTCGTGGACTTCTTGGCCGGGGAGGCCATGAAGGTCGTCACCTCGTCGTCCGAGAGGGACGGCTGGAAGGCACGGGCAGGCGCCGGCTTCTCCTCGAACCGAGGCTGTGAGCGCGCGGGCGGGGGGACGCTCCGTCGCTGTTGCGAGGAGTCGGCGTCCGAAGATTCGCCTTCGCGGGCATCACGACCAGGGCGCTTGTTGAAAGGGAGCACGCAGCCTCCGTGGGGTTAGGTCGCTGGACATGGATGCGAAGCACGCGCCACACCCAGCCTTCCTCTCAGACGAGCTTACTGAATTCCCGATGGAGCGGAACCCTATCGATTCATCGACTTTCAGATCGGTAGGATAGAGGCGTACCTTGGTACGCAGCGGCCCGGATTCAAGCAGGGGCGGATCCCCTCGATGGGGGGTCGCTCCACCTGATGGTCCTTCGATCCACCTATCGGATGAGAGGTTGTCCATGGACAGAGGATGGTGAGCTCGCCGAAAAGCGTTGGCACGGCCGGAGCGGAGAGCCCGCCGCGTCACTCGCGTTATTTGGGACTAGAATGGAACCTCAGCCCGTTCAGCGCGTCAGGGGCTTCGAGATGTTCGACCGCGGACGATGACCACTCCCAGCACGAGCCACGACACGTTCGTCGAGACGTTCGAGCGCCACGCGCGCCGGACGCGGGCGCGTCTTTTTGCGCGGTACGCGCTGCACGGGATCGGGTTGGGGCTCTTCGCGGCGAGCGCCCTCGTGGCAGCCTATGCGCGCTGGGGATCGCCCGGTTCGCTGCGCGCATTCGCGGTCGGTGCAGGGGTCGCCGGGCTCGCGCTCGGGGCCGGCGGAGGCTCGATCGTCGCGCGGAAGAAGCGCTGGTCCGACGGAGAGCTCGCGCTGTTTTTCGACCGTCGCCTCGGCACGAATGAAGCGATCGTGACGGCGATCGAGGTCGAGGGCGCGAGGGACGCACGAAAGCGGGCTCGTTCCGCCCTCGATGGTGCCGCACCGAAGGCGCTCGTCGTCCCCGTCTTTCGTCGCGCGCACGCCGCCGCCGCGCTCTCGCTCGTCACGTGGTTGCTCGCGGCGCGCGTTCCGCACGCGCGCGCCGACGTGCCCCCCGTCGAGCCGGGCGCCGCGAACGTGACGCTCGGAGCCGGCTCCGGTCTCGAGCGGGTCGAGCGGCTCGCGACCGTGCCCGCGCGCGATCCCGCTCAACGCGAGCGCCTCCTCGCGTTGTCGAAGGACGCGAAGAAGCTACGCGAAGATCTCACGAAGGGGTTGCCGCGACGCGACGCTCAGGACCGCGCGGGGAAGCTGGCCGAGGCGGTACGCGCCGAACGCGTGACCCTCGGCAGCGGCGAGGAGCGGAAGGGCCTCGAAGCGGCGATCGCGGCGTTGAGCCGCGACGACACCACGCGACGCACCGCCGCGGCGCTCGGCGACCACGACCTCCACGCGATGGACCGCGAGCTCGAGCACCACGCGAACGCACGGGAAGCAGCCGATAGGACGCGCGCGAAACAGGCGCTCGAAGCGGCGAAGAACGCGGCGAAGAGCGAGGGAGCTCCCGGTGTCGCGAAGGCGCTCGAGGACGCCCTGTCGAAGAACGAAAAACGCGAAGCCCGCGCACGCATGCTCCGCGAGCTCAGCCAGGGGACGACGTCGCCGACCGCGAAGGACGCCCTGAAGAACCTGGACCGAGCCCCGAGCGACGCCAACGCGAAGGCGCTCGCGGAGGCGCTCGCAGACGCGCTCGAAGGCCTGACCGAAGCAGAGCGCAAGAAGCTCGCCGAGGCGCTAGGCAAAATGGCCGCCTCCGAGACCGATCCGACCTCCGCGAAAGAGCTCGACGCGCTCGCGAAGGAGCTCGCCACGGACGAGGGTCGCGCCGCGCTCGCGCGTCGCCTTCGCGAGCTCGCCGATCGCGACGACAGCACCGAGGAAGAGTCCCGCGACCAGAGCCTTTCGGAGGCCGAACAGGGCATCGACGGCACCGAGGGCGCGCTCGGCTCCGGCGGCGGAGGCGAACGAGGCGACGCGGGGAGCGGCCAAACCGCGGGTGCAGCAGGATCGCCGGGTGGGCCTCCTGGGGGTGGCGCCGGCGCGGGCGCGGGACCGGGGTCGGGCCTGGTTCCAGCGCCTGGAGCAGGCGGCGGCGCCGGCTCGGGTGGCGCTGGCTCGCACCACGACACCGGCACGGGTGACCACACTGGCCGAACCGAGGCGCTCGGCGGCGCCGGGTTCAAAGCGCGAGCGAAGGGTCCGACCGGGCGTGGTCCGCTCATGCCCGGCACGACCACCGCGTGGAAGCCCGGCGACGCACAGGGCACGGCGGACGCGGTGGGGACGAAGGCGCTCGAGAGCGCACGGGCGAACGAGGTCCAGGGCGCCGACCGCGGCGACGTGCCGGAGGATTACCGCGAGCAGATCCACAGGTACTTCCGGCCCTGAGTCGTCACGGAACTTTCTCATTCGAACCACGTCCACGGGGGCGCATGACCGACGAACTGGAATCGAAGCTCCGCGACGGAGCCGACACGCTGCGAACCCTGCGTGAGGCGATCGGGAAAAAAATCGTCGGCCAGCGCGAGGTCATCGACGAGGTGCTCTTCGCCGTCGTCGCTGGCGGGCACGCGCTCCTCGAAGGGGCCCCTGGACTAGGAAAAACCCTTTTAGTCCGAACACTTGCCGCATGCCTGGAGCTTCGGTACTCGCGGATCCAGTTCACCCCCGACCTGATGCCGAGCGACGTGGTCGGCACGAACGTTCTCGTGCTCGACCCGGAGGCGCGCGCGAAGTCGTCGGCCTTTACGCTCGAGCGCGGCCCAATCTTCGGGAACGTGATCTTGGCCGACGAGATCAACCGCGCCACCCCGAAGACGCAGAGCGCTCTCCTCGAGGCGATGGCCGAGCACGCGGTCACGATCGCCGGCAAGCGCCACGTCCTCGACGAGCCCTTTTTCGTACTCGCGACGGAGAACCCGATCGAAATGGAAGGCACGTACCCGCTCCCGGAAGCGCAGCTCGATCGTTTCCTCTTCAAGGTGCTCGTGCCGAACCCGACGGAGGACGACCTCTGCGAAGTGCTCGCGCGGACGACCGGTCGCGAGACCGACGAGCCCACGAAGGTGCTCGGACGCGAGCGGGTCCTCGAGCTTCGCGCCCTGTGCCGCGACGTGGTGGTGTCACCGACGGTCGCGCGCTACGCCGCCCGCCTCGTTCGCGCCAGCGAGCCGAGCGCGGCCGAGGCGCCGACGGCCGTGAAGCGCGGGCTTCGCTACGGCGCCGGGGTGCGCGGGGCACAATCGCTCGTGCTCGGAGCGAAAGCGGTCGCGCTCTCCGAGGCCCGCGCCCACGTGAGCTTCGACGACATCGCGCGGGTCGCGAAGCCGGCCCTCCGCCATCGGCTCGTGCGCTCGTTCGAGGGCGAATCCGAGGGAGTGTCGACCGACTCGCTCGTGGAGATCTTGCTCCGCACAGTGAGCGAACGGCCCTCGAACGTCGAGCGCGAGGCCCGCTCGTGAAGCGCGCGTTCGTCGCCCTCGTGATCTTGGCGTCGGCGATCTCGATCACGCCGCGCGCGCACGCATCCGGCGCTCCCGCTGATCCGCTGACGGCCAAGACGAAGCTCGGC
>JAAFHV010000171.1 GCA_013297655.1 Myxococcales bacterium | reverse complement strand
GAGGGACGAGTCCTACTGCTGCTAGCCGAGGAGGAGCAACGAAGCACGACCCTTGGAAGTCCCTGACGAGGGACGGCGAAGCAAATCGGCGAAAAGCCGACCGAATTAAGCGGTTCGGTGCTCTAGGGTGTAAGGCGCACGTGATCGTTCATCACGCGCGGATCGCCGCCCTCCACGAGCGCCCCGCCTCCGCGCTCTCGCCCCCTGGATCCTCATGACCCGCCCCCGCATCCACGTCGTCGACGGAACCTTCGAGCTTTACCGGGCAGAGTTCTCCAAGCGGCCACGAAAGATAGCGCAGATCGATGGACGGGAGCTCGACGTGACGGCGACCGTAGGCCTCGTGGGCTCACTGCTCACGCTGGTGGGCGAGGCGGCCGAGAAGGTGACCCATCTGGCCATCGCCTTCGACAACCCGATTCGTTCGTTTCGTAACGATCTCTTCGACGGATACAAGGACGACACCGGTGTTCCGCCGGGCCTGAAGGCGCAGTTCGACTTGGTGGAAGACGTGGTGCGCGCGCTCGGCGTTCGTGTCTTGTCGATGCGTGACCACGAAGCCGACGACGGCATGGCGACGATCGCGGCGATGTTCCCGGACCACGACGTGAGGATCCTCTCCCCCGACAAGGACCTCGCGCAGTGCCTCGAGGCGGGGCGGGTGGTCACCGTCGATCGCATCCGGAAGCGCACCGTCACGTACGAGAGCTTCGTCGCCGATCGCGGGTTCTTACCCTCCCTCGTCCCCGACCTTCTCGGGCTCACCGGCGACCCACAAGACGGCATTCCGGGGCTACCCGGGTTCGGCGAAAAGACGGTCGCCGCGCTGCTCGCGGCCTTCGGTGAAATCGCGAACATCCCGGACGACCCTTCTGCGTGGCCCTCTTCGGTGCGCGGGCGCGAGAAGCTCGCCGCCGTTCTCGCCGGGAAGCGGGACGAAGCGGCGCTCTACAAGAAGCTCGCGACCCTCGTCCGCGACGTTCCGCTCGGGGTGGGCCTCGACGACCTCGCGCTCCCTACGAGCGTATCGCCCGCGTTCGTGGAGCAAGCGGCGCGCGTTGGCTCGAACGATATTCTCGATCGGGCGCGGAGGCTCTTCGGCGCCCGCGGCTAATCGGCACTCGCGAGGGGAGAAAAATGGCCGCGCGCGCGCTCAGTACGGTTTACGCCCGCCCGAGTTGCCGGGGGGGCTGTAGTCGCAGACCCAGAGCTCCCACGCGCCGCCGCCGCCGCCAAAGGGGCTGTTGGTGGTGCACTTTTGCGCTGCGCAGCCGACCTTCACGCTCTCGCGCCAGACCACTTGCGTGTAGTGTCCACATACGCCGGAGCAGCGATTCGTCGCGTAGTCGTAGTTCTTGCTCTCGCTCGCCCAGCTCGTGACGACGGCTTGTGGCGTGCGACCGGAGCCGCCGCTCGCGTAGATGTTCTCTCCGCGCGGGCCGCGTTGTGCGTTGTGCTCGAATACACACTTGGCAGCGTGCGCTTTGGCGACCGCGGCGTCCTCCGCGGACCACTGCATTTGCGGCAGCGGCGTCGCGGGGGCCGGGCTCACCGCGGCGCGGACGGCGTTGTGGGCGGCGACGATCCCCGCGACCGCGGCGTCGTTGGGCTCGGCGGCGGGAGGCGTGGTGGGGGGAGTGCCGGTGGGCGGTGTCGTGGGCGATGGCGCCGTGCTGGTGGTGGTACCGGTGGGCGTGGTGCCCGGCGACGTCGTCGACGTGTCGCTCGGCGCGGGGGTGGTGCCGCCTCCGAGGGTCGAGCCCTCGTCGCTGCACGCGGAGGCGAGGACCACGAACGCGACGGCAAAAGGCATGAGAATGCGACGAGCCATCCTCGAACGATAAACGAGGCGCGTCGATGTGCCAGCACGTCGATGCGCTTCACGTGGAAAAGCCGAGGCGCGGCGTGATTCTCCGAGCTCGAGGGACGTGGATTTCGAGGGCGGCGGAAAGTTCTGCTCGCCTCGGTGTAGGCAACGCACCGAGCACGTGTGCAGGGCCGGTACTACGCTCGGGCGCCGGTCTCCGCCGCGTCGGCTTCGTCCTCCGCGGCGCTCACGAGCTCGGCCTCTTCGGCGCGACCCTCCGCGATCGACTCGAGGGCGACACGGACGCGAGGGCTCGCGGTGGTCTCCGCCGCGACGCGCACCCGCTGCACACCCTCGTCGTCGTTGCGCTCCTTCAATACGAAAGCAGCGGCGAGGCGATGGCGCGCGGTGACGCGTGGGTCGTCCACGATTTCGAGGAGCCTCTCCCGCGTCATGGCCATTCCCCGATAGTTCCCCTCGGAGCGGGCGAGCTTGCGCAGCTCGTCGAGCCACGTGCCATCGCGACTCGGCTCGAGCCAAGCGAGCCCTTTCGGCGCTTCGCTTTTGGCATAACGAAGTCGCGCGGCCTCGATCGCCGCGCGGATCGCGATCGCCTCTCGCGGCGGAGTCGTCGCTGGGAACGCGGCGACGAGCACCTTCTCGCCGCTGTCCATATAGGCCACGACGTGGGTCACGAACGCGCGCCCGGTTCCCGAGCTCTCGATCGCGACCTTCGCCATCTCCGAGAACGAGAGGTGGCGGCGCTGCTTTCCCTTGAACGTCGCGAATGTGTACTCGAGGCCCTCCGCGCCAATGACGACGTGATGGAGCCCGTTCTGAGAGAGTGCATATCCCGCGAGCATGAACGGGAGGGTGGTGATGACCGCGATCGCCGCGCCGAGCGCCGTGGCGAAGAACCCACGCGGGCTCATGTCGAGGGCCAAGCTGCCGAGCATTACCCACCCGATGAGCCCCAAGCCGACGCCTGCCACCGAGTGCACGACGCGCGCGTTCGGCTCGTAGAGCGGTATGCGGGTCACGTGGCGGGTGGGGTCGAGCCCGAGCGCGTGGATGGCGCGGGTCGCCTCGCCGGCGGGGTAGTCGAGCGCGAGGCGTTCGCCGCTGTGGAGCTCGATGTCGAGCCGCTCGCGCCCGTTTTCGACGCCAGCAGCGTAGGCGCTCGCGATCGCGTCACGTGCGATTAGCTGTTCGGCCGCCCCGTCGCCGAGGAGGAGCGAGCGCCCCGCGATCCGCGCGCGAGAAGGGCCGGTCCCTCGTTTGGCCCAGAGGAGACTGGCCACGATCCCCGGGATCGCGACCGCGAGGAGCCACAGCGCCGGGTAGGGAGGTGGGCCGCCAGGAGCGATCGCCTTTCCGATCGCGACGAACGCCATTGGTGCCAAGATCGCCCAGAGCGTCGCTCCGACCGCGCTTCGAGCCTTGCGCGTGGGACGCGATACGATGACGTCCGCGGAGTGGGACTCGCCCTCGCCCATGGGCCTCATGAGAGCACGAATCACCGCAGAACGGCGGTCGTACGCATATTGGCGCGTCGAGGGGGAGGCGCTAACGTGGCCCCCGTGCCCACGCTCATCAGCCGCGCCGAAGCGCTCGATCGAATCTCCCGCGCGCGCGGCGAAGCTCCGTGTCTCATGTGTGCGATCGTCGCGCGCGGCGTGGGCGAGGTGGTCGCGGTGTACGAGGACGACGAGCACCTCGTGAGCTTGCCACTCTACGTGAGGCGCTGGGGCCATGTGCTCGTCACGCTCAAGAAACACGTGACGTCCTACACGGAAGTGGACACCGAGCTATGGGCGCGTACCAACGCGCTCGCGCTGAAAACGGCGCGCGCGATCGAGAAGGCGCGCGCCCCGCGGCGCATCTACGTGGCCTCTACGGGCTCGAGCGGGGGCGAGCTCGTGAACTGCTCCGAGCACCTCCACGTGCACGTCGTGCCGCTCTACGAGAAGGACGACCGGCCCGCCGACGTATTCTCGTGGCAAGCGGGGGTGTACGTGGGCACCTCGGAGGAGCTGCACCAGCTCCGCGATCAGTACCTCGCGGCGTGGTAGCCGAAAGGCGTCACTCGTCGGTCGCGCCCAAAGTGGGCACCTCGATCGGCGGCGACGCGACGTGCGCTCCCTCGAGGGCCGCGAGCACGTCGCGAAGATGCGCGCCGTCGAGCTCGTAACGGGGTATCGGGAAAGCGAGTGAACGATCCCAATGCTCCACCATTTTGGCATTCGCCGGCGCGGCGGAGTCGAAGTGCTTGGCCCGCTCGCGTGCTCTCCGCGGGGCGTGTGTGCGTGCTTCGACATCGGGCAGGGCGGCGAGATCGCGGAGGAGCCGCTTCTCGGCCTCGAGCTCCGCGATTACGCGAGGCGTGCCGACGCCATAGGCCACGATCGCCTCTTCGTTCACGAGCACGATTTCACGAAACGGGGAGGGGACGTCGAGGCCCTTCCGCACGTGGTAAATCGCAGCGATCCGCGATGGATCGGCGACGAGGCGCGCGAGAGTGACCGGCTTTCCTTCCAGATCGGTCGCCGAGAGCGCGGGAACGCGCGAAGGATCGAGCGAGAGATACACCGCGTCGGGTCGCAGCTTCACGTGAACGAGCTCGTCGCCGTAGCGTTTGTCGAGGAGGCCGAGCACGGTGGCATAGGCGGCTGTCCACGCATAGCGGCGCCGCTCGAAGCGCGTGTCCGTCGTCAGGATCGTGGCCAATGCGCCGGTGTCGCCCGTTTGCTTCGCGAGGGACTCGAGCAGCCACACGAAAGGTGACTTGGCTCCATCCGTCGACTTTGCGACGAGGAGCTTGCCGCTCGTTCGCAGCGCGTCGATCTGTGCCCGTGTCGTCCAGGAGTAGACGTCTCGTTTGGCGTAGCTCGCCTCGGTCATCGCGAGCGCCTGGAGCCGCGCAGTGACGGTGCCCTCGTCCCATGCGACGCGAACCGTACGAGCCTTCGCGACGGCGGGAGCTTCGACCGCTCGCGACGGGGTCGGCGTGCTCGCCGTGCTCGGCGTGCTCGCGGCGCCGGTGCCGCTCGCGTCGGCCAACGAGGCGCTGTCGGTGCCCGAACGGCAGGCGAAAAAGCCTGCGACGAGCACGATGGTCGCGGCGCGCCTCATGGCGCTCCGTGCCGCGCTCGATCGCGACGATCGAGCGCGAGGGTCAGCGCGAAGACGACGAGGACCACCGCCACCATCGTCGCCATCGTCGTCGACCGCGCGAACGGCGACAGCCCCGCGCCGCACGCGCCCGCGGCCCACGCGAGGGTGAAGACCATGCCGTCGCGAGCGAGCGCCCTCCCGAGCGCGTCGCGTGGCACGGTCGACTGCAACGCGTGGGTCACGGATGTGTAGAGCGCACCCATTCCGGCGCCCCACGCGAGCGCGCCCACCACCCCGACGACGCTCCGCGGCCCGCCAATCATCGCCAACGCGACGCCGGCGAGGCCAAGGGGAGTGAACACCATCGTCGCGCGGGCGCGCGTGCCGAGCGCGGCCCCGGCTGCGTTTCCGAGAGCGCGCGCCCCGTGCACGACGGAGAGCCCGATCGCGGCCGCGCCGGCGCTCGCGAACCCGGGCGCGACGAGCACGAACGCGGCGCCGTGGGCGAGTCCGAGCGGAGCGCGGAACAGCGCCACAGGAGGAATTCTCGAGGTTTGGGTGGTCCTGTCTGCGTCGCTACGGAGCGTGCTTTGCGCCGCGCGCGGGAGGGCGACGAACACGAGCGCGCCGAGGAAGAACGACGCCGCGTCACCGAGGAACGCCGCGACGAGGCCGAAGCGCGCGACGATCGCGCCTCCACCCGCGATGCCGAGGACGAACGCGACGCTCCAGATCGTGCCGAGTCTGCGATTGACACTTTCGAGGCGGTCCGCTCCTACCACCTCCGGCACCGCCGCGCGCAATGCGGTATCCGAGAACGCGCCGAGGCCCCCGCGCACGGCGTGAAGGAGGAGCAGCGCCCCCATCTCCCCGCGATAGGCCAATAGCGCCATGACGAGCACGACGAGCCCGCGCGACGTCTCGGCGACGGCGTAGGCCCGCGTACGCTCGACACGATCGACCACGCGCCCCGCGATCGGCGCGAGCGCGGCGCGCGGCAACGTCTGCCCGAGCACGACGAGCGCGAGCGATCGCCCGGGGTTCGTGCCCGTCGTCGCGAGCGACGCGACCGCGACGTAAGTGAGCCAATCTCCGACGTTCGTGAGGGCGGACGCGACATAGAGCGGTCGCTCGTTTCTCCTGTGCCTGGTCGCCACCGCGCTCACGGCACGATCCACGCGCGAAGGTGAGCTCGGGGGACGCGCGCCGCTCGTGCCTCGGCCTGGAACACGGAGCTTCGTCGCGCCACGAGC
The DNA here is from genome assembly GCA_013297655.1 of Myxococcales bacterium. Lineage (GTDB taxonomy): Bacteria > Myxococcota_A > Polyangia > Polyangiales > Polyangiaceae > JAAFHV01. The sequence goes on along the minus strand of JAAFHV010000171.1, from coordinate 15,041 downwards.
TCGGCCGCGCTCAGCCTGCGCACCCGAGGGGGAGCAGCGGCGCGAGCAGCTTCGCGGGATCTTCGTGTGGGCCCGCCTTCGCGAACGACGGTCGAAAGGCGACGAGCGACCTCAAGAACCGTGGCCACGAGCCTTCGCACGCGCGGAACAGGCGATCGAGCTCCGCTTGGCCGGAGCCGTAAGTTTGATACTGCACGAGCGTCGCGTTGTTGAGGTCACCGCGGGCGCGGGTGTGGGCGCGCAAATCGGCGAGGATCACGTTCTTGGCGGCGAGCTTCTCCTGCGGCGAGAGCGGGCCCGAATAGAGCTTCTCCAACGTGCGATAGGCGCCCTTCATGCGATTGCCCCGTTCGTCGATCCACCCTTCGAGATCGACGTAGGCGAGCTTCTCCTTCGATGCCGGCCCCCTCGTCTTTTCCAGGTACCCGACGGCGAGCCTTTGCCCCACGAACGAAGCGACGCTCTCGTTCAGTGTGCTCTGGCTCGGCACGAAATAGGTAGCGTGGAGAGACTCGTGGAGGATCGTGTCGGCGAGCTCACCGAGCGCGGCGTCGCCCTCGACGAACATGGTGGAGAGCACCGGATCGTCGAAGAACCCGAGTGTGGAGTACGCGGGGGAGGGGCGCACGTCCACGTCCCAGCCCTTTTGGCGTAGCTCGGCGCCGAACTCCTTGCCCTCTCGCTCTTTGAACCAGCCGAGGTACGTGATGCTGCCGGTGATTGGGAAGGACCACGTCTTCGAGTGGAACGCGAGCGGATCGCAGGCCGAGACGACCCAAACGACCGCCTTTCGTTCGAGGTTCACGAACGTGCGATAACTGTGAGTCGGGGTGAGGCCGTTCTCCTCTCCGAACGCCTTGATGGGCGCGATCTCGGCGAGCAGCGCGCGTGTCTTTTTCGAGAAGTTTCCCTCGCTCACGATCCGATCGATAGGCACCTGGCGGTCCACCAGGTCGGCTTGGCCGGCGGAGGCCTGGGTGAGGTAACGAAGCTCGGTGCAGCCAGAGAGCGTGGCGAGGAAGGCGCCCGCCGCGAGGTAGGTGAACGTACGAAAAGGCACTTCGGAGGTCGACACGGCTTCGATGCTAACGCGAAGGAAGGACCTCGCGCACCGCCGCGTATCATGGCGCATCGTGATCCCTCCCTCGTCGTCCCACGCCGCGCTTCGACGCTTGATTTTCCCACTCTCGCTCTTCGGAGCGGTCGCGTGGGCGGCGGCGTGCGGCACGACCGAAGTCCCGGGCGGAAGTGACGCGGGGACCGGTGACGACGCGTCATCGTGGCGCCACGAGGACGCGGACGCGTCCGCGAACGACGCGCGCGCACCTGGCGACTCCGCCGTCGACGGAGACGTGCCGAACGACGCGAGCAACGGCGCCGCCGATCGCGACGCGACGACGGACGCGAGCGCCCTCGGTGACGCCGCCGCTGACGCCGATCGCGACGCGACGAGCCTCGACGCGGCCACGGCCGACGCGGCCGACGCGGCGATCGTGAACGACGATCCGTTCGACCCGCGGAGCTGCGACGGCGCCGCGATGACCACCGCCGAGGCGCTCGTGAAGCTCGGCGCCGCGACGCGGACGAAGCTCGCGGACGCGACCCTTTACCGCCGTGATCGCGTCTGCACTGGCGCCGACGTTGGGACCTGTGGCCCTTGGGGGGCCCCGGTGCCACACACACAACCGTTGCTCACCTACTCGGGCGGGGTCGTCACCGACTACAAGACGTTCGCGTTCCCGACGCACCTCGTGTTGTTCCTTCAGGCGGGCCAGCCGCGGTTTTCGGTGCGCCACACTTCGGACTACCGACACGACGCCGCGGCGAGCACACGAGGAGTGCTGTTCTCGTTCGGGGCGACGCCGATGGTGAACACCTATCCCATCATTTACGTTTGGGACTTCGCGCCGGCGCCGAACCGCTACGACGATCTCCAGGGCCTCCTTGGCTCGCGGGGCGAGCTCCACGCGGCGGGCACCTGCGCGCGCCTCGTGGTGACGAGCGGAGTATCGAGAGAGATCGTCGCGCTCTACCGCTACTGAGCCTTACACGTGCGACGAGGCCGTCGTCTCTAGAGCTTTGGCCACGTTCGCTTGGCGCTCCGCGAGGCGGTCGGCGAACGACGCCTCCACCGCGGCGACCAGCTTTGGGTCGGCGATCCGCGGGTGCCCGCAGCGAAACGGGGGCTCGGGATCGTACTCGAGGCCGAGCTCGATGCCCTTCGCGTGCTCTTCTCCCGCGAGGATCGCGGCCAGGCGAAGCCCGAAATCGATCCCCGCGGTGACACCCCCGCCGGTGATGCGATTCCTATCGACGACGACGCGCCCCTCTTTCGGAATGGCCCCGAACATCGGCAAGAGTGACTGATAGTGCCAATGGGTGGTCGCTTCGTATCCCCGCAAGAGGCCCGCGGCGCCGAGGAGGAGCGCGCCGGTGCACACCGAGGTGACCCACGCCGCCCGTTCCCCCTCGCGCGCCAAGAACGCGAGGATCTCCGCGTCCTCCATGAGGGCCATTTGCCCGAATCCGCCGGGCACCATCACCACGTCGAGCGGCGGGCACGAATCGATGCGGGTCGTGGGGCGGAGGCCGAGCCCCGAATCCGACTCGACGATCTCCAGCGTCTTCCATAGCAGATGCACCTCCGTGCTCGGCAATCGATGCAGCACCTCGTACGGGCCAGTGAGGTCGAGCTGCGTGAGGCCCGGGTAGAGCAAAAGACCGATATGCGTCGTCATCGAACACCTCTTCTTAAAACGAGCATGCGCCTCCCTGGCGTGGCAGAATGGCCAACGATGGTTCATTTTCTGCCAACTGCTTCGGTCGACGAAACGAAGACGAAGGCTCGCCGCGCGGGCGCTCCCCGCGTGGTGATGGTCGCGTTTCCGGGGGTGCAAACCTTGGATCTCACGGGCCCGGCGGAGGTGTTCGCGGCGGCGTCGCGCGACGTCGGCGCGCCGCTCTACGAGATCCTGTTCGTGTCTGCGGAGGGCGGGCTCGTGACGAGCACCTCGGGCCTCCGCATCGAGACGCTCCCGCTTCGCGAGGTTCGTCCGCGCCGGAGCGATACCGTCCTCGTCGCAGGCGGGGAAGAGGGGGCGATCGTGGGCGCGCTCGGTTGCACGGAGCTCTTGCGTTGGCTCGCCTCGGCGCGCGGCGTGGCGCGTCTCGGATCGGTGTGCTCGGGAGCGTTCGTGCTCGCAGCGACGGGCCTCCTCGATGGGCTCCGCGTCGCGACGCACTGGTCTGCATGCGACAGGCTCGCGCGGTATCGGCCGGGGCTCGCCGTCGACCGCGAGGCTATTTACGTCCGCAACGGCACGCTCTGGACCTCGGCGGGGGTCACCACTGGCATCGACATGGCGCTCGCGATGGTGGAAGACGATCACGGTCGCGCGCTCGCCGATCGCATCGCCGCACGTTTGGTCCTTTATGCACGAAGGCCGGGCTTTCAATCGCAGTTCTCGGACGCGCTCGTCGCGCAGGCCGAAGGGGGCGACTCGCTCGCGCCTGCCATCGCCTGGGCACGCACGCATCTCGCCGCGCTCGACGTCCAGCGGCTCGCGCGAAAGGCGGGCCTCTCGGTGCGCACCCTCCACCGAAGATGTCTCGAGCTGCTCGGGGTCACTCCCGCGAAGCTGGTCGATCGCCTCCGCGTGGAGCACGCGCGCTCGCTCTTGAAGCGCGGGAAGCAGCCGCTCTCGCAGAAGGTGGTCGCCGGCAAATCGGGGTTCGGCTCGGTGTCCGCGATGCGGCGCGCGTTCGAGCGAGTACTCGGCATTTCCCCGCGCGAGGTGGTGCTCCTCTTCGCGGGGGCTTAGTGGGTCTGAATGACGAACGGAGAGCGCCGGGGCGAAGGGGTCGCCGCGGGAGGGCAGGCTCGCGCGCCAAGGCATGACCGGGCCCGCGATCCGAACCGTGGCGATCCGGATCGCGGGAGCGCGATGATGGGTGAACCCTTCTCCGTCGCCGTTGAAGGAGGGCGTGAATCGCCTGCCTATTGGCCATTCGCCCGTGCGAGCAACATGCGACGGTACGTGGTGCCGATCGCCTTCGTGACCACGCCGCGTAGCGTTTTTTCGGCGATACCGGCCGCGAGGACGGCGTCCCATTCCGGCCTGCATTCTTTGTGAAGGTCGGTGAACATGGCGGGGACGAGGTTCTGCATGTCTTGCATGTCGTCGACGACGAGAGTGCCCGCGTCGCGTAGCCGCCCGAGGGCGTTCTCGATTCGACCGGGCAGCACGAACCGCGCGGCGAAGGCGTCGGCCGCGGATTGGTCGGCTCGGGGAGCACGGTCGTCCCGTTTGCCCACTTCGGAGAAGCTCTCCGCCTTGTGCTTGATGATGAGCCACTGCCCGAACACGTCACGAAGGAGCGGGTTCGCGCGAATCACCACCCCTTCGGCGACGTTCTTCGGGTCGACTACGCCGTTGCGCTCGCCTTCGACGGAAGGTTTTTCGAGCAGCGCGTCGAACGCGGCGAGGCTGGGCTCACCGCGCCAAATCTCGGGAACCCGAGGCAAATCCATCGCGTCGCATAGCGTGGTGAAGAGCTCGTAGGTGACGAAGCTCTCCCCGACGGCGATGTCGAAGGCGCGGAAGATAACGCGATCGTCCGATACGTAACGAACCCCGCGTTGCACCCCCGAGCCGAACGCCTCACCGAACACGGTGACTTCGCCGAACCCGTAAGATGCGAACGTGGCGAGCATGCGATCGAGCAAATCGCTTTGGCTACGAAAGAACGCCGCCGGGCGCCCGCCGTAGAAGCCGGCGCCTTGGGGGCCGAGCTCCTCGTTCCGACCACCGAAGACAATCTCGTCGACCGACGTAATGCCGGCCGGAAAGTGCACGCGGAAGTTCGTGCCGTGGATCTTTTCGGTCGCGACGACGCTCTTTACCGAGAGAATTTCAGGACGTTTGTCGAGCCGAACGAGCTCGGGGTACTTCATGAAGGGCACAGGGCACCTCCTTCGGATCATCGAGATGACAAATGAGAAAGGCCGCCTCCGGGACTTCCGGGGCGGCCTTCGAGCGCACCATGCGCTTCGCGAGAATCCGCCCTAACTCGGCCAAGCCCCATAGGCCCACGCGCGCGTGCACGCCCCGTTCGCTGCGTGCGCAGCGAGGGAAGAGCAGACTGGCGAGAACGAGAGGGGAAGAGTCACGGCCTACCTTCGGGGAACGGTTCGCCGCCACAGTGCCACGCGCACGATGATTGTCAAACAGGTAGCGATTTCTGCGCCGTTCGTGGCGGCTCATTCGCCCCTCGTCACAGTGCGCTCTCTCCGTACCCGCCCTCGATGCTTTGCGCGTCATCCGCCGTGTCGTTCTCGCTTCTCACGCGCGCGTATTCGCTCTTCGTCGAGGACACGAAGCTCGTGCTCTGCGAGGGCTTCGGCGAGGCCGACACGGGTCAGAAAATCGACGACCCGGCTCTTTGCGCGGGCGAAATCGGGCGGCGCTTTCACGGTCGTGGCGAGCTTCTTCCAGAGCTTGCGCCGGCCCGCGCTCTCGCCCCAGGCCGGGCGATAGAGCAGCTCCGCGAGCGCAGAAAGCTCCGTACTTCGGCTCGAAAACGCGAGCTTCAAGGCCTCGAGGGCCAGAGAATCGTCGATCGGGCGCGAGAGCCACTGCTCGAGATCGTAGAGATCTTTGGGTCGCCAGCGGCCGCGGCCCCACTCGACGAGCCCGTGTATTTTCCACGCGACCATCGTCTCTGGCGCGACGGCGGCGAGGGGGCCGATGCCGTGGAACACGATCGGCACGTTCGCGGCGGCGAGCGGATCTCCGAAGCCAAAATCGATCTGCAGCTCGTCGTCTTCGCCTTCGACCCGCGCGTCGACGACGACGCGAATGCCGGGGAACGTGGTCTCTTCCCAAATGGGCACGACGCGGAGCGACTCCACGCGAAATACGACATCTTCGTTGCCGGAATGAGGTCGCGATACGATCGATCGTGCCGTATCTTCCACGGCTACCGGGTTCCACGTCTCGGTTCGTACGAGGTAGTCGAGATCGACCGGATCGCGTGCGTCCTCGTGGTGTGCGCGGGTGACCACGCTCCCGCGGAGCACCCAACTCTCCGGGAAGGGGCCACGGCGGAGAAACGCGAGCAAGAGCTCGGTCTTGGGCGGGGTAGTGCGCGCCGGTGGAAAGACGTTCGTGCTCACATCCACCCCTTGTCGAGAGCAAGATTGGAGTCGTACACCGTGTATTCGCGGAGGCGGTTCTTCATCGCGAACCCCAGGGACTCCATGTCGGCCAACAGCGCGCCGAACCGCGCCTCCGCCCCGACGCGCCCTTCGTGGTAGACGCGCATCGTCACGAAACGTTCTTCGGTGCCATCGGGGCGAACCACGTTCGCGTTTCGCGACAAATGGGCTTCGTGGCGAGCGGCGGCGAGGGCGACCCCCTCGAACGACGTGCCCTTCGGGACTACCACCTTCACGTGGAACTCGAAGTAGTTCTGGGGAGGCAACGCGGCGGCTTCTTCTCCCGTCTCCGGCACGTCGGCGTTCTTTCCGTGGGCTTCGATCTTGGTGCGCGTCACCTGGAAACCCTCCCGGACGAACGCGCGCGCGAGAGTGTTCACTTCGTCTTGCACGTCGCGAAGAATGCCGCGGTGATAGCTCGCCGTCATCGGCTGGATAGGCACGTTGCCGCGCGGGAGCTCGATGCGGACGCACTTTACGCCGAGCGAATCGCAGAGGCGCGCGAACACCTCGACACGCGCTTCGTCCTCCGGGGCGACGGTGACGTGCGCCTCGAACGAGCCGCCGAACGATCGACCGAGCACGTGGTCGGACAAGTCGAGATAAGGAGCCGAGCGCATGTTCACGAGGAACTTGGACGACTCGAGCTCCGAGAGCGTGCGGAGGTAACCCTCGGGCTGGAAAATGCGGTCCCAGCCATAACCGCGTTCCCCGCGCGGCTGCGCGGAGATGGCGCCCTCGAGCGACCCCTCGAACACCACGACGTCGGACGACCGCGGCCCCTTCGCGAGCGCGACCACGATCCGCGTCTCGGCGGAGAGGCCCCCGAATCGCGTGCAGAACGCAGCTTCTCCGAGGCTCTCGAGGATGCGCTTCGCTTCGCCCCCACGAACCCCTCTCCGTAGCCCGAGCTCGTCGGTGGCGACGGAGAGCTGAGTGTTCTCGACGAACGCCGGCGCCCCGATCGTGGCATAGGCCGAAGCGGCTCGCGCGCGCGCGGTCGCTTCGAGGGAGAGGCCCTCGGGGGAGGGAAGAGTGGCGCGCGACCAATGCACGTCGACGCTCGCGAGGAGGCGTTTGGCCTCTTCGTGTTTCCAGCCATTCGGAGTGACGAACGTGAGGGACTTCAAGGACGACATGGTGTGATCTCGACGAACGTTGGCATGGTTCGAGGCGTGCCTGCGTGAGCGAACAGGGAGCGAAGCGCGGATCGGTTAGTCGCTCGCGGCGCGATCGCGTGCGTCGTCGGCCAGCGCGACACCGAGCCACGGCTCGCGGGCGGGCCAATCGTTGAAGACGTGCTCTCCTCCGGTGTGATCGGCGAGGTACCGGCCGTCCACCTTGGAGAGCTTCACGATCTTGGCGACCGCTTTGCACACGTCTCCTTGGTCCTCGCGGTAAACGACTCCCTCGGCCTCGTCGGCGCCGTGGCGACCGCGCTCTCCGAGCTTCGTGAGCGCGCTCTCGACCGAGATCGCTGCGCCCGTGTGTACGATGCATGGAACGGTGAATCCCGCGGATTTTGCACGTTCGGCGAGCTTCGCGCGCGAGGTGCCAGCTCCGTCGCGCACGAGGTCGAAGAGCACGAAGGGCTCGTGGGGGAGCACGTAGCGGGTGCCATGCGCGAGCGCGAGCCACTCGCCACAGGCGCGTTCGCCAGGGTCGAGGAGCGCGAGGAAGCGCGACGCGTTCTCGCCCGTCCAGCGCGCGAAGAGGCGGCGCCCGAGATTGCGCGACAGGGCGGCCGGCTTGCCGTCGCGACCATAGGCCACGATCGTGCTGCCCTCGCGGACGACGACCACACACGAGCCGTCGAGCTTCTCCTCGACCACCACGCTCATCCCCGCGCGCGCACTCTCCGTGAATGCGTGCGCGCGCTCGAGGCCGACGTGGCGATCCGTTGGCCCGGTGCGCGATCCGGGGAGGTGGCCGATTTTAGGAAAGAGTGCTGCCATGGCTGTGCTGGCACCGTAAAAACACGTGTAGAAGTGGTATTTGGCGTAGTGAGCGCGATCATCTCGCGTGACCGAACATCAGGCCCTTCCGCGGCTTTTGCCGGTCGTCACTCCTCCCGCGACGAGGTGGGCGAGACGGAGCGGCTCGGGGAGACTGCCGTGGAGGGTGGTGGCCTGCAACATCGCTTTGGTCTCCGGGAGGCCAATGCCGACCCGCTGTACGAACACGTCGCCGATCTTGTCCATGGGGCCGGCGCGGGTGATGAGCTCCCACTTTCGCGCGGCGCCGGCGGTGTTCGCGAAGAGGGCGTGTTTGATGCGCGACCAGCGCGGCTCGCGGCGGGCGATCGCGACGACCGGCACGCCGAGGCCAGCGTGGAGCGCGTGCATGTCGACCACGTTGAAGCCGGCGACCGCGATGCCCTGGAGCAGCACCGCGCGCACGTGCTCGACGAACTGACTCGTGCGCACGAGCTCGATCATGGTGGCGGTGGAGTTTCGGCCGTCGCGGCGCACTTTTCCGGACAAAACGCCGTCCAGGCGCGTGCGCGAGCACACGATGCCGACGAGGCGAACGTCGCCCCGAAACGCGTGCTCGAAGGGGGCATCGTCGAAGCCGACGACGTTGGTGATGGGTTTGACCACCGCCCGAGCATAGCAGTCCACCCCGCGTGGCCCCTCGTCTGCATGGACGACAGCGACACCCGGATGCTTCTCGCATAGCCACGCGCGATGGACCGGGGTACGACCTCGCCGTGGTGCGGTTCGTCCGAAGAGCGATGTATGTCGGAGGCGCGTGGCTCGCCTTTGCCGCGTGCGAGGTCGCGCAGCCGGCGCGGGTGCCTGCTGCGGTCGACGCGGGCGCTTATGGCGCGCCGCTCGACGCGTCGCGCGAGCCACCGCAACGTGACGCGACCCTCGACGCCGAGGCCGGGAGCGACGCCGCTACCGCCGACGTGCCGCCTGCGATCCTGACCGGGTTCTCTCGCGCGCGAAACCGCGAGTGGACACGGGAGACCACGAGCGACGACGGCCGGGTCGTCACGAACGTGGACGGCGGCTTCGACCTCACGAAGCCTTCGATCGTGATCGTGTATGCCTCCCCGAACGGCAATACCTTGGAGCAGACCCTCGGGCGAAAGCGAAACGAGGGGGAGTCGTTTCGATACGACATTCAGCACGTGCTCGCGCAGACGCGCCTCTTTCGTGGCCTCGTCCCGCAGAAAAACGTGGTCCTCGTGGTGCTCGAGGAGAAGGCGCTCTCGTGGCCGGTGTGGGTAAAGCGGCACTCGGACGCGCCAGCCCGTGCGCGCGCGCTGCTCTTGGCGCAAGCTTCGTTCGTGCCGTCGCCGCGCTACGTGTGGGCCTCGCACAGCGGGGGAGGCTCCCTCGTGCTCGCCGCCATCGACGGAGGGCGCGATGTCCCCGCGGAGGTCGACACCATTCTCTTCTTGGATTCCCATTATGCCTTCGAGGAGAAGAGCGGCGAAGGAACCAAGCTCGCCGCTTGGCTGAAGGCGAGCACATCGCATCGCCTCGTCGCGATTGCCTACGACGATCGTAACGTTTTGCTCCACAAGCGGCGGATCGTCTCGTCAAAAGGGGGCTCGTACCGCGCCACCGATCGCATGCGGGTCGCGCTTCAGCACGCCGGGCTCTCGTTCGGCCACGACCACGTCGGGCCGTTCGATCGTTATCGCGCTGCCGACGATCGTGTCGACTTGCGGGTGCACCCGAACCGCGAAAAGCGCATCTTGCACTCGGCGCTCGTGAGCGACGAAAACGGATACGTGTTCGGCCTCGGCTTGGGCCACGGAGCGGCGGTGGAGGCGCGGGCGCGCTTCGGACGACCGCGCGTGTTCGAGGCCTTCGTCGACCCTGCTCCCGAGCTCGGCGTGGGGGATGGAGGCGCGGCGAACGTGCCTGTTTTGGCCGATGGCGGCGAGCCCGACGGCGACCTCGTGCTTCCCTGATACGTTCACGAACGAGGAGAATTTCGCATGTACCGAAACGCGGCAATGAACGGCGGACTCGTGATCATCACGCTCGGCGCGGGGATCGTCGCGATGGATCGCGCGACCGGCACTCGGGTTTGGCACCACAAGGCGAACGGGTTCGTCATCTATGGGCGGCTCACCGTCACCCCCGATCTCGTGATCGCCTCCGGTGGAAAGACCATCACCGCGCTCGTGTACGCGACGGGGGCTCACATCTATACGTTGGAGAGCCCCATCCACACCGGCACGTGGCTTTACGACTCGGGCCAAATCTTCGCGAGCGGGCAGGGCGAAGTGGCGTGCTTCGACGCCGAGACAGGGAAGCTCCTCTGGCACGATCGCTTCCCGGGACTAGGCCATTTCTCGTCCGCCCTCGGGGTGCCCGGGAACGTGGCGCAAGTCGACCACTCGTGAGTCGTGTGAGGGCCCGCCAGCCCGTTTAGCCGAGGCGGAAGGCCTCGGACAGCACGGCCATTCCGGAGAGGTAAAAGTAGAGCGGATCGAGGCGCGCGCGATCTTCTTCCGGCCCGCGGTCGAGGGCGTCGAAGAGCGCGACCACCCGCGCCCGAGAGAAGAACGGGATCTTCGCGAAGCTCTCGCTCCGCACCAAGTCTTGCGAGAGCATGTAGAGTGCACTCGTTCGTGACGACGCGGTCGGGGGCGCGAAGAAGGGCTTTTTTGCGCCGGAGAGCACCTCGGCGGTGACGACGGGGGCGACCGTCTTTCGGAGGAGGGCCTTGTTCTCTCCTTCGGTGACGAGCAGCGAAGCGGGGAGCTTTCGTACGTACTCGAAGAGCCGATGATCGAGGAACGGGAGCCGCTGTTCCACCCCGTGCGCCATATCGAGGCGCTCTGCGGCGAGGATGTAGCTCGCGAAATGGGTCTTCATCCAGAGGTGGGTGAGGACGCGAAAGGGCTCTGCTTTTCGGAGCGTGGACCACGGCATCGTGGCGAGCAGATCGCGGTACGGATCGACCCGCGCGTGGCGCGCCACGAAGTCGTCCGCGAAGATGCCACGAATGGCCACGATCTTCTCGGAGAGATACCCGAGCGTGCTGGTCGGAAACCCGGCGAACCGCAAGAGCCAAGCGACGGTAGGGGAGACCTGCGACACGCTCGCGAAGGCTCTTCGCGCGGTCGGATCGAAGGCACGGGCGACCGCGTCGACGATGCTCGAGAGCTTCGGTGCGCGCCGCTTCCCGAGGGCGACTTGCAAGAAGCCATATCCACCGAAGAGCTCGTCTGCGCCCTCGCCGCCGAGCACCACCTTGATGCCCGCGCGGTGAACGGCGCGACTCAACGAATAGCGCGCCGGCCCGTGACCGTTCAGGGGCGGGATCTCGGCCGTCTCTACCCCGGCGGCGAAGTCGTCCGCGAAGGCCGACTTTGGCACGGAGACCACCTCGATCGCGCAGCCCGCGTGGCGCGCCATGTTCGTCGCCGGCTCGCGCTCGTCGAAGGCTTCGTCGTCGAACGACACCGTGAATGCCTTGATTTTCCCGGCGTAGGCTCGCTGGGCGAGGGCGAGCACGGCCGACGAGTCGACCCCGCCGCTGAGGTAACAGCCAATGGGCACGTCGGCGCGGAGGCGTGTCGTGACCGCGTCGTCGAGGAGCCGACCCGTCTCGTGGATGGCCTCGGGGAGGCTAGGTACGTTCGCCCCCGCGAGCGGCGCGCCGAAGTCCAAGTCCCAATAACGCTCGATGGTGAGATTGCCATTCTCGAAGACCAAGAAGTGCCCGGGAGGGACCTGCTTCACGTCGCGGTAGAGGGTGCGGCCTTCGGGGAGTGCCATCGAGAGAGCGCGATAGGCGCCGTCGTCGTCCCAGGCGGCGGGCACCCCCGCGGCGAAGAGCGCTTTGACCTCCGAGGCGACGTAGAGCGCGCCGTTCGCTCGTGCGTAAAAGAGGGGTTTTATCCCGAAGCGATCGCGGACGCAGAAGAGGCGCTTTTTCTCCTCGTCCCATAACGCGAACGCGAGCTCTCCGCGGAGGAGCTTGGTGCACGCCGTGCCCATCTCGCGATAGGCGTGGAGGGCGATCTCGCTGTCGGAGCGGGTCGCGACAGCGTGCCCACGCGCGGCGAGGGCGTCGAGGAGCCGAGGGGAGTCGTAGATCTCGCCGTTCACGGTGACCGCGGTTTGCCCGTCGCGGGAGACCATCGGTTGCGCGCCTCCGTCGAGGTCGACGATCGCGAGCCGCACGTGGCCGAGCACGGCCTCGCCGCTCGGGCTCTGCCACGTGCCCCTTCCATCGGGCCCTCGGTGCGCGATCCGGTCGAGCGCCGCCTCGACGCGACGCACGTCGGGGCGATTTCGAGACGAGACGACGGCGACGATGCCACACATGAGTCGAGCGTTCTTTCAGGGGAAAAGAGCCGAAACGCGCCCGGGCTTTTCGCACCGACCGCGGGCGAGGACGAGGGTGGTTCGTGGCGCGGGTGCGCGCGCGGAGGGGTCCGTTCGTTCGTAGTCGGCTTCGAGCGCGATCGTCCCGTCGACGTCGAGCACCGAGCACGCGCGCGCCGTCACCCGCTCCGCGATCGCAGCGCGCACCTCCGCGAGGTGCTCGGGAGGCACCGGCATCCAGGTGACCCCGCCGAGGTAAGACAAGAGCAAGCTCGATCGCATATCGCGCGGGAGCACACGATCGGCCGGTATCGTGCGCTCGGCACTCCCCGTGACGCGGAACCGGAGCGTGACACTGAAGTTGCGATCGTCGATCCAGTCGAGGAGTCGGTATTGCTGGGCGAGGCCGCCGCACCAGAGCACACCGAAGAACGCGGTTTGCACGAGGCCGCCGCTCTCCGCCGTTCCTCCGCGGAGGGTCGTGGGTTTGCCTTTTCCGTCCGGGTCCGGGGCGCGCCATGGAGGCGTGAAGAGAGCACACCCCATCGCGCCGACCAGGAGCGCGAGCACGAGCGCTCCCACGTGCTCGCGGCCGCGGAGGCGAGGGGTCGTATCGACCGCGCGATCGCGGATCGAGCTTGTTCTTGCGATGGATCGTGTGCTGCGGAACAGGAGTGGGATCGCGAGGAGGCAGCCGAGGTTCGCGAAGGGGACGTCGACCGTCGCGACGATGCCGAGGTGGAAAGCCACCATCGAAGCCACCAGCGCCGCGCGCACACGAGGGCGCGACGAAAAGAAAATGGCCACTCCGAGGAGCGGCTCGACGACCATCGTCGCCGCGTTGAGGACCCGTAGCGCGGGCGCCCACGAGGGCGTAATCACGTCCGCCACGAAGCTCATCGGGAGCTTCGCGACGGCGTAGAGCGCGTCGCCCGAGCGCCACAAGGGGCTCGTCCATTTGCTCGTCCCGGCGACGAAGTAGAGGAGCGCCAGATTGCCGAGAAAGAGACGAACCGAAGTGCCCCTTACCGTCGCGCGACGCCACCGCGCGAGCGCTGCTTTTGGCGCGCGGACCAGATCCGGGGCGCGGAGGGTGCTCCCCGTCGGGAGCAGCACGAGCCAAAACAGCACGAGGTGCACGATCACGTCGTCCACGAACATGACGAGGAAGTCGTGCCGATAGGTCGCGACGACGATCCCATAGAGGACGAGCGCGCATGTCCGCGGGCGAACGCCGAGCACGATCGCGACCGAGAGCGCACACGAGAGCACGTAGACCGCCGTGATCCAGGAGGTGCTCGCGATGGCGGGGAACAGCGGCTGCCACGTGAACGGAAACGCGGCCCGTGAAGCGGCGTGGGGCACGAGCGCGTCGGCCCCGTGATAGAGCCCGATCTCCGCGATGTGACGCACGAAATAGGCCAGGACGAGCAGGCCCGCCAGTACCCGAAACATGTCGACGTGCAGGGCCGGTACAGGCGCGACGAGGCGCGCGGTCATCGCCTGCCATCCGCCGGCGAGCGCCGCCATGGCTCGCGCGCGACGAGCCGGGGCAGCCGGAGAAGCGGCGGCTCGCGTGGAGATGGGCGCGGACGAAGCGTGCAAACGGCGCAAAGGACGATCGTCGTACGGACGACCCCCTAGAAGCTTCCCGTCTGCTCGAGCGCGCACCGGACCACCGTATGCCGGATCGTGCCCGTTCACCCGGACACGAATCAGGACGTGACGAGGATTCGAGCGCCGGAGGTCAGTCTTTCAGGCACACGAGCACTTTGCCGCCGCTCTTCCCGTCCTGGTCCTTGCACTCGTAGTTGCCGCGGCACTCGGCGTTGGAGGTGCATTCGGGCACGCAGATGCCGTCCTTCTTGCCGATGCAGCGCGCGCCAGCAGGGCAGTCGGCGTCGCCGCTGCAGCTCGCGACGCACATGCCCTCTGGGAAGTCGCCGCCGGTCTCGCAGCGCGACGTGGAGGCACAATCGATGTTGGCGGCGCAGGGCCCCCCGACCGCCGTTCCTGCGACGCCGACACCACCACCGCACGCGACCACGACGAACGAGGCGACGATGAGACAGAACGCCGTTCTTTGCATGAAAACAAGGGTACCGAGCGCGCTTGGTGATCGCAACTGGTCACGCGCGCGACCATCGCGCTGTGTCATGTTGCCTCGCCGCGACCCGCGAGTAGGATAGGCCGATGAAGCCCTTCGCCCTTCCCGTCTTGGTTGCCCTCGGCCTCCTTTCGCTCGGCGCGTGCCGCGACGAAGAAACCACCCCCGTCGAGGACGACCCCACGGCAGACGGCGGAACGCGCGCCGACTCGAGCACCAAGCTCGACGGCGCGGTCAAGCCCACGGATGACGGGAGCACGCCTCGCACGGACTCGGGCACCGACGGCGGCACCGGTGGCGCTCGGCAGCTCACCGCGGGCGAAATCGAGATCCTCTCCACCCTCGCCGACGGCACGATCGTCTTCCAGCGCTACGGCACGAAGGTGAGCCTCGAGGCGATCGCTCCCGCCGGCGGCAC
>JAAFHV010000173.1 GCA_013297655.1 Myxococcales bacterium | reverse complement strand
TGTGGGTGAAGCGAGGGAGCGTGGCGACATCCGCGAGGTAGCTTTCCACCATCGTTTCTCGCTTTCGTCCCATCGGCCCTGGCTCGATTTAGCGAACCTTCACGGTCCTCTCGTCTTCGCCGTGCGCCCCATCGGGCGCGATCACTTCGATTCGCAGCACGATCTCTCTTCCGCTCACGCTGCTCGGGTTGTCGACGAAGTTCGTGATGCCGGCGTGGACCTGAGCACCGTCGTTCGTCGTGCGAAAGTCGGCGATGACTCGGGATGCCCGGCCGACTTTTTCGCCACCCGACGCGAGGCGGGCGGAGACATTGATCTGGGCGCTCGATAGCTTGACCCCGGTGACCTTGGCCGCGGTCCACACGTGGTACCCGCCTTGGGGTCCGAAGACCGGGTCAACGATCGTGGCCTTCGTGATCGGTTCGAACACGCCCTCGCCGGTCCCGACCTCGACTTGAAGCGATGCCGGTGTGCTCGGCAGCGGGACAGGGTCGAGCACGGGCTTGAACGGCGAGGGGGGTTCGCAGCCGAGCGTGGCCGCGATCCCGAGCGCTAACATTCCAAAGGCGGCACGAGAGGAGAGGATGGTCATTCTTGCACTGTCCCGGTGAGCACGCATTCACGAGATCTTCGACATGTCGACGTTACTTCGCGCGAAACCGCAGCATTCGCAGGCCGCTCGCGATGACCACGAGCTCGCTGAGCTCGTGGCCGATCACGGCGACGGGCAGACTGAACAAGCCCAGAAAAGCTCCCACGCTCAGCACCGCCACCACCACGATCGAGAGAGCGATGTTCTGCCGGGCGATGCTCTTGTAGCGGCGCGCCAGGGAGAGGGCGTAGGCGAGCTTCTCGAGATCGTCGGACATCAGGGCAACGTCCGCCGTCTCGAGAGCCACGTCGGTCCCGGCCGCGCCCATCGCTACGCCGACCGTCGCCTCCGCGAGCGCCGGCGCGTCGTTTACGCCGTCACCCACCATCGCCACCCTCTCACCCCGGGCCGCGAACGCCTTCAGGGCCTCGGCTTTATCCCCCGGCTTCAAGTGCGCCCGCACTTCGTCGATTCCGCCGACATCTCGCGCGACCCGCTGGGCGGTCGTCTCGTTGTCGCCGGTGAGCATGACGATCCGAGTTACTCCCGCCTTACGAATGGCCTGAAGAGCGGCGCGTGCGTTCTCGCGGAGCTCGTCGCGCACGGCGATGAGCCCTCGAATGCGGCCCCCATCTCCGACGGCAACCACCGTGTCGCCCTGCTCGCGGAGCGCTTCGATCCGTGGCTTCTCGGCGTCGAGGGCGACGCCGAGCACGTCGCGGTAGTGCTCGGGGCTCACGACGTAGTGGGCCCGGGCTTCGACGAGCGCTGTCGCTCCGGCGCCGGTGATGGAACGGAACTCGGTGACTGGCGCGACCTTCAGAGAGCGTTCGACCGCGCCACGAACGATCGCCTTCGCGACAGGGTGCTGGCTCGCCGCATCGATGGCTGCAGCGAGAGCGAGGAGCTCCTCCTCGGTCGAACCGTCGAGGGGAAGGATCGCCGTGACCGACGGCCTCCCCCGCGTGAGGGTGCCCGTCTTGTCGAGCGCGACGGTCGTGATGGTCGCGAGCTGCTCGACGAACACTCCGCCCTTGATGAGCACGCCGTTGCGGGCGGCCGTGCCGAGCGTCGCGACGAGGCCGACCGGTATCGAGATGACCAGCGCGCAGGGGGCAGCCGCGACCACGAAGACCGTCGCTCGTGCGGCCCAGCCGATCCATGCCCCTCCCAGCGCGAGAGGCCCGACCACGGCGATGAGCACCGCGACGGCCAGCACCGCAGGGCTGTACCGCGATCCGAACCGCTCGATGAACTTCTGGGTCTGGCCCTTCTTCTCCTGGGCTTCCTCCACCATGTGGATGATGCGCGCGAGCGTGTTGTCCGCGAACGTCTTCGTCGTGCGGACCGCGAGGAGCCCCTCTCCGTTGAGCGTCCCGGCGAGCACGGTGTCGTCTGGTCCCTTCTCGACCGGTACGCTCTCGCCCGTGATCGGAGACTCGTCGAGGCTGGAGCGTCCTTCGACGATCGCCCCGTCCGTCGGTACGGCCTGCCCCGGCTTGACGAGGAAGACCTCGCCGACCTTGAGCTCCTCGGCAGGTATCTCCTGCTCCCCTCCGTCACGGCGCACGATGGCGAGCTTCGGAGCGAGCTTCATCAGCGCCTTCACGGCCGACCGGGTCTTCGCCTCGGTGTAGCCCTCCGCAGCCTCGGAGATCGAGTAAAGGAACGCGAGCATCGCGCCCTCGCCCGCTTGACCCAGCGCTGCGGCCGCGATCGCAGCCACGGTCATCAGCAGCTCGATGCCGACCTTTCGTTCGTGCCAGAGCTTCTCGAGCGCTTCTCGCGCGAAGTAGGAACCACCGACGGCGAGCGCCGCGAGGTAGAGACCGATCGTCACGACGCGCGGCGCTCCGGCCAGACCGATGAGCCACGCGATGAGGAGAAGCACCCCCGACGACGCGGCGGAGACGACCTTCGCGTTGCGCCAAGGCGGCGCTACCGCATCCGCGGACGGGTCACGGCGCGGCGGAAACCCCATCGCCGCCAAGCGTGCCAGGAGCGTCGGTGCGTTCGTGACTTCGGGAGCGAAACTCAGTTCGACCTTCGAGGCCTTGGCGTAAACGGTGATCTCGACGATCCCCGGTTCGTCCTTCAGGCCGCGCTGAATCGCCGCCGCCTCGGTCTCGCAGTCGAGGTGCGCCACGTACGTCGTCAGCCGCTCCGGCTTACCCGGCTGCGCGCCTCCTTTCGCAGAGCTTCGCTCGGAGGCCGTCATTTCGGCTCCTCGGCGAGAGAAAGGCCGGCGGCGCGCGCGACTTCGACCGACGCGAAGCAGAGTTGCCGGCGCGCTTCGACGTTGGCGAAGAGATAGTCGATGAGGGCCTGCTGCGTGAGGAGCGCGTCGCGGATGGGAAGGCGTCGCGCCTCGATCTCCTCGGCGATGCTGCGCAGGGTCTCCTCCGTCTGACGCACCTGCGCCGGCTGGAACAGATCGGCTTGGCGTTGGCGTGCCTCGAAGGCTTGGAGCGCTTGGGCGATCTCGAGGCGCACCGAGCGTCGCAGACGTTCTGCCTCGTTCCCCGCTCGAGCTGCGAGGGCAGACGCCTCCGCGATCTCACCGGCGTACGTGCGGCCCACCGGGGCGGGGACTGGAATCGGGATGGCGAGGCCGACTCCGATCTGTCGCTCGTTGATCCAGTCGTTGCGTACGAACAAGGTGACCGTAGGATTCGGAACGCGAAGGCGCCCGTAGAGGGCGACCTTGCTGTTCTGCGCATCCGCTTCTGCCAGCGCCGAGGTTATCTCCGCTCGGCGCTCGATGGCATCCGTAACGAATCCGGCGCCACCCGCTCCGACGGTCTTGAGAGGTGCGAGCTCGCCTTCGATGCGCAGGTTCGCGGACGCCGGGTCGAGCCCGACCGCGCTCGCGAGAGAGGCACTCGCGGTCGCGAGTCGGCTCTGCGCTGCAGACTGCGCCTGGAGTAGCCGGGACGCAGCGGCCTGAGCGACCTGGGCTTCGACGTCGGCGACGAGCCCGGCCTGCGCACGCGCTCGCGCGACGGTCGTGAGCGCCGCAGAGAGCGTCGCCAAACGCTCGGCGAGCCTGGACTCCTCCGCGGCGGCGAGCGCATCGAAGTAGAGCAGCCAGGCGTCTGCCGCGGCGGCCCGGCGGGTGAGGTCGAGGCGCGCCGACTGGGCCCGCTGTTCTGCGGAGACGACGTCGACGCGTTTGCCTCGCTGGCCGCCGACCTCGAGCTCCTGCGACACCGAAACGGTCCAGAGTGGTTCCCGCTGGGCAGCTAGGACGGTCGGCTCGATCGAATGCCCGCCCGTGACGGTTACGGTCGGGTTCGAGGGCAAGAAGATGCCAGCGGCGCGCTGGCGGCCCTCGAAGCTCCGCAACGTGAGCTGTTCGCTTCTTACCCCGAGGCTCGCTCCCACAGCGCAGCGAGTGACATTCGTCCGCGTGAGGGTCGCGCATGGCGACGCCTGCTCCGCGGCGCTGATCGTAGACACCAGGGCGCCCGCGCAGGCCAAGGCGAGTCCCGACAACCAACTAGGACATGTCATCGAAGCTCTCCTCTGGAATGCGCGCACAAGGGCCTGTCCGTCTGAATCGTGCTCATTTCATCTCTTTCGGAGTGACGCCAAGCGGAGACCCGTCCCCACCGCAGCGGCGGCGGCAGACGGTCGGAACGAACCACCCTCGAGCCGCACCGAGAAGGCCGACGTCCGGCCATCACGTTTGCTCGGGCGCTACGGGCGCAACGGGCGCAGCCGCTTCAGGTTGTGGAACCGGCCGCGCCCGTTCGACCGACTTCCCGAAGTACGCGTACAAGACGGGAAGCAGGAACATCGTGAGGAACGTCGCGGTCACCAGCCCGCCGATGACGACCGTCGCGAGGGGACGCTGGACCTCGCTCCCGGGCGCGGTCGAGAGCGCCATCGGCACGAACCCGAGCGACGCGACGAGAGCGGTCATCAACACCGGCCGTAGCCGCAGCTCAGCGGCCTGTTTGATCGCGTCCACGTGATTGACCCCGCGCTCCTCCAGGTGCTGCGCAAAGGAGACGAGGACGACCCCGTTGAGCACCGCCACGCCGAACAGCGCGATGAAGCCGACGCCTGCAGAGATCGAGAACGGCAACGACCTCGCCCAAAGCGCGACCACCCCGCCGATGATCGCGAACGGCACGTTGAAGAAGATCAAGATCGCGAGCCGCATGGAGCCGAAGGCCATCCACAGCAGGAACATGATCAGGGCCAAGGCGAGCGGCACCACGATCATGAGCCGCCCCTTGGCGTCGACGTAGTGCTCGAACTGACCACCCCACTCGACGCGGTAGCCCGGTGGCAGTTTGACATCGCGCGCGACCCGCCGCTGCGCCTCCTCGACGACCGAGAGCATGTCCCGGCCGCGTACGTTGAGCTCCACCGTGATGCGACGTGACTGCTTGTCGCGACTTATCTGCGCGGGGCCCGTGCCGTACTCCACGCGAGCGACGTCGCCGAGCGGGACGATCTGCCCGCTCGGCGTTTTGAGCGGCAGATCCACGAGTGTCCCGAGATCCGCGACGCGGCTCTCTTGCATTCGTACGACGATGTCGAAGCGTCGCTCTCCCTCGAGGACCTGGCCCGCCTCGCGGCCCACCGCGATCGACTGTGTGAGCTCGTTCACGTCGGCCATCGTGAGGCCGTAGCGCGCGAGCCGCTCGCGGTCGGGCACGATCCGGAGGTAGCGGAGGCCCGCCACCTGTTCGATCCGAACGTCCGCGGCACCTGGGATGGTGCGAATCTGGTCCGCGATCCGGTCGCCCGCCTTTGCGAGCTCCTTCATGTCCGTCCCGTAGACCAACACCGCGACGTCCGAGCGCACGCCCGCGAGCAGCTCGTTCGTACGCATCTGAATCGGCTGCGACACTCCTCCGGCGACCTCCGGCACCTCGTGCTCGACCGCCTCGGAGATCTCCTTGGCGAGCGCCGCCTTCGTCAGCCCAGGGCGCCACTCGCTGCGCTGCTTCAGCGCCACGTAGACGTCCGACTGTTCCATTCCCATCGGATCCGTCGCGATCGTAGGCGCACCCGTGCGGGTCACGACGGAGACGACCTCTGGGATCGAACGGACCGCCTGTTCCATCCGCAGGCTCGTGGCCACGGATTCCGAGAGCGAGATCCCGGGCAAGCGCCGCGCCTCGATGAGCACGTCGCCCTCGTCGAGCTGGGGAATGAACTCCGCGCCCAGCCGAGTGAAGAGGCCCGCCGCGACGGCGAGGCCCGCGACGCCGACCGCCAGCGTCAGCCACCGGTGCGCGAGCGCCTTGCGGAACGCCGGGACGTAGAGGCGGTGGGCTTGCCGCAGGATCCACGTCTCGTGGTGCCCCACCTTCGGCCGGACGACGTAGCTCGTGAGCACGGGCACGAGCGTGAGGGACAATATGAACGCTCCACCAAGGGCGAGGAGGACCGTCGTCGCCATCGGACTGAACAGCTTTCCCTCAATGCCGGTGAGCGCGAGGATCGGGAGGTAGACGATCGCGATGATCGCCTCGCCGAACACGCTCGCCGCGCGCACTTCGATGGTCGCTTCGCGCACCGTCGCGATGCGCTCCTCGGAGGAGAGGTTAGAGCCCTTCTTCTCCTGCTCTTCCGACAATCGACGGACCGCGTTCTCCACGATGATGACCGCGCCATCGACGATGAGCCCGAAGTCGATCGCGCCGAGGCTCATCAAGTTTCCCGACAACCCGAGCGCGCGCATGACCACGATCGCAAAGAGCAGGGAGAGAGGAATGATGACCGCCACCACGACGCCTGCGCGCAGATCACCGAGAAGGAGGAAGAGCACGCCAATCACGAGCAGCGCGCCCTCGACCAGGTTGCGCGTCACGGTGTGGATCGTCCGGTTGACGAGCACGGACCGGTCGTAGAACGGGTCGATTCGCGTGCCCGCGGGGAGCGTCGGCTGTAGCTCGGCGAGCTTGGCCTTCACGGCCTCGGTCACGACGCGCGAGTTTTCGCCCATCAACATCATCGCGACGCCGATGACCACCTCTCCCTCGCCGTTCATCGATGCCGCCCCGCGACGGAGGCGAGGGCCGAGCTCGACGTCACCGACAGATGCGATCGTCACGGGCGCGCCCTGCGGCGTGGTCGACAGGACGACTGCGCGGATGTCGTCGAGCGACTTGAACTGTCCGTCCGTACCGATGACGAGGTGCTCGCGGTTTCGTTCCACGTAGCCGCCGCCGACGTTGGCGTTCGCCTTCTCGAGGGCTTCGACGACCTGACCGACGGACACGCCTGCCGCCCGGAGCCTTAGGGGGTCGAGCTTTACCTGGAACTGCTTGACCTGACCTCCGAAGCTGTTGACCTCGACGACGCCGGGAACGGTTCGAAGTTGAGGCGCGATCGTCCACTCGAGGATCTCCTGCACCTGCATCGGCGTCATCTGGTCGTTTCGGACGACGAACTGGAAGATCTCGCCGAGCCCGGTCGAGATCGGACCCATCTCGGGCTTGCCGTAGCCTGCCGGGATCGCGTCCTGCGCCTCGCGCATCCGCTCGGCGACCTGTTGTCGCGCGAAGTAGATGTCGGTGTCGTCGCGGAACACGATGGTCACGACGGAGAGCCCGTACTTCGACACCGATCGTAGCTGCGTCGTGCGCGGTATCCCGGCCATGGCGCGCTCGACCGGGACGGTCACGTATTGCTCGACCTCGAGGGGCGAGAGCGCGGGCGCAGCGGTGATGACTGCGATCTGAACGTTCGTGACGTCGGGAACGGCGTCGATCGGCAGCGTGGCCGCCGAGTGAAGGCCGACCGCGAGGAAGAGCAAGGTCGCCACGAGGACGATCGCGCGATGCCTGAGGGACCAGTCGACGATGGAGGAGAGGAACAGCATCAGTCGTCGTCCCCCATTGCGCCTTTCATGGCGATGCTCTTGAGCGTGAAGACTCCCTCGACCACGACCAGCTCACCCTCGCGGACGCCGCGCACGATCTCTGCCCTGTCGACGCCGACGAGACCGAGCTCGACTTCGCGCTTCTCGAAGCCATCGGCTTCTTTGACGAAGACGCATGCCTTGCCCTCGATGTCGGTGATCGCGCTGCGCGGAATGGCAAGAGTGGGCTCTTTGCGCTCTTCGCCCGTCGCGATACGCGCGGTCCCGAAGAGGCCGACTCGGAGAACGCCCTTTGCGTTGTCGAGCCGCACGCGCGCGGTAAACGTCCTCGCGCCTGGATCGATTTCCTTGCCGAGATACTCGACGGCACCGCCGAAGCGCTCGTTCGGGTACGCGGCGAACTGCACGTCCGCGCGCCGGCCGACGTCGATCCGGCCCACGTCTTTCTCGTACACACGAGCGAGAAACCAGAGCTCGCTCAGATCGGTCACGTTCGCGATCGCCTCCTCGGCCGTGATCGCCTGCCCGAGGACCGCGTTGCGACGCGTGACGATGCCAGCGAGCGGCGAGCGGACGGCGAGTGACGTCCCGGCGCCCCCGGCCGACGAGCCAAGCGCGCCGAGCTGTTCGGCCGCGGCCTTCGCCTCGACCTCCAGCGCATCGGCCTCGGCAGTGGCGGCCACCACCTCCTGCTTTGCCGCGAGCCCCCGGTCGGCAAGGGTTTTGAGGCGGTCAGCGTTTGCCCGGGCCGAGGCGCCCCGCACCGACGCCGACGCAAACACCGCTCGTGCCTTGCCGAGCTCGGGCACGCGTACGACCGCGAGGATTTGTCCCTTCTTGACGGAGGCGCCTTCCTTGAACGAGACCTGCTCGATGCGACCCGCGATCGGTGAGGTCACGCGCGCGCTGCGATCGGGGTCGGCGACGACCTCGCCCGATGCAGCCAGGCTGAGATCGACCGATTGTTTCTTTGCAGGCTCGGTCCTTACCTTTGCCTTTTCAAGCACGCGCGCCGAGAGCTGGATCTTCTTGTCGTCGTCGTCATCCTTCTTTCCGGCCGTCGCCGCCTTCGGGCGGCCGCCGCGTTCGGGGTGACAAGTAGGACAGACCGACTCGGGGAACCCGTGCTCCGGGCACCAGTCCTTCTTCGCCTGAAACACGGGAGCAAGCGTCGGATTGCACTTCGTGCAGATCGACTTCTGCACGTGGTGCTCGCAGAGCGGCTCCAGCTCCGACGAGGCCGCCGGTGGGGGGCCGCCCTCGGGCTTTTTGCACGCGATTGCGTTCGCGCTGAGGAGGACGACGACCAGAAGAAGGGGAGACGTGCGCATTTCAGGTCTTCGGCGGGCGTACGGGCTTGTTCTTGGGGTCGCACGAGCATTGCGACTCGGGAAGGTCGTGCTCTTTGCACCAGTCGCCGGACGCCTTGAATGCAGGCACGAGAGCTGGGTTGCACTTCGTATCCAGCGATTTTTGGACCTGGTGCTGGTCGCACCAGTCCTCGTAGGACCCTGGCTTGACTCCGGCAGGCAACCCCGCGTTCGCGGGCGGTGTGGGGGCTGCCTTGGATGCGTTTTCTTGCCGGGCTTCCGTCTTTGCGTCCTTGTCCTTGCTGCAGCCGGTGACAGCGAACAGCACGAGGCCTGCGATGGCAGTCGCGTAATTCAGTTTCATTTTTTCTACCTTTCTTCGTGGCGTAACGACTCGAGCGCCATGCCGGAGCGGGAGCAGGGGCGTCCCCGCGGGAGGCGTTTCCTCCCGTTCAGCGTGTCGTGAACAGGCATGCACGCCACGAGCGGTCGAAATCCAACCGCGCGAGCGCACGTGCTTGGGAAGTAGACCCCCATGCGCGGCGGTCGATTCCGACCTCGCGAGCGCACAGACTTGGGAAGTAGGCTCCTACGCGCGCGGCGGCCGATACACGTGGGGCAGCTCGGCGAGCGTCCGCAGCTCGAGGGCGGCCCGAGGCAACACGGCATCTGGCGTCAGAGGCAACGTCACGGACGGCACGGCTGGAGCGGGAGCGGGTAGGGAGCCAACCGGCCCGTGTGTGCACGTGCACGAGGGGCAACCAGGAGGACAGTCACGCCCCGACTGCTCGTTGGAACAGTCGTCGTGAACGTCGTCGGTGAGGCGAACGGCGAGATCGGCGACTCCGGCAAGCTGCAAAGAGAGCAGTACGGCGAGCAGTCTGAACAGCCCGGCGAGCGCGGCTAGCGCGGGACTGGATGCGCGTGTGTTCATAGAGAGGCGGCCTCAAGCGCCTGGCGGGCCAGCTCTCCGGCGGTCGTGGCGGCGAGCGAGTAGTGCACCCACTTGCCATCCGCGCGACCGGTGACGATGCCTGCCGCGCGCAGCCGACGCAGATGGTGCGAGGCGGTCGAGACCGTCACCTCCAAGACGTGTGCGACGTCGCAGACGCAGACCTCTACGCCCCCGCGAAGCATCCACAGAACACGCAGGCGCAGAGGATCCGCGAGCAACGCGCAAAGGTCAGCGGCGCGTGCCGTGGTTGCGACGGAAGGTTGCTGAGCACGGAGCCGCGAGACGACCTCCGCCTTGAAGCATGTGGTCGCTAGCCCCTTTTCCCGGTCGCTCGTCTCATTCGCACGCACGTCCGAACGATACCGCCCCTGGGGAACGCGTCAAGGGTGTTCGCGGCGCGTGCTCGTGAATGAGGGCCGCTCCTGCCAACCTTCCAGGACTTCGTGCGCCATGTCCTCCTCAAATTCTCGGGCCCCGCACCGACGCGTGGTCGAGCGCGCCGCCCCGAGGATCCGTCGCTGTCGCCGCGCCAGAGTCCACACCGCCTCCTAAGCCGCGTCGGCCCAGCAGCCCTCGCGCCTTTGGTTCCTTCGCGTTCGCCGCGCCGAGCAGCCGACGAGTTGCATGAGGCGAGAGGGCTCGCACGGCCCGGTTGCGAATCCCGAGCCGTCGCCGCACGGCGCCGCAAAGGTTGGGAGTCGCTGCCGAACTCTGACATGCTGCCACAGATGGAACCTTTGCGGTCCTGCCCCTGCGCGAACCTAACGGCGATCTCGCTCGCTGCGAGGTCCGTGCTTGCGCTCGCGCTCGCGATGCCCATCCTGGTAGACGCGGGGTGCAAGGCTAAAGAGGCGCCCTCCGAACGGCCCAAGAAGGCAGAGAGAGAGCGCGGGATCGACGTGGTCCTCTCGCCCGCAGCGCTCGCCGCCGCCGGGCTCACTGTCACGAGGTCCGTGTCCGAGCGGCGAGGATCCAGCGTGACGGTGGCCGGAATGGTCGACTTCAGCCCGAGCCACGTCGCACGGGTAGGCCCTAGCCTCTCCGGGCGGGTCGGCCAAGTGCTCGTATCTCCGGGGCAAGAAATCCGCAAAGGGCACGTCGTCGCCACCGTCGACGGGGTAGCGGTCGGTCGCGCGCGGGGCGACTGGTCGTCCGCTCGGTCGCGCCTCGACATGGCCCTCACCGAGAGCGCGCGCGAAGAAAAAATGTTCGCCGCCGGCGCATCGTCCGAAAGAAGCCTGCAAGCTGCACGGACCGAAAAACGCCTCGCCGATGCCGAGCTCCGCGCCGCCGACGCGCGACTCGCCACGTTCGGGGTGCGCGGGAGCGACGGAGCCGTCTCTTCCACCGTGCCGCTCGTGTCTCCCATCGCCGGCGTCGTCCTCGAAGTAAAAGCGCGGGTCGGCCAACCCGTCGGCGCGACGGACACTCTCGTCGTCGTCGGAGAGACCAGCGAGGTCTGGCTCATCGTCGACGTGTACGAGCGCGATCTCTCCAAAGTGCAAGTCGGCGACGACGTGCGCGTCACCGCCATCGCGTTTCCGGACAACGAAATCCGAGGGCGCGTGGACGACGTCGAGAATTTCGTCGACCCCGATTGCCGCGTGATGCGCGCGCGCATCGTGCTCCCTAATTTGGACGGCAAGTTGAAGCCCGGCATGTCCGCGACCGCGCGAGTGCTCGGCGCTTCACAGGACGGCGACGGCGGGGCGCTCGACGTCATCATCGTGCCGCGCGGCGCGATCCAAGTGGTCGACGGCGCTCCCTTCGTGTTCGTCGAGCAAGGCCAAGGCAAGTTCGAGATGCGCGCGGTCGAGCGCGGGCAAGAACTCGGCACCAACGTCCAGATCCTCCGCGGCCTCCTGCCTGGTGAGCCCGTCGTCTCGAAAGGATCCTTGATTCTGAAGAGCCAGCTTCTCCGCGCACAGATGGGACTGAGCGATTGATCGCTGGATCGGAGAGTCGATCGGCGGCGGGCGCCCTTCTTTTCCCCAGGCCGCGCGAGGCGCCCGACTCCCCAACAACGCCCGAGGCGCTCGGATCGCAGAGCAACGAGCTAGCTAGCTAGGTGGCTGCTCAGGTCGGCGAGGTCGAGCGGACAATTGGCTCCGCTCGAACGGGCGCCGGCGAGGTGAGGCGCCCGCGCGCCGTGCCGTCGACGCAATCCCCCGACGTCTCGCCAACTCATGCTGACGACGTACGGTGGCTCCCTCGCGCACGGCGCGTTGTCCGTCGCCGGCCACCCGCCGCGCGCGCGCGCAGGCAAAAGCCAACTCCGGTACCTTCTCGTTCTCTAGTCCAGCGACAGGCCCGCTCGCGGCCGACCTCGCGACCTACGTGGTCGTGCTCGAGGGCACGGCTACGAAGCTCGACCAGACGAGGGTCTTTCGGGCGCAGGTGAGCCCGTCGGACGTGATCCATGACGGCCAGCTCATCGTCGAAGGCTGCCCGTTCGCCGAAGCCGACATGCAGTCGAACGGGACCATCGCCCTCAAGGTGAGCCTCAAGCAATGGCTCGACCAAGTCGACTTCGACGAGGTACCGGCGAGCAAGGACGGCAAGCCCGCGCTCGTCGACCCGAGCTCGGTGGCGTTCAACCAACTCGCGCGCGGCGTCAAGGTCGGCGCGTCATACACCTTCACCTTTCAGCCCCGGACCCTCATGAAATGCTCTCTTCGTACTTCTTTCCTCGTCGGCGCATGCCTCCTCTCCGCGATCGGGTGCTCGAGCTCCGATGCGACCGGGACGGGATCGGTGTCCTTTAGTATCTGGGGCGAGCCGTTCATCGAAGACAACATCCCCGCGGACAAGGTCGAAGATGGGTGGACAATCAAATACAACAAATTTCTCGTCACGCTGGGGCCGATTCGCGTCGCCGATTCGAGCGGAGCGGTGGTGAGCGAGATGCCTGGGAGTAAGCTGTTCGACATGACCAAGCCGGGGGTAAAACCGGTGGTCAGCTTTAGTGCAGTCCCCGCCAAGGCATACGAGCAGGTGAGCTTCGACATCGCGCCTGCGACCGCGGCGACGGAGCTTGCAGTCGCCACCGAGGCCGACAAGCAGCTCCTCATCGCGGGCGGGTACAGCATTTACGTGGACGCCGTGGCGACCAAAGGCGCAGTGACGAAGACCTACAAATGGGGCTTCAAAACGGCCACCGCGTATAGGCAGTGCAAAGGTGACGTGGGAGGCAAGAACCTCGACGGCGTCCTCGTGACGAACGGCGGCACCGACGACCCGCAGATCACGATTCACGGCGATCATCTCTATTACGACGATCTTCAGGATCCGGAGTCGAAGGTGCGCTTCGACAACATCGCGGCGGCCGACGCCGACAACGATGGCATCATCACGCTCGCCGAGCTCGGCAAGGTCGAGCTCGCGAAGATCCCTGAGGAGAAGGGCGCGTACGGCACCGGGAGCGCTCAGGGGGTGAACGACCTCGAAGCGTTCCACACGGCGCTATCGCGAACGATTGGGCATTGGCGTGGTGAAGGAGAGTGTTTCTCGACGCCCCGCTAACTAACT
Source organism: Myxococcales bacterium (assembly GCA_013297655.1). GTDB lineage: Bacteria > Myxococcota_A > Polyangia > Polyangiales > Polyangiaceae > JAAFHV01. The sequence goes on along the minus strand of JAAFHV010000173.1, from coordinate 7,972 downwards.
GCGGGTGTGTGAGACGGGCGCCCGTGATCTCTTGCCTGGATACCGCCCTTGCAGGCAGGCGGTGATGGACCGGGGTCGTCGGCCTCGCGCGCGCAAAAAGGCGGTGATGGACCGGGGTCGTCGGCCTCGCGCGCGCAAAAAGGCGGTGATGGACCGGGGTCGCTGGCCTCGCGGAGGCAAAAAGGGGGGTCATGGACCGAGGTCGTCGGGCTCGCGAGCGCAAAAGGCGGTTCATGGACCGACCTCTCCGCCCTCGCGAGCGCAAAAGGCGGTTCATGGACCGACCTCTCCGCCCTCGCGAGCGCAGAAAGGCGGTGATGGACCGGGGTCGTCGGCCTCGCGAGCGCAGAAAGGCGGTGACGGACCGGGGTCTATGCCCTCGCGACCGGAAAAAGCGGCATTGACCGGCCTCACCGCCGTCTCGAAGCCAAAAGCGGTCATGGACCGGCTCCCCCGGCCCCGCGAGCGCTCCCGGCCGCCTACACCCGCTTCGGGACGAATTCCTACGTCCTTCGGTCACCCCTCCGGACTTCGCCGCCCTGCCGGACGGCATCAACACGGGGCTCGGGTGCGGGAACACGCAGGCACTCGCGAGGCTTTCGGAGGGCGAGCCGAGCTCGACCTCGGCTCCGGCGGCGGCTTCGATTGTTTCCTCGCCGCCAAGCAGGTCGGGACGGGGAACGTCATCGGGGTCGACATGACCGCTTCCAGGTCGCGAAGGCGCGCGCCAACGCACGCAAGCTCGGTGAGGCCGCGTCGCGCGGCGGGGTATCCGACCCGCGGCTAAGGCGACGTCGTCGCCGGGACCTCGGGGCCGGTCGCGATCACCAGCATGCCCGCGAGGCAAATGCCCACCCCGAGCAGATCGCGCGTGGTCGGCGTCTGCTTCTCCACGACCCAAAGCCAAGCGATCGCGACGCTCACGTAAACTCCGCCGTAGGCCGCGTAAGTCCGTCCCGCGCCCGTCGGGTGGAAAGTGAGCAGCCACGAGAAGGCCATCAGCGCGAGCGCGGCGGGCACCAGAAGTGCGACCGAAGCGCCCTTTCGAAGCCACAAATACGGCAAGTAGCAGCCCACGACTTCGGCGATCGCAGTGACGACGAACAAACCAACCGTCTTTGCGAGCGCCATCGGTCACCCCTATCATGGCGAAGAGCGCAGTAGAGCGGCATCGCCTCGCGAGCGCGCACATTCTCGGGCGGGGCCGGTCACGCCGGCCCTCCTGCGCGCTAGTGTTCTCGAACGACGCATTGGAAGCGAGGCACGTATGGCGACGAAGACACCCGGTGCTTGCGGCTGCGAAGAGGGCGACCCCGTCACTTCGACGGACGCGCTCACGCCTAGTCCTAGAGTGAGCTGCGCGCCCATCGCGTGCACCTTGGACCCTGCCGAAATCCCCGCTCGAGAACGCGACCTGCGCGCGGCGTTCGAGCACCTCGTCAGCTCCTCCGTGACCGAAGCCGGGTTTCGATGGACCTTCCGCGCCGGGCTTGGAGTCGAGGCGAAGGTACGGCAGATCGCCCACCGTGAGGCGGTTTGCTGCGCCTTTGCCCGGTTCGACGTCGTGACGACTCCGGGCGCGCTCACTCTCGAGGTCACTGCTCCACCGGAAGCACGAGACGCACTCGAAGCTCTCCGTGCCCTTCCGTCGGAGCTCGCTCGGGGTGACGACGCGCTCGCCCGGGTACTTGCTGCAGCGGCGCTCATCGAGTCGTAGACCGCCTGCGGTCGCCGGGGCAAAGTCGGTCATGAACCGGCATCCAAGCTCTGGCGAGCGCCAAAAAAGACGGCGATGGACCGGGGTCGTTCGCCTCGGAAGGGCGAACGCGGGGCATGGGCCGAGTTTGTCGGTCGCGGCGCCTCAAAAGTGGCCGACCACACCCGTCTGCGCGCGGCACGGGATCCAGCCGCGCGCCGGCCGACCCCGTGACGCGTTTCAGAACATCGGCTGCCCGCGCGCGCAGAGCTGCTCTGGCCCGAACCCGTAGCTCGTCCGTACGAACTCCCCCAGCGACGCGGTGTCGAGACACTGAGCGCGGTACGTTCGGCCCCAAGCCGCTGCGGCGATCGGGACGTCGAGGAGCGGGTCGGGCGTGATCAGGAAGCGGACCCGCGCGCCCTCGCCCTCGCACTGCGGATCGTTCGGGATCGCAGCGACGGCGGCGCGGAGCGCTTGGACGATCGCGTCGCAGCTCGTGACCGCTCCGGCGTCGCCCGCGGCCGCGCAGTTGTAGGCGAGCACCACCGCGCCGTGCTCCAGATCGTGCACGTAGTAGCGCCGATCGACCGGCTTCGTGTACTCGTCGAACGAGGCCCAAATCGGGTAGTGAGGCCCGTGGTTCGGTGGGTTGGAGTCGTAAGGCACCACGGTGTCGATCGCGACGTGCGGGCTCTCGACCGGCGGGTAGTCGTCGACCACGATCGCGCAGGCGGCGGGGATCACGGTCTGTTTGCGCTCGCGGTCGACCGCGCCGTCGACGTGCTCGTCGACGGGGTCCGAACAAGCCGGCGCGGAGAGCGTGAGCGCGGGGAAGAGCAGCGCGAGGAGGGCGATGGAAGCCGTACGCATCACGTCGACCTTTGCACGTCTTCGGGCCAAAATCCCTAGGTCGTCGCGCGCCAGCGAGCGACCTCTTCCGCCTCGCGCATTTCTATACGACAACGACCGCGCTGTTCATGGGCCCCGCGCGGTCGATTTGCTATGGCTAATCTGCTTTGCGTCTGCTCCGCTACGTCCTGCTCGCTGTGCTCTTCGTCGTCACGACGGGCGGGCTCGGGCCGACGTTGGCGCGAGCGCTGGGCGCGAGCGCGCATGTCTGCCAGTGCGCGAGCGCGCACCAAGACTGCCTCTGCACGCTGTGCCACCCCGATCGACCGGGCGAGCCGTTGCATGAATCCCACCTCGAGGGCCGCTGCGGAGACGAGGTGCAGGCCGAGCTCGTGACGCCCCGGCTCGCGCTGCCCCCGCGCCGGGCTCCGGTCGTCGCGGCGATCATGGCCTCCGCGGCGTCGATCGCCACTTGCGCGCCCGTCGCCTCGGCCAAGTCGCGTGACCTCGACGGGCCACCGAAGCCTCCTCCTCGAAGCGCCTGAGTCTCGTCGCCCGCGCCTCCACGGCGCTCGTACCGGTCGCGCCTCCGCGAGCCGGCAGACACTTTTTGCTTCGAGGATCCCATGACTATCTCGCTCACCGGGACCGGCTTCGCCGCGCTCGCGACCGCCGCCCTGTTCGCCGTCTTCGCCACCCCTGCGTGCGGCTCGCAAGCAGGCGCCGGGGTCGCCACGACAGCCACCTGCCCGCCGAACAACACGCTGACGTATGCCAGCTTCGGCGAGCCGTTCATGAAGACGTACTGCCTTCGTTGCCACAGCGAGAGCGTGAAGGGCGCGGCCCGAAACGGAGCTCCCGACGACCACAACTTCGACAAGGCCGACGACATTCGCTCCCTCGCCGAGCACATCGACCAGTACGCTGGCTCGGGCCCCGCAGGGACCAACGAAATCATGCCGACCACCGATCCGAAGCCCACCTGGCACGAGCGACAGCAGCTCTCGCAGTGGCTCGCGTGCGGCGCCCCCTGAGCCCAATGGAAGCGCGGGCCGCCGCGCCTCGTAGCGGCCCGCCCGAGCACGCCGCGACGAAGGAAGAACCCTGAGCCGTCTCCCCACGATTCGAGTCCTCCTCGCCGCGGCGCTGCTCGTGCTCGCTCCGAGCGCGCGCGCGAACGGGCGCTTCCCGGCGACGAACAGCATCGTCGTCGCGCCGCGCGATCCGTCGTTCCTCGTGCTGCGCGCCACCTACGGCGTGCTCGTGTCGCAGGACGCCGGCAAAAATTGGGATTGGGTGTGCGAGCAGAGCGTCGGCTTCGGCGGGGTCGAGGATCCCCCGTTCGCGCTCACCGAGAAGCCCGCCCTCGTCGGCGCGCTCTTCGGCGGAATGACGGCCTCCCAGGACAGGGGCTGCTCGTTCGCGATGCTCGGCGGCGACGTCGAGAAGCGAGTCATGACCGATCTGGTGGTGGCGAAGAGTCGCCCCCGCGAGGTGCTCGCCGTGTCGTCGAGCTACGCATCGAGGACCGACGCGGGCGAGTATCGTTATGGCTCCGCGGTCTACCGAAGCTCGGACGAAGCCGTCAGCTTCCACAAGGTTGGCGCCGACGTCGATTCGACCGTGCTCGTCGAGACGATCGAGGTCGCGGAGAGCGATCCGAACCGGATTTATCTCAGCGGCGCACGCGCCCGCGCGACCGGCGATCCGGAGGGAGTCATCCTCGCTTCACGCGACGGCGGTAAGTCGTACGTCGCGCACACCCTCGCGCTGCTCCCGAAGGAGCGAGCGCCGTACATCGGCGCCGTCGATCCGCAGAACCCCGACCGGCTCTACGTGCGCACCGGAGGCGACCCCGATCTCGCGAGCGGGCGGCTCCTCGTCTCGGACGACGGAGGAACGACGTTCCGCGTGGCGTGGACGAGCACGGGCCCGCTCACGGGCTTGGCGCTCTCGCCCGACGGCACGAAGGTGTACGTCGGGAGCGGCAAGGATGGCCTCCACGTCGCCGACGCGAAGACCTTGGCGTTCGAGAAGCGCGCGCAGATTTACGTGCAGTGCATCGCGGTGACCGACACGCGCGTGTACCTCTGCTCGAACGAGCTCTACGGCTTCGTCGCTGGCGAGAGCGCGGACGACGGCAAGACCTTCACCCCGATGCTCCGCCTCGCCGGGCTCCGCGGTCCGCTCGCGTGCCCTCCGGGGTCGACGACGAACGAACAATGCGTGAAGGACTGGCCGCGGCTCCAGAAGGAGCTCGGCCCGGGCGCGGTGCCGCCGGACGCGGGAAAGGGCCCGGCTGCGCCTGCCGCCGCTGCGGAAGGCTGCGCCGCTGTGCCGGGAGGCGGTCGCGTGGGCCTCGTCGCGGCGCTGGTCCTCGCGGCTGCTCTCTTGGCGTGGGGGAGGCGCCGCCGCGGCCGGTGAGGCGGGCGGACCACTCTCGCGTTTCCGATCCGTCGAATGGCCTCGCGTTTTCGCGGGGGCCAGCGCGCCCGTAGCTTGCCCTGCCCAACCTCGAAGCTCACGGCATCGCGTCGAGAAACCGGATGACCTCCGCCTCGAGCTGCGCGAACGCTTTCGGCTCGATCGGGAAGTGCCCCCCTCCGTCGAGCACGATCCCGCGCTTGGGTCCGGGGACGCGGTTGAGGAAGCGGAGGCTCGCGTTTGCAGGCGTCCACCGATCGTCGCCGGGATGCACCAGCAGCACGGGCTTGCGCACGTGCTCGGCGGGAACGAACCGCTCGGGGCGATACATCGACCGCCAGAAGCTCCCTGGTGCGCGCGCCCCGCCGACGAGCGGATCGTTTTCGGCGAGCGTGGCGAGCGCAGGGTCGTTCGCGACCTTGGCGATCGGGGCGACGTCGCGGGCGGGCAGCCACATGCCTCCCGAGAGCCACGGCGCGTTCTTCATGAAGAAGAGCCCCGTGCGCGCGAAGAAGGTGTCGCGCGTGGCGAGGGAAAGATTCTCGGGATCGCGTAGGTCGAGCAACGTGGTCGCGATGGTCGCGACGACGCTCGGGCTTCGCTCCGCAGCCTGCAACGCCGTCATGCCGCCGACGCTGAGACCGAAGAGCACGACCGGCCGTGTACGGCACTCCGACTCACGCTCCGCGAGCGCGGAGACGAGCGCGATCCACGTCTCCCAGGTGAGCGCCTGGTCGTCGGCCCTGCGGGTGAGCCCATACGGCGGCAAGTCGGGTGCGATCGTCTCGTAGCCGTGACGGGCGAGCATCACCGCAAACGGCGCGAGCAGCCGTCCGTTGCCACCGCCGCCGTGGACGAGGACGACCTTCGGTCGCCGGGCCCGCCCCGGTTCGCGTTCGAGTGGAGGTACGACACGATCGAGGTGCACGTCGTGGCCGCCGAACGCCCACCACTCTTCCCGCGGTAAGAACGCGCCCTCTGCTCGAAGCTCGGGTGCCACGAAGGCGGCGTAGCGCGCGGTCTCCGGCTGCTCGGCGTAGCGGCCGCGCTTCGCGAGAGGGGCCGGCTCGCAGCCGAGCATGGCCGCGGCCGAGGCGAGGAACGGGGCCCAACTCCATCGTACGGAGGTCATGCGAGTATCTTGCGTCTCACGGCCGATGCGGGACACTCGCTTCCAAAATGGCCCGATCCCCACGCCCTCGTCCCGCGCTTCAGCCGCGCAAAAGGCCGCTTCAAGAGCGCGCGCGGCACACCGTCGCCGCGATCGTAGAGGCCATCGCTCAGGTTCTGCGTGATGAAGGCTTCGACAGCATGACGACGAAACGTGTCGCCGAACGCGCCGGGGTGAGCGTTGGCTCGCTCTACCAATACTTCCCGACACGGGAGGCGATGTTGGTCGCCGTGGCCGAGCGGCACCTGACGGAGATGAAGGCGGTCGTCGCACGAACGCTCGAGAGCGCGCCCACGATGACGTTGGACGAGCTCACACGCGCGCTGGTCCGCGCCGCGATCGAGGCGCACGCGACCGACCCTGCGCTGCACCGACGCCTGATGGAGGAGGTGCCGCGGGTCGGTCGCCTCGCCATGCTCGACGACACACGCACGGAGCTCCACGCCTTGCTCGTCGCGTTCCTCGCGACGCGCGACGACCTGCCCCACGACCACCTCGCGCTCGTCGTCTTCATGGCGATCACCGCCGTCGACGCGCTCGCGCACGCCGCCGTCGTCGACCGCGCCGAGGCGCTGCGGGACCCCGCGTTCGAGACGAAGCTCGCCGACGCGGTCCTTCGCCTGCTTCGAGGGTGAGATGACGGGAAACGCAAGTCCGCCCGTCGCGCCTCGGGACGGTCACGCGCGCAGAGGACCCGTCGACGGGTCCCTTACCCGTCGCTGCCCGAGTCATCTTCTAGCGGGCCGAGCCACTTGCGCCACTCCGAGAGGGCGCGAGGCGACACGAAGGCTGCGCCGATGATCTGCGCGCTGCACCCGTAAGAATTCAACCCCCGCGTCGTCAACAGATCGGAACGCGGGCGCGCGGCCTCCGCCACGGGCCGCGTTCGCAGGGAGAACTCCTTGGAAAAGCTGAAGATCGACGTCGAGCTCGTGGTCCCCGAGAACGCAGAGGCGTGCGATCGGTGCGTCGACCGCATCCTTGCTTCTCTGAAAGGTCGCAAAGGGCTGGCGAAGGTCCACGTCGACAGGAGCGACACAGGCAAGCCGATTTTGTGCCTGCACTTCGACCCCGAGGTCATCGGCCTCGACAAGGTTCGTCGCTTGGTCTCGCGAACCGGTGCCGACCTCGGCGCTCGCTTCGCCCACCTGTCGGTCGAGGTCGACGGGCTGCGCCACGAACGCCAATCGAAGCTCGCGGAGGCCGTCGTCGCGGCGCTGCCCGGTGTGCTGAGCGCCAAGGTCGCGTTCGGGTCGAAGCGTCTCCTCGTCGAGCTCGACGCCACCCGCACCACGCGCGAAGCCGTGCTGGCGGCGCTCCCGAAGGCCGGGCTCAGCCTTCGAGGCGCACCTGCACCGCGTGAAGCTGCTTCGACCAAGCCAACGTCCGCGCGCGCGAAGACCGCCGACCAGCGAACGGACGACCACGCGGGCGATCATGCGCACGCCGAAGGCGACGACCACGACCACGCGCACGGCGAGGCGGGCGCGGAGGCTTCCGAGGCCGGCGAGCACGAAGGGCACAGTCACGGCCCCGGCGGACACAAACACGGCGGCCCGTTCGGAGAAGCGTCGGAGCTCGTGTTCAGCCTTGGCGCGGGCCTCTGCACCGGCGTCGGGTGGGGGCTCTCCAAGCTCGACGTCTCGCCGCGAATCAGCACCGCGCTCTACATCGCCGCGTACGTGCTCGGCTGCTGGTTCACGGTGCAAGAGGTGGTGGTCGCGCTCCGCGCGAAGAAGTTCGAGATCGACTTCTTGATGCTCGTCGCGGCGGCCGGCGCGGCGGCGCTCGGGAACTGGCTCGAAGGGGCCCTCTTGCTCTTCCTCTTC
>JAAFHV010000170.1 GCA_013297655.1 Myxococcales bacterium | reverse complement strand
GCAGCGGCTTCGGGACATTTGCGCGGTCGGAGGCGACCTCGGAGGCCTGCGCGGGGCCGCGACGGGAGCTGAATGTTCTCGCTTCGGGGCGTCAAACCGTGTCCCCGGCGGCGGCAGCCGGGTCTCTCGTGCTAGCCTCGGGAGCCTGGGGCGGGTCGCTTTTAGGGCTCGGGCTGGGAACCGTGTTGCTTGTCGGCTGCGGGCTGTCGCTCTCGATCGATCCGTCAGGTCCCTTACCGCTGGAGCCGGTCGAGGACACGGCTATCGACAGGCTGTCCCCTCCTCCCCCTCCTCCCCCGCCGCCGGTGGCGGACACGAGCCCACCCGAGGATGCGCAGCCGGATGCAGCCCCGCCTCCGGTGTATGAGGTACGCGAGGAGCGCTCTGTCGCCATTCCCGGGGTGGTCGCGCTGGCGTTCGACCCGACCGGGTCGCTCATCGCGCTCACGCACGACGGCGTGGCTATCGCCGCGCACGACGTGGCGAAGTCCACAGTCGTGTTCACGAGCGCGGAGCTGAGCGCGCCATCGAGCCTGGTCGCGCTCGGCGCGCCCCGCGCAGGGCTCCTGATGTGCAAACCGGCGTTCCCGGACACGCAAGGCCGACTGCGACGCGCCGACGAAGGTCTACGAGGGGGATCTCGGCGGCTTCGCGGTGTCGCCGAACGGGCTGATGCTCGCGGGTACGACAGGCTCCGGGGCGAGCGCGCGGATCGTGTTCTCGACGAGGGCCAACGCGACGGCCATCTTCCCGGGGACGGTTCCCGCGACGGAGCGGGACGACAGCACGCGACGCCACGCGAAGGCGAGCCGCCTCAGCGACCAGGACGCTACCCGAGATCGCGCCCGTGGCGCGCCGCCCGCGCTGACGCTCGGATCAGGCGCGCGGCACTACCCAGCCCTCAAGGGCCCCGACGCATCTTCCAGACGTCTGCGTGCCACTTCTCGAAGATGGCATTGCCCGACCCCACGAACAACGCGTCGTTATGCACCCACGCCGTGCCCGCGTGCCTGCCGATGAACGAAGGCGGGGGCTGCGCGGAGTACCAGTTGCGACCGTCCGCGGTGTACCAAACGTCGCTCAGGTTGTCGCCCGCCCGCCCCTTGGTCCCTTCCTCGCCATCGTAGCCATTGATGACCCAAAGACGACCATCGTAAGCCTTCACATTGTGCCAGAAACGCGGGGAGAACGGCGGCTCCTCCGCGGTTTGCGCCCACGCTGCACCGTCGGCTGTCGACCAGACGTCGTTCGTGTATTCGCGCTTCTCGCGGCCGCCGATGGCGTCGTCGTGAAGGCCACCGCCGACCAGCCACATCCGCCCGTTCAGCTCGGCCGTCTCCGACACATACCCGCGCGGCGACCACATCGGGCCGATGGTCTTCACTTGCTCGAACGCAGCTCCGTCTTTCGAGGACCACACGTCGTTGAACGCGGCGGAAGGGCGACCGGGCCAATCCGGGTCGACGAAGATGCTGATTCGCTGTCCGCCCATGACGAACAGCTTCCCGCCGAACACGCCGGTGATGTGAGCGGTCCGTAAACCGTACTGCGCCTCCTCGACGGGGCGCCACTCCGAGGCGGGATAGGGCTGCCCCGTCTTCTCGTTCATTCGCGGGGTCGTCGTGTGGATGTCGGTGCGCGTCCACTTTTTGCCGTCCACAGACGACCAGACGTCAGTTTGGTAATACCCCTGGTTCGGATCGCCGCCGATGATCCACATCTTGCCGTCGAGCGCTTGGTAACCCGCGAAGTGGCGGCCCTCCCAGTCGGCTTTGCGGTCGAACTTCTCCTCGTCGAGGTACGTGTTCGGCTTCTCCAGGACCCACGTGGCCCCATCGACGCTGCTCCACACGTCGTTCGCCGAGAGCACGGGGAACTTGTCTGGATTCCAGCCGCCGAGCAGCCACATCTTTCCGTTGTGGACGATCCCACCCGCGCCGTCGCGAGGACCGAACGGGGCGTCGACCGCGACGCGTTCCCAGGTGTAGCTCTTCTTTTGCGAAGGCCCGATCGTGATGTCTTCGCTCTCGGCCATGCGCAAATCTTCGACGTTGCCGCTCGCGTCGCTGATGTGGAACAAGACGGCGATGCGAGCCTTCTCGTAGCCGGTCGGTAGCACCCAACGGTAGATCTCGTCTTCGAGCGGCGCCTCTCCGAGCTCCCACCAATTTTCACCACCGTCGTGGCTGACGATGATGGTGACCGAAGCGTCGAGCTGGCCGAGATCGGTCGGGATGACCCAGTGAATCGGGTGGACGCTCTCGGCTTCCCACACTCCAGACGAGGGGAGCGGGAGCGGGACGACCGAGTCTGGTCGGCGTGTACTCGAGCACCCCAATGCGACCACGAGGCCGAGCGCCCAGGCGGCCACGCGAAGGGAACCGAACCGAGACCGACGAGACGCGCTCTTCACCATGTGACCCCAACATCCGAGTGAGTCGCGCCGAACGGCCGCCCGCTCCGTCAACATCTACGCCCCGAGGAACCGTCGCCGGCACCTCGCAGCGTTTTCTAGCATCCAAGGAGGCAAACGTCGCGCGGTTTGGCGATCGCCCGTGTGTGACGCTTCGGGCGCCTCCCCGAGCGCGAGGCGTCAGTTCGGCGCACCGGTGCCCGGGGTCGAGGACGCACCGGCACCTGCTGCGCTCGCTGCCACCACCGACACCGCGTAGGCAACGCCGCTCGTCAGCCTTTCAATCGTGCACGCGGTCGCGCCCGTCGTCGTGCACGTCTTCGTGGCTCGCCCAGCCGCGGTCGCCGTCGCGGTGTAGCCCGTGATGGGTGCGCCGCCAGCGCTCGCGGGTGCGGTCCACGATACGTCGAGCCGGCCGATACCCGTCGACACGATCTTCCGGATCCGCACGTTCCCGTTGTCGCCCACGTAGAGCGTGCCGTCTGCCGCGCTCGCGACCGACGAAGCAAAGTTGAAGCGCGCGGTCGTGCCTGCCCCGTCGACGTAGTCGGCCTCCGCGCCGCCGGCGAGGGTCGTGACCACGCCCGCGGGCGTGATGCGGCGAATACGGAGATTGATGTAATCGGCGACGTAGACGTTTCCCGAAGGGTCGACCGTCACGCCGAGGGGGTCGTTGAAGCTCGCGGCCGCTCCGGTGCCCTCGGCGAAGTCCGCCGCCCCGGATCCCGCGAGCGTGGTCACGACGCCGGCGGGGGTCATCTTTCGGACTCGGTTGTTGAGCTGGTCGCCTACGTACGCGTTGCCGTCCGCGTCGAAGGCGACGTTGTACGGGAAGCTGAAGCTCGCCGCGGTGCCGGTGCCGTCGGCGTGGGTGCCCGCGCCGCTCCCGGCAAAGGTGGTCACCACTCCCGCTTGCGTGACCCTGCGAATACGATTGTTGTCCGTGTCGGTCACCAGAAGATCGCCAGCCGCCGTAAGCGCGAGTCCCTGCGGGTGGTTGAACGCCGCGGCGAGGCCGGTGCCGTCGATAAAGTCGGCCGCGCCCGAGCCGGCGACCGTGGTGACCACGCCAGCGGCCGTGATCTTGCGAATGCGGTGGTTGAAGTGCTCGGCCACGAACACGTTACCTGCCGCGTCGACGGCGGGTCCGAACGGATCGTAGAAGCGCGCCGCGGCCCCCGTCCCGTCGAGATACCCCTGCGCCCCACCCGCGAGGGTGCTCACCACTCCGGCCGGAGTAATTTTTCGGATGCGGTTGTTGCCGGCGTCCGCGACGTAGATGTTGTTGGCGCTGTCGACGCAGAGCCCCGTGGGGGCACGGAACCGCGCGCCCCCCGGCGCGCCGTCGACGAACCCGAGCTCCCCCGAGCCCGCGAGAGTGGACACCGTGGTGACCACCGGCACCGCCGCGACGACGACCGCCGTCGGCGGTCCTGGTATCAGCACGGAGCTATCTCGCCCTGCGTCTGCCGCGGCCCCGTCGGAAGGCGAATCTGGGGACGCGTCGGCGGAGGCGTTCGCGTCGGGCTTGGGAGCGAGCACATCGGACGCCGACGCTTCGAAAGGCGCGCCGTCGGCTATCGCGGCGTCGACCTGCTCGTAAGGGACCGTGGTCGACGAGCACGCCGCCGAGGCCACCCAACCGCTCATACCGACGAGCCCCGCGAACGCCATGGATCGGATCTTCATGTTCCCCTCGCTGCCGAACGGCAGGGGCCGTTCGCTCTCCGAGCATACCATCGTGGCACCCGCTCGCCCGCCCTCCATCCGGCGGGATCCCACCACTTCCTCCGCTCGCCCCGGCCCGTCGCGATCTGATAGCGTGCGCCGCCTCCGAGCTTCTCTCTTCGGTTAGGGCACCATGCGGATCGCGCTCGTCAACAACAACAACAACATCCTCTTCAGCATCGCGCGTCATCTCCGCGACCGCGGCCACGACGTCACGCTCTGTCTGATGGACTACGAGTATTACGAAGCGCCGCACTTCCACCCCTCGTGCGACACGTTCGACCTCGAATACCAATCGTACACGCGCGTCCTCGAGTGGGGCCTCGGCAAGGCGTTCTCGACCTACGACTTCAAGAAGGTCCGCGCCGATCTCGACCGCTACGACTACGTCATCGGAACGGGCTCCACGCCCGCCTTCCTCGCGAAGATCGGCCGCCCGCTCGACATGTTCATTCCTTGGGGGGCCGACCTCTGGGAGTCGCCTTTCAACTTCCCGCCCTTCAACCGTCGCAGCGTTCGCTCGCTCTTCGAGTTCCCGTTTTGGCAGCGGCAGGGCGTGAAAGACTGCAAGGTGGTCTTGTCCGATGTCTCGCCCATCGTCGAGCCCGCGCTCGACCGGTTGAAGTGGAAGGGTCACCGCATCGTGGGCCAGGCGCCGATGCCGTACGGGCCGCTCTACAAGCCCGGCAACCTCGTACAGTTCGAGGACCGCTGCGCATGGTTCCACGTCGTGCGCGAGCTCCGCGCCCGCACCGATGTGCTCGTGCACGCTCCGGCGCGGCACGTGTGGAAGAGCACGCTCAACTACAATTGGACCAAAGGGACCGACAAGATCATCCGCGGCGTCGCCGAGGCGAAGAAGCGCGCCAAGGGCAAGCGCTTCGGGCTCGTCTTCTACGAGTACGGTCCCGACGTGAACGCATCGCGCGAGCTGTGCGCCGAGCTCGGGCTCACGGACGACGTGCTTTGGCTCCCGCTCAGCACCCGCAAGGAGGTCATGGTGAACCTCTCCGTGTGCGACTTCTCGATCGGCGAGGTCGGCGAGACGTCGTGGATCACCGGCGGCACGATCCTCGAGGCGCTCGCGATGGCGAAGCCTCTCCTCACCCGCCGCGACGACGAGCTCTACGTCGACTCGTACGACTCGCTCTACCCGCGGGTGCAGGTCCGGGTCGCCGAGGACATCAGGAAGGCCCTCGTCGCGTTTTCGGAAGATCCCGCGCCCTTCAAGGAGATGGGCGAAGGCGGCCGCGCGTGGTTCGACCAGCAGGTCGAGACGAAGTCGCTCAACGCCCTGGAGGCGCAGCTGCCGCGGCCCCGAAGCTCGACCAAGTAGCCGCAGATCCGGCTTGGTCGGGAGCCCCCGCTATAAAGTTCGCGCCAAGCAGAGGATCGGGCAAACTTACGAGATGGCTCGCGTTACGTCCCCACACCTCGACGAAGCCCGTTCGGCGAGGGACGGATGAAGCCGATCCGCATTGAGGTCAGCGCGAAGGTCCTGCACTGGGCCTGCGAGCGCAACGGCGAGTCGTGGAAAGCCTACGCGAGAGACTTCCCCAAGCTCGGGGAATGGATCAATGGAAAGTCGCTCCCGACGCTGGGTGCCCTCGAGAAGTTCGCTAAGAAGACGCGCACATCCCTCGGCGCCTTCTACATGGACGAGCCGCCGACCGACGAGCTTCCGATCGCTGACTTACGCACGCTCGCCGGAGAGGCGCCTCGGCGACCGAGCCCCGACCTCATCGACGTCGTGCGCACGTGCCAGAGGCGTCAGGAATGGTACCGCGCCTATGCCGAGTCCGCAGGCAGCGAGCCGCTGTCTTTCGTCGGGAGCGCAACGGTGGAGAACTCCCCTACGAAGGTCGCTCACGAGATCCGCACGGTCCTCGAGCTGACGAGCGAAGGCTTCGTGGGAAGGAATTGGGAGGCCGCTCAGGCTGACCTCGTCGCGCGTGTCGAGCGGGCCGGCGTCTTGATCATGCGGAGCTCTATGGTGGGAAACAACACCACCCGCCCGTTGACGGTCAACGAGTTTCGCGGGTTCGCGCTCGTCGATGCGTACGCGCCTCTCGTGTTCGTGAACACCGCAGACGCAAGCGCCGCGCAGATGTTCACGATCGCACACGAGCTGGCGCACGTCTGGCTCGGCGAATCGGCGCTATCGGATCCGGACCCTTCGTCGGTCGAAAAGCACCGAACGGAGCGCTGGTGCGACGAGGTAGCCGCCGAGGTGCTCGTTCCCAAGAAGCAAATTCTGCTGACCCTTCAGGGCTTGGGTGGCGACGCCCTCTCGCACACCGAGCGGCTGTCGAAAACGTTCCGCGTGAGCGAACTCGTGGTCCTTCGTCGACTGCGTGATCTCGGGCAGATCAGCCAGACCGCGTTCAACGCTGCATACCGCGTGCGCAGCGCGTCCTTCCAGAGCAAGCATGAAGCCGAGAAGAAGCGACTCAAGGAAAGCGACGGTGGGCCAAGCTTCTACGTCCTCCTGCCCGCTCGGGTGAGCCGCATCTTCGCGAGGGCGGTTATCGAGAGCGCACGGTCGGGAGAGACCCTCTACCGCGACGCCTTCGCGATGCTCGGCTTGAAGAACGTTGCGTCGCTGCACAAGCTTCAAGAGTCGATGGGGGACGGATGACTCGCCGATATCTCATCGATACGAACATCTTCATCGAGCTGAAGAACAGCTACTACGACTTTGCTGTGTGCCCAGGTTTTTGGGACTGGGTGAAGTGGGCACATGCGAAAGGAAAAGCGTACTCGACGCGCGGAGTCATGGGAGAGCTCGTCGCGCAGGGTGACGAGCTCTCGGATTGGGTCCATGACATGCCCAAGAGTTTCTTCCTCGGGCTGCCGCAGGACTTCAATGTGTGCAAGAACCAGTTACTCGCCTGGGCGAAACGAGGCCCGTACCGTAACGACGTCGTCGCCGACTACATCTCGGGCGTAGACGCCGGACTGGTCATTATGGGTATCTCCACGGGCTACACGGTCGTCACTCACGAGAAGTCCAGTCCCTTCAGCAAGACCAACATCAAGATGCCCGATGCATGCCGCGGGACACACGTAGACGTCATGATGGGCATGGAAATGCTGCGGAAAGAGAAAGCCTCGTTCCACCATCGAGGGTAGGAGTTTGGGGTGGCGGCTCACGTCCCGAGCACAGAAAACGGCACCGTAAAGAAGTACGGATACTCCTCGAGCAACGTCTGCGGCGACAGCGCGCGGAGCGAAGAACGCCGCTCGCGCACGAAGTAGCGATACCGAAGGTCGGAGGTGCCCCACCGGCTCTTGAAGTCGTAGACGCCGGTCTGGCTCTTCGCGGTCCCACCCCAGTTCCAGTGCGTACACCCGCGCCGTCGCGCCTCACGCATCGCGCGGAAACACAGGAGGCTCTGCGGTTGGAAGATGCGGTGCTCCGCGATCGTCACCGGAGTGAAGTACTCGGCGACGTGGTTCACGTAAAACACGAGGAGCCCGCCGATGCGCTCCCCATCCTTCTCGGCGACATACACGCGGTAGTCATCGTCATACCGGAAGTGCTCGCGGATCGCCTCGAACACGCTCCACGGCTTGGCGGGTGCGCCAATCATGCGTGCCCCCTCGGCGTGCGCCTCCGCGAGCCAGCGCATCGTCTCGAGCTCCCCGTCGTGGCGCACCGTCACGCCGCTCACCATCGCCTTGCGCACGACGTTCCTCGTCTTGCTGTGGATGTGCAGCATGACCGCGGCGTCGATCTCCTCGTCGGTCGCGCCTTCGGCCGTCGCAGGGAGCGTCGTCACCTGCCCGATTCGCTCGTCCGTCGCGGTCGCCTCCGCGAGGGCGTCGTAGAGCGCGTCGTCCGGATCGATAGGGCGATTCACGATGGTGGAGCTCACTGCGTCGACCGAGTCGCAAAGCTCATGAAACGCGGCGATCAGCGCGCGAAACGTAGGCTCGTACTCCACCGCGGTCGCGTCGACCATGACGCCACCGTTGCTGCCCACGAACGGAAGCGAGTTCACCACGTTGCCGTGGCGCGGGTTCCGCTTCACGAACGCGGGAATCGCGCCGACCACACGGTCACCCTCGAGCGCGACCAGATAATGGTCCTCGACGGTGGGCGCGTCTGCACCTGCGTCCAACATCTTCCGCAAGAACGAGCGGTATCGCAGGCTTTGGAAAAGGGAGCTCGCGGGTAGCCGTGCGAAGAAGGTCTCGTAAGCAGGCTCGCGCTCGATGGCGAGCCGTTCGATGCGGATCAAGAGAAGATCTCCCGCGTGGCGACGATCACGCGCGCTATGTCGTCGTCGGACATCGATGGAAGTATCGGGAGGCACACCGTCTCCGCGAACGTAGTCTCCGTCTCTGGAAATCTTTCGGCGGGGAGGCCTTCGGCGTGGTGAAGCAGCGCGTCCACCCCCCGGCGCACGTGGATCCCGTGCGCCATGAACGCGAGCCGAACGCCCTCGAATGGCCGCGTGGCGCGCAAGGGGAAGCGGAAGAAGATGGATCGTTCTCGAACGTCGACCGGCAGGCGGCAGCCGATGCCCGAGAGATCGCCGAGGTAGGCTGCGGCGATCTCCCGCCGCCGCGCGAGGAACGTCTCGAAGCGCGCGAGCTGAGAGAGGCCGAGCGCGGCTTGGAGGTCGGTGAACGGCGCCGGCACGCGCTCCCCTCGGCACCCGTGTGCGCCATCGCGGAGCAGCGTCACTCGCTCGTAGATGCGAACGTCATCGGTGAGCACCATCCCTCCCTCGCCTGTCGTGAGGAGCTTCGTGGCCTGGAAAGAAGCGCACGTCACGACCGCTCCGGGTTCGATCGCGGCCCCGAAGGATTGGCAGACGTCGTCGATGAGCGGGACCCCGAACCTGAGAAAAGCGCCTGTCGGAACCGCGATCCCGAAGTTGTGAACCACGATGATCGCGCGGGTCTGCGGCGTGACCACGCGCTCGACGGCCTCGGGGGTCATCGACCAGCCCGATCCGATATCGCAATACACTGGCGTCGCGCCCGCAGCGGTGACGGCGTCCCGTACGGCATAACAAACGTAGGAGGGCAGCACCACCTCGTGCCCCGCGCCGATCTCGAGGCCACGGAGGGCGAGCACGAGGGCCGAAGTGCCGCTCGCGGTCGCGACCGCGTGAGCTTTCCCCAGGCGCGTCGCTACCGCCGCCTCGAACGCCTCGACTCGACGGCCCTGCGCGATCGAGCCCTCCGTGAGGCACGCGACGACGGAGGCGTGATCCTCCGCGGTCAACGTAGGCCGCGAGTGCGGTATCTGAGCCCGCGCGCTCAATGCTCGAGCTTCCTGATTTCACGCGCCGGTGCGCCAGCGACCACGGTGTACGGCGCGACGTCCTTCGTCACGACCGCTCCGGCGCCCACGATCGCGAACTTTCCCACCGTCACTCCGGGCAAAATGATCGCCCGCGCGCCGATCCACGCGTCCTCGCAGAGACGCACCGGCTTCTCCACGATGAGGTGCTCTTTCACGTACGGATGCTCGGCGAGGCGCGAGTTGTTCGGCGCGGCGTCCGCGACGAGCATCACGTAGGGCGCGAGCGAGACACGATCCTCGATCGTCACCAGCTCGAGATACGAGTCCTCCACGAGGAGGCCGGGGTTCACCATCACGCCCTTGCCGATCTTCACGCCCGTCTTGCGGAAGAAGATCTTCCGGGTCCGGTTGTCGGGGTGGTGCTCGCCGAGCCAACGAAGCACCTTCCGCGGCAAGTCGGCGCAAAGAGCATCGAGCTCGCCCTCCGCCAGCAAATCCCACTCGAACATGATGCGCGAAACGACGTCAGCTCGGCCCATGGCCTCTCCTCCCCGTGCGCCGAGCCGTGGGCTCGGCGTTGTGCGGGCGCGCTGCGCCGGAGACGCCAAGAGCGGACGGCCTAAAGGCCGCGCCGCTCGATAGCTACACGGCGCCGCCGCTCGCTGTCAGATCTCGGTCTTCGAGCAGAACTTGATGTAGAAGCTCAGCGGGACGAGGTTCGCCTTCGCGAGCACGTAGAAGAGCGGCGCCATGCGCTCGAACGTCTTCTTGTACGTCGGGTAGTCTTTGTACGACTTCACCGGCAACGCCATGATGCGGTCGAACTCCGCTTCGCTCAGCTCGAGGCGCTTGAGGAAGTACTCGCGAAGCTCTGGCTCGAGGTGGGTAGGCCCTGCGAGCGTCTCCAACGCTTGTTCGCGGGTGATCTTCCCCGAGCGCACCGAGGCAGAGAGGCTGTTCACCCGCGTATCGAGGCCGAACTTGGTCGGGTTGTAGAACGCGTGATGAAACGCGGTCATCCGGTTCTCGAGGTGGTGACCACCGTAGTACTGCCAGCCGTACTCCTTCTCGAGGAGCGCGCGCGCCTCCTCCTTCGAGTACGACAGGTACCAAAGCGGGCGGATCTTCTGAATCCGGTAGGCGACCACCCACTTGAGGAACGCCGCGAGGTTCATGTTGGGGAAGGACTTCATCTTCCGCTTCCCGAACTTGTCGTGGAGGCTCTTGATGTACTTCCCGTCGATGTAACAAGCGCTGAGCGGGTTCACGCCCTCGGCCTGGAACGAGTGCCCCTCGAGCACGTAGCGCACCCCGTGCTTGGCCGCGGCCCGATAGAGCACTTCGGCGAGGGCGATGTCGGTCGCGCCGTCGAGCTCCGGCACCGACGCGAGGAAGAACGACTTGAAGATGTCGTCCGACTCCTTGTTGTCGATGACGTACGTGTAGAGGTCCACGTCGAGAGCTTTGGTGACCTTGCGGATGTTCTCGGTCGCGATCGCCGAGTTCCACGTGTTGTCGTAGTGAACGGCGAGAGGGCGCAGGCCGTACTTCTTCGCGATGAAGAGCATGTACGACGAGTCGGTCCCGCCGCTCACGCCGACCACGCAGTCGTACTTCTTGCCCTTGCCGTCGGCCTTGATCTTGTCGACGATCTCCTGGAAGCGGCGCTCACCCTCGGGGGTACCCGTCGCGTACTCGCGGGCGAGCTGCTCCATCAGCCGGCAGTAGTTGCAGACCCCCTCGGCGTCGAAAGAGATGGCGCCCGTGTCCGCGTCGAAGATGCAGCGCGAGCACCGCCGGATGTCGGCCGTCCCCTTCGCAGCAGGCGTCTCGCTTTTCAACTGGACTTCGGACTGGGTCATGGGGTGCCTGCCTGCTGAGAACGTCGGTAACACGAGGAAGTGAGGGGGCGGATTTCCGCCAACGCCGGGGTTTACGTAGCGGTCCGCGGGCGGTCAAGGCTTCTTGGGCCCCGATCCGGGCGGCCCGGGCTTCGGAACGGCCTTCCCGGCGTCGTGGGCGCCAGCGTCCCCCGCTTTGCCCGCGCCGGCGTCGCTCGGGCCCCCGTCCGTCGCGCCCGCGTCCGCAGCCGCGGGATCGTCGGTCACGAAACGAACGCGGCCGAAGCGCGTCGCCTTGTGGAAGTTGCCCTGCCCCAGGATCGGAGACCATGCGACTCCTCCGTTGTCCTGCATGGCGTAAAAGTTCATTCGCCAGGCGTCGCCCGATTTGGGCGGGAGGGTCGCGGCGCCTTTGGCGTAGGCCGTCCAGGGGATCGCGATCTCCACCGCGTAGCCTTCGTCCTTGTCGTCGGCCTTGTCGAGGGTGCCCTGGATGGCGACCGCGCTCTTCAGCTTGGGGTCCCAGTCCTCGTGCCCGAACGGCCCGTAATCTCCGCCGCGGGGCGCGTTGTAGCCGTCGAACTGCGACTTGAAGATCTTGTTCTGCGGGTTGATCTGGAGCTCGTAATAATTGACGTTGTCGCCGTCGCCGTCGGGGTCGACCATCATCTCGACGGTGTGCCCGTTCCAGAGCATCGGCTGCCCGGTCGACGTGTGCTTCTTCGGCTGATCTTTCGCGTCGGTGAAGCCGCCCTGCACCTGCGGATCTTTCACCTCGAAGAGCACGTAGAGGTTGTCCTTGTCCCACGCGAGCTTGGCCTGCCCCGAGAGCGGCCCGTCGTTCGGGTTCCCGTTCGCCACGTTCACGAAGGCGCCCGTGCTCGCGGCGGTCTTCCACGCCGCGTCGTCGGCTTTGCCGTCGACCACGATCTTCTCGGTCGCGGCGAGGCGCTTCACCGAGATCTCGGGCACGTTGCCGGCGGCGTTGGCCGGCTTCTCGGGCGCCTTGGAGGCGACTCCCGTCTTCAGCTTCACGACGAGGGCGCGGTTCTGATCGTCGGCCGGCCCGCTGATGACACGAAGGCGCGCGTCGCCCTTCCAAATGCTCAAGTAGACAATCGACTCCGGCCCGCGAATGTCGGCCGGCATTTTGTAAGCCTGCTCGTCGACGTAAATCTTGCCGCGCTCCCAGCGCGACGGTCCGAAGATCTGGGCGCCCTCTTTCCACTCGCGTAGCGGGCCCACCGCGTCGGCGTTGTCGGGGCGATCGTAGCCTTCGTGCTGCACGTGGGTGGAGAGCGCCCACCCCGCCTCGATCGGCTCGTCGCAGCGCCAGTAGTACGTGAGCTTCAGGTCGGTGCCGGGCGGCGCGTTCTCCGGCTCCACCCGATAACCCACGAGGTGAATCTTGTTCTCGAAGTTGACGTCGAGCTTCTTCGCGCTCTCGGGGACCGACTCCACCACGAACGCCTTCATGCGCTCTTTGTCTTCCGCCGATTGCCCTTTACCGCCCCCCACGCAGGCCGTGGACAGGATGGCCAAGAGTGCCAAGCTCGACGCGAGAATCTTCGATTTCGTCACGGACGTTCTCCAAACGGCAAAGGCACGATCGGCCTTCGATAAGTGCGATGCGGCGCAGGCGACGAGGGCGAGTCGGCGGAAAGAGGTTTACCGGCGACCCTTCTTGCGCGCGTCTTTCTCGCGCTTTCGCGAGGCTTTTTTCGCGTTTTTCTCGGCGGCAGAGAGCGGCTTCATCTTGGTGAGGCTCTCTTGTGCCTCGCCGCCACCGCCGAACAGATTGCCCATTCCGGGGAAGCCGCCCATTCCGGGCATACCGGGGAAACCGCCCATTCCGGGCATTCCCGGGAAGCCGCCCATTCCGGGCATTCCGGGCATTCCCCCGCCGCCGGCCATCTTCTTCATGTTGCGTGCCATTTGCATCTGCTTCATCCCCGGGATCTTCCCGAGGAGCCCGCCGAGGCCGCCGCCCATCCCGCCCATGCCGTCCATCATCTGCTTCATGAAGAGGAACTTCTGGACCAGCTCCTGCACGCCTTGCTCGGTCTGCCCCGAGCCCTTCGCGATGCGGGCGACGCGGGAGGGGTCACGCACGAGGGCGTAGGGATCGTTGCGCTCGAAGGTGGTGAAGCTCTGGATCATCGCCTCGATGCGGACGAGCTCGCGGTCGTCGAGGTTCACCCCCGGCGGAACCATGCCCTCCATGCCCGGCATCTTCGCGACGATATCGTTCAGGCTGCCCATCTTTTTGATGGTGCGGATCTGGTCGAGAAAATCGACGAGCGTGAAGTTGCCGGAGAGCATCTTCGCGGCGTCCTCGGCCGCTTTTTTCTCGTCGATGACCTCTTGGAAGTCTTTCATGAGGCCGACGACGTCGCCCATGCCGAGCACGCGGCTCGCCATGCCCTCGGGGCGGAACTCCTCGAACTTGTCGGTGCCTTCGCCCATGCCCACGAAACGAACCGGCGCCCCGGTGACCTCTTTCACGCTCAGGGCGGCGCCGCCGCGCGCGTCGCCGTCGAGCTTCGTGAGCACCACGCCGGTGAGCCCGAGCCTGTCGTGGAAGCCCTTCGAGACCTTCACCGCGTCTTGGCCGATCATCGAGTCGACGACGAGGAAGATGTTCTCCGGCGACACGTTGGTCTTGATGTCGGCGAGCTCTTTCATGAGCGCTTCGTCGATCGCGAGACGACCGGCGGTGTCGTAGATAATGACGTCGCAGCCCTTCGACTTGGCCTCTGCGACCGCCTTCGTGCAGATCGTCACCGGCGTCTCGCCGGGGATGTTGAACACCGGCACGTCGACGCTCTTGCCGAGCACCGTGAGCTGCTCCACCGCGGCGGGGCGCTGCATGTCGGCAGCGACGAGGAGCGGCTTTTTGCCGTCCTTTTTGAGCATCCGCGCGAGCTTGGCGCAGGTGGTGGTCTTGCCGGACCCTTGGAGGCCCACCATCATGATCCCGGTGATGCGCCCCTTCTCCGCCGCGAACGCGATCTGCGGGCCTTCCGGGGGCGCCATGAACGAGACGAGCTCGTCGTAACAAATCTTGGTGAACTGGTCGCCGGCGGACACCTTCATGGTCTCGCCGTCTTGGCCCTTGGTGCGGACGCGGACGACCTCGCCGAGCGCCTTCTCCTTCACGCGAGCGAGGAAGGTCTTCACGACCCCGATCTCGACGTCGGCCTCGAGCAAGGAGAGGCGCACCTCGCGGAGGGCGGTCTCTACGTTGCCCTCGGTGAGCTCGGTGAGGCCCGCGAGGCGGTTCTTGGCTTGGCGAAACCCTTTGGCGATGGCGTCGAACATGGAACGTGGGCCATACCACGGCAAAAGGGCCCGGGGAACGCGCCGAACGCGAGACTTCGCGCGACGCAGCTCGCCCCGGCCGGTGACGCCCCGTGCGGTCCGCCACGTTCGGCTCGCGCGCACGACGGGTATGCTAGGGTACGCCTCGTGTTCGGAATGGGCTTCGGCGAGCTCGTGGTGCTCGTGATCGTGGCGATTGTCGTCATCGGTCCGAAAGACTTGCCCAAAGTCCTCAAGAAGGTCGGGCAGTGGTCCGGAAAGCTGCGCCGTATGGCCGGCGACATGCGGGCCCAGAGCGGCATCGACGACGTGCTCCGCGAGGGCGACCTCGGCCGCGACATCGCCGAGATTCGTAAGCTCGCACGCGGCGAAATCGACAACGTTTCCCGCAACATGCGCATCGACGGCATCTCGGAGAGCGCCGCCGCGAGCCTGCCCACCGGCTCGAGCTCGTTCACGCCCTCGTACGATCCGTACCCGAACCCGCAGCTCGGCTCGCGTTACGTCTCGGAGGACCGCGAGCACCCCGGCGTCGGCCCCGACGGCTTCGACGCGATGCCAGACTCCTCGTACGTGTATGGCGCAAGCTTCCCGCGGTCCGCCCTCGACCGCGATCCGCTCTACCGCACCGGGTCCATCGACGGCGTCGTCCCCGACGATCCGCCGGAAGAGCGCGACGAGAGCGAGACCGAGACCGACGGCGAACCAACGAGCGACGAAGCGGAAGGCGCCGACGGCACCGAGTCTGCCCCCAGCCCCGGCCCCGACGCAGCGAGCGACTCCGCTGACGCAAGCGCAGAAGCCGCATCTGCCCCGTCAGACCCGCCACACGTCCCGCCACATGTCCCGCCCGCCGTCGAGGCGAGCGCGACCGCCGCAAAAGAAGAGCCCTCGTCAGCCGAGAAGGCGACCCCATGACCAGCCAAGTCGACGACGACGAGCTCACCGCCCCGAAAGATCCCGAGGCCGACGCCCGGATGACGATCTGGGAGCACCTCGACGAGTTCCGCAAGCGGGTCATCAAGGCCGCCCTCGGCATGCTCGTCGGCACGGTAGGCTGCTGGATTTACAAGGAAAAGCTCCTTCACCTGCTCGCGCTGCCGTACCGCAAGGTTTGGTACGAGCACTTCCCGGACATGAAGTTCGAGATGCAGGGTCTCGCTCCGGCGGACGCCTTCTCGAACTACCTCCAGCTCGCGATGACGGGCGGCATCGTCATCGGCGCGCCGATCATTTTTTATCAGCTCTGGGCCTTCATCAGCCCCGGGCTCTACTCGCGTGAGAAGAAGTACATCGTCCCGTTCGTGCTCTTCTCGACGACCCTGTTTCTCTCGGGCGTCGCGTTCGCGTACTACGTCGCGTTTCCCTTCACGTTCAACTACTTCTTCACGCTGAACGGCAAGGTCGACGGCGACGCGGACATGCTCCTCATCTCGCGTCCGACGATGGAGCACTACCTCGACTTCGCGACCCGCATGCTCCTCGCGTTCGGCTTCGTGTTCGAGCTCCCGCTCTTCATCACGTTCATGGCGATAGCCGGGATCGTGACCCCGAAGCAGCTCGTCAAGTTCAGCCGCTGGGCGATCTTGGGCTCGTTCATCCTCGGCGCGGTCGTCACGCCGGGCCCGGAGGTCACGAGCCAAATTGCGGTCAGCGGCGCGCTTTGCCTTCTCTACTTCATGTCCGTCGGCATCTCGTTCTTCGTCGCGCCGAAGCCCCGCGCCGAAGACGCGGCGGAAGATCCCGAGAAGAAGTAGAGCCAAGCTGGGGGCCATCGTGGATGTCCGTTCTCGCATGCGGGGTGCGTCGATCCGGATCGTGTGCGCGCTCCTCTGCTTCGCCGCGATCGTCGTGATCGCGCCCGGCGAGGCCCACGCCGCGCGCTCGGCGAAGCTCCTCTACGTGCGCGGCCGCGGCGCAAAAGACTGCCCCGGCGAGGACGAGCTCCGAAAAGCGGTCGTCCAGCGCCTCGGGTACGATCCGTTCTTCGCCGTCGCCGACATCACCCTCGTCGCCGAAATCGAGGACCGCGAGCCCACCGGGTTCCTCGGCCGCGTCCGCGTCATCGACAAAGACGGCCACGTCGCCGGCACGCGCACCATCCAGTCCGCCTCCCGCGCGTGCGGCGAGGTCGTGGGGGTCCTCGCGCTGAACCTCAGCATCGCGGTCGACGAAATCGTCGCGCTGCTGCCAGAGGAGCCCGCGCCGAAGCCGCCCGAGCCCGCTCCCGAGCCGCCACCGCCGCCACCACCCGCCCAGGCCCCCAAGCCGCCGGACGAGACGATCACGAAGCCGGCCGAGAAGCGCACCGTGTTCCCGGAAGCGGCGGTCCTCGTGGTCGCGAGCGCGGGGCAAACTCCGGCCATCACGATGGGCCTCGGGGTGGGCCTCGGCCTCCGCGCGGGCTCGTTTCGCGTGGCGGGCGAGCTGCTCGCGCTGCTCCCCGCGCAAGGCTCCGAGGGCCGCGCGGAGGCGCGCGCGTCGGTGATGCAAGGCAGCCTCGCCGCGTGCATCCACCTCGCCCTCCCCTACGCGTGCGCCAAGGGCTCGGTCGGCGCGCTCACGGGAGGAGGGGCCGGGGTCGAAGATCCGAAGACGGGGACCGCCCTCATCGCGACCGCCGGTCTTGAGCCCGGGATCGAGATCGTGCTCAGCGAGCACCTCGTCCTGCGCGCGTTCGCCGACCTGCGTTTTGCCCTCGTTCGCCCGGAGATTCGCGTCAGCGACGTGCCCGCGTTCCGGATGGGCCCGGCGTCCCTCGGGCTCGGTGTGCAGGCCGCCGTGCGCTTCTGACCTCCCGCATGTATTCTGTTGTAGGCGAGCGATGGTGCACGAAAGCGAAATGCGGATCGCCGCGAGCCCCCAAGACTCGAGTGTGACGCTGACGCTCCCATCGCTCTCCGCCGACACCCCGCGCGATTTGGCGGCGGTCGCTTCGTTCGAGGACGAACGCGCCATCCCCGAGCGCACGGCCGAGGCACGAGCGAGCCGACCGGCGCCTAGCTTCCGCGCCATCTTCGACGCCCACTACGACTACGTCTGGCTCTCGTTGCGCCGGCTCGGGGTGTCGGATCGCGACCGCGAGGACATCACGAACGAGGTCTTTTTCCGGGTCCACGGGCGTCTCGACGCTTACGATCCGGAGCGACCGATTCGGCCTTGGCTCTTCGCGTTCGCCGTCCGCGCGGCGTCCGATTACCGCAAGCTCGCGCGTCATCGGCGCGAAGCGAGCGTACCGGAGGGCACCCCGATCTCGGTCCACCCCGGTCCGGGACCGGACGAGCACGCGATTCGGCGCGAGGAGCAGCAGCTCGTCGCGCTCGCCCTCGACGCCCTCGATATGGACCGTCGGTCGGTCTTCGTGATGCACGAGCTCGATCAGGTCGCGGTGCCCACGATCGCGAGCGCGCTCGGCATCCCCCTCGGAACGGCATACACGCGGCTAAGGTCCGCGCGCCAAGACTTTGCCATCGCCGTGCGCCGCCTCAGCGCCCGCCGCGTGGAGGCCCCATGATCTCCGATATTCCGCCCCTCGACGACGATCTCTCTGCGCTCTTGCGACGCGAACGCCTCGCCGAGCCGTTCCCACCTTCCGGCGCCCGCGAGCGAAGCTTCGACAACGTAATGAAGCGGGTCGCCGCCGCGGAGGCGCTCGCGAACGCCCCTCCGGCCGCTCCAACGACGCCGAGCGCGAGCGCGAGCACCCGCCTGCTCGCTCCGGTCGCGCTCTCCATGCTCGCGCTCGGCCTCCTCCTCGGCGCGATCGCGGCCACCTTCGTCGCACGTGACCAGGCGCGCGTCGCCCTCGCGGCAGCCGATCCGAAGCCCCAAATCGTCTACGTGCCGGTCGAGGTCCCGATCGGGT
Source organism: Myxococcales bacterium (assembly GCA_013297655.1). Lineage (GTDB taxonomy): Bacteria > Myxococcota_A > Polyangia > Polyangiales > Polyangiaceae > JAAFHV01. The sequence continues at coordinate 3,073 of JAAFHV010000170.1, read as the reverse complement.
ATCCCGCGTACCTGCCCGCGACCGCGACCGGCGACGACGCGATCACCGTGCAAGATGCACCCAAACCGAAGCCGAGCGCGCCGCAGGGCGATCGCCTCGCCGCCGAGCGTCGCCTCCTCGACGGCGCGCGCGTCGCGCTCGCGAGCGGCGAGCCGGGAGACGCCCTTCGCCTCGCCGAGCGCCACCGCGCCGAGTTCCCCGGGGGCGTGCTCGTGGAGGAGCGCGAGGCGATCGCGACGAAGGCCCTCGTCGAGGCCCACCGCCCCGCCGAGGCGCGCGCGCGTGGCGCCGCGTTCGAGCGAAGGTTCCCCGAGAGCCCGATGCTCCGGTCGGTTCGCTCGTCCCTCGCCAGCCTCGAGGCGAAGCCGTGATCTCGCGCGCCTCGCGTGCCGCCTCCCTCGCCCTCCTCGGTCTGTGGATCGCCGCTGGCGCCGCGTGCGAGGGCGCCATCATCGACGGTGGAAACGGCAGCGTTGCACCGGCTACGAGCCAGAGCGTGCCCCCTCCCGTCGACGTCCGAAAGAGCTTCTTCGGGCGCCTCACGCTCCGCGCCCTCACGCGCAGCGCGTCTCCCGAAGGCACCGAGGTCTCTCCCGAGTCCGTCGGCATCACGCTCGAGCTCGGGCTCGCGGAGGACGGCACCTACGCCCTCGACGACGGCAAGGCGTGCATCCGTGGTCGTTACACGTTCCAGTCGGGGGTCGCCGGTCGCGGCGCGTTCTCGTTCGAGCCGTTGATCGGGCGCGCGGGCACCCACGATTTCGAGTTTCGTGATCAGAACGTCGCGGTCGCCGACGTGGTCGCCGGGTACCCGTGGGCGCGCCTCGCCCCGACCGGGCAATCGAACCGCTGCGACGCGCGCTGACCACCTGACGTGCAAGCCGTTGCTCGCGTCGCCGATGGAGACATCGACGCGCGCGGGAAAGGAACGACCATTTACATGTATACAACACGCATTTCACGCACGGTTTCCGTCGTCGCGCTCGCGAGCCTGGCCGCGGGTTGCCTCGGCCAAATCGATCCGGACGGCGCGGAGCCCGCAGGGGTGGCCACCCGCGCCGACATCGGCGCGCCGTGCGTCCCGGCGATCGAGGACGAACCGTCGTTCGGAGGCTTCAACGAGCGCGAGGTCGCGATCGAGACGAAGAGCCGCTCGTGCAGCTCCGGGGTGTGCCTCGTGAACCACTTCCGCGGCCGCGTGTCGTGTCCCTACGGAGAGGCGACGAAGGGCGGCTGCAGGACCCCGCGCGGGATCGCCGTCGACGCTGGCTCGTTCTCCGCGGTCGAGGCCCAGTGCGCCGATCGCCGCCCCGAGGTGGCGGTCCACTGCTCGTGCCGTTGCGCGAACGCGCTCGGGAGGACGGACGATGGCGCGTCTTACTGCGCGTGCGGAGCGGGCTTCGTGTGCGAGAGCTTGATCGCGCCCGTCCCCGGGGAAGACGCGCTCGCCGGCTCGTATTGCGTGCGCGCCGCGGCGCTCCCTTCCACGTGCGGCGCGTCGTGCTCGCCAGCCGATCCCAGCGCGCGCTGCGACGAGTAGCGGAGGCCCACCGGCGACCGAGGCGGTGGTAGCTTCGTCGAGCATGAAACACGAGCGGCACACCGTCGACTGCGAGCCCGCCCACCCCGGCTACGTCTCCGCGTTCTTGCGCATCGCGGGCGACGAGTGCGCGTTCGTCGAGTGTTACACGACTCACGCGCTGCCCCACTTGCTCGCCGCCCTCGAGGCCCACGGGAAGAAGCCCGAGCAAGTGCGCTACGTCGTGGTCACCCACGCGCACCTCGACCACGCCGGCGGCGCGAGCGCCCTCATGAAGGCCTGCCCCAACGCGACCCTGCTCGCGCACCCACGCGCCGCGCGTCACCTCGTCGCCCCCGAGAAGCTCGTCTCGAGCGCGACCGCGGTCTACGGCGAAGAGACGTTCCGCCGCACCTACGGCACGATCGAGCCGATCCCGGAGGCGCGGGTGCGCACCTTGGGCGAGGGCGAGACGTTCGCGCTCGGCGCGTCCACGCTCCGTGTATTCCACACCGAAGGCCACGCGCGGCACCATTTCGTGGTCCACGATCCGGACACCCGCACGGTCTACACCGGCGACACGTTCGGCCTGGTTTATCCCCGCCTCCAGCGCGGGGGCACCTTCGCGTTCGCTTCCACGAGCCCCACCGATTTCGACGCGAGCGCGGCCTACGCGAGCATCGACAAGGTGCTCTCGCTCGGCGAGCCCACCGCCTCGCCGACCCACTTCGGCGACGTGACGAACGTGGAGGAGGTGGCCGCGCAGGTCCGCCGTTTCATCGCTCGTTCGGAGGAGCTCGTGGTGCGCGAGGCCGCGACGACGGCGAGCGTCGCGGACATCCAGGCGCGGATCGAGAGCGATCTCCGCGTCGTGTTCGACGACGCCGCGAAAGCCGCCGGTCTCTTGCTCGACGCCGAGGACTGGGCCTCCCTCACGCTCGATCTCACGCTCAACGCGCAAGGCCTCGCGTTCGCGGCAGACAAGCGCCGCAAGGCCTCGTAAGTCGCTCGCTGGCGGTGCGCACGCATGCGCACGCGCCCCCACGACGCCTCACCGCCGCGAGCCTCGCGCGAGCCTCCGCGAGCGGCGCTCCGGATCGGGATCGAAGCCGGGCGCGGTGTCGCGCTCCGCCCCCGAGCTCCACCACGAAGCTACCCAGGTGTCGCTCTCGCGAAACGTGGAGGTCGAGGTGCGGAAGAGAGAATCGGACGGATCGATCTGTTCGAGGAGGGTCATGCTCCCACCCCTTGCGCGCGCCGTGCCGACGCCACCGCCACCCGTAACCTAGCGACAAGCATGACATTTCGACGAAACACCCCCGGCCAACGGGTGTCCGGGGCCAGATTTTGGGCCGTCCCGCGACAGGATGTTCGATTGCTCGGCGATCCGGACGCCTCTACGCTTCGTTGAGCATCGAGCACTCGGTCCGACGGAGGATTCCTAATGCGCACGAAGATCTTTGCCCTGTTCGCGGTGTCGAGCGTGCTGGCGTGTGTCGCCGCCTGCGACTCCCAGGGCTCGGACACGCCCGCCGCGGGCAGCACGCCCGCCGC
>JAAFHV010000017.1:61293-62359 GCA_013297655.1 Myxococcales bacterium | reverse complement strand
CAGCGCGTCGCGCTCGCGCGTGCCCTCGTGCTCAAGCCAAAGCTCCTCCTCGCGGACGAGCCCACCGGCAACCTCGACTCGAAGACGTCCGACCAAATTCACGATCTGTTCTTCAAGATCAACAAAGAGCGCGGCACCACCATCGTGGTCGTGACCCACAACATGGCGCTCGCCGACTCGATGCCGCGCAAGGTCACCCTCCGCGACGGCCGCCTCCTCCACGACGAGCGAAGCGACACCGGCCCCTACCGCGGCGACACGAGCGGCATCGCGTCGTCGGCACCCGCTTCGTCGGCACCCGCGTCCTCGCCGGCGGCCCCCACCTCGTCGCCGCCAGTGGCGGAGCCGGCGAACAGCAACTCGCCTTCGTCGTGAGCGAGCAGGTCGACGTCGGCGCATGCATCGGCAGCTTCGAGCTGCCCTTGCCGCTCGTCGACGAGCCCGAAGGCGCGCGCGTACCGGAGGGTTTTCCTCCCGTCTACGACGCGCACGTGCACCTCTTTCCCGACGGCGTCTTCGAGGCGATTTGGCGCTGGTTCACCGCCTACGGCTGGCCCGTTCGGTACCCGCTCCCCTCCCCTCGTGTCATCGCGTTCATGAAGGAGCGCGGGGTCCGTGGCATCGTCGGCCTCACGTACTCGCACAAGCCTGGCATGGCGCGCGCGCTCAACGCGTACATGGCCTCCCTCGCGAACGCGGACCCGTTCGTGACCGGCCTCGGCACCGTGCTCCCCGGTGAGCCCGACGCGGTCGCGATCGTGGAAGAGGCCTTCGCGATGGGGCTCGCCGGAATCAAGCTCCACTGCCACGTGCAGTGTTTCTCCCCCGACGATCCGTCGCTCGAGGGCGTGTACGACGCATGCGAGCGGCACGGAAAACCGCTCGTGATCCACGCCGGCCGCGAGCCGAAGAGCACCGCCTACAAGTGCGATCCGTACGTGCTCCTGCGGCTCGGCTCCCACGGCGTGAAAGACCACGATCTTCCAGCAGTTTTGGGCGACAACACGCGCCGCCTGTATGGCCTCCCGGAGCCCACCGCGACCTGATCGGTCCGCCTCTGGACGAC
>JAAFHV010000017.1:26438-61283 GCA_013297655.1 Myxococcales bacterium | reverse complement strand
TGCGATCCGTACGTGCTCTGCTCTGCCGATCGCACGAAGCGTGTACTTTCCAACCATCCGCGGCTGAAGCTGGTGGTGCCGCACCTCGGCGCAGACGAGTTCGAGCCGTACCTCGCGCTCCTCGAGAAGCACGAGAACCTCTGGCTCGACACGACGATGGTGCTCGCCGACTACTTCGGCACCCGTCCGAGCCCGCTTTTTTTCGCGCGACCGGAGCGCATCCTCTACGGCACCGACTTCCCGAACCTGCCCTACGCGTGGGATCGCGAGCTCCTGCGGCTCGGCTCCCACGGCGTGAAAGACCACGATCTTCCAGCAGTTTTGGGCGACAACACGCGCCGCCTGTATGGCCTCCCGGAGCCCACCGCGACCTGATCGGTCCGCCTCTGGACGACGGTTGGACAGGAAACGATCGGGCCGCTCCGGATCGGAACGAGGCTCGCCGCGCTACCGTCGCCAGGATGGCCCCCACGCGCGAGCGTTCGACCGCGAGCGTGACGTTCCTCGCACCGCTGGTCGCGTTCATCGGGCTCGTCGGAGCCGGCTGCAACGCGGGCGCACACGTGGGCGCCCCGTGGGACGCGGGCCCACCGCCTGAGAAGGTCGCGGCGGGGCTCGCTCCCGACCTCGCCCTCGGACCCAGCAACGACGCGCTCGCCGCGATCACCACGCCGAACGAGAGCGCAGAGAAGATGCCTTGGTTCGCGACCGGGCCGAGCTACGCCCCGAGCCTCGGGTACGACGAGGCGAACGCGCTCTTCGACGGAGCGACAGCCGAGGTCCCCTTGCCCGCGACCGGGATGCTCGCGTGCCGCCTCACGACCACGAAGTCGAGCCTCAGTGGCCCGCTCGGCGGTCGACGCGAAGCCGCGCGCGATCGTGCTCCGGCGCGAAGCGTGGGCAGCGATCGCCTACCGCGAGGGCGCGAAGCCAAAAGCAAAATGACGTGGCCGCGCACGTCGCGCGGGGAGGCTCACCTCACCACTTGAGGACCACGCTCGACGGAGTCACGTGCGCTTCGCACCCCTCGACCGCGACCACGACCGGCACCGACACGCTGCCCGTCCCGTCCTTGGAGGTGACCTCGGCGCGGGGCACCACTTGCTCGCTTCGAAGCTGGCGCACCACCTCGGGCGGGCACACGAGGCGCACGTCCACTTCGGCGGGCTTCGCTTTGGCTTTTGTGTTCCCGACGACGACGACGGCGAGGCGTGAGAAGGGTCGCTCGGCCGTCTCGCGCACGATGTTCGCGGTCACGAACACGGTCGGCGGGTCGGCGCGCATGCGCGTTTGGAGACCGACGATCGCGAGCTGACGTGGGTACGAGCCCTCGGAGAGGCCGCGAACGTCGAACGCGCCGACCTTCACGTCTTGGAGCGCCATGACCTCGCTCGCGGGGCCGGTCACGCTCACCTTGGTGGGCTCGGAGAGCGGTGCGCCCTTGACGACGTAACCGGAGGCGGGCGTTCCGACGACCGAGACCTGAACCGGCACGTCGCGCTTCACGCGCTCTTCCCACTCCACGTCGATCCCGGTCGGATCGAAGTCGACCACCTCGAAGCGAATGCCGGTGGGCCCGTGCACCATCTTCGGCTCGAAGCCGACGTGCCCGGAGCGGGCGCCGCGGAGGTCGATTTGCAGCCCGAGCGAGCTCGCGCGAAGGTTGTCGATCTCGGCGCCGGTGCCCTTGATCGTGATGCGTACGCCGGTGGGCAAGGCGCTCGCGAGCACTTTGTCCTCCCGATCGGGGAGCTGCGCCTCCACGTTCACGACGAGCGACTTGGTGTCCTGTCCGCTGTGGCTCTGCGAATAGAGCGCGATCGCGCACACCAAGCTGAGCGCCTTGAGCCGCCAGTTCTCGAAGACCACATCGAGGAAGCCGCCACCGGACACGCTAGGCCTTCCCTTCGCCGCGATCGGACTGCGAAGCGGGCTCTTCGCCCTTCTTGCTCACCGGCTCCGGCGGAGGCACCGGATCCATCTTCGGCATCGGGCGCGAGAGCTCGTGCGCGGACACCACGTTCGGCACCGACTCGTCTGGCACCGGCACGGGCATCGGCAACGAGACCGCCTTCAACGTGCCCGGCATCGGCGTCGGCGAGATCGGCGTGCGGAGGACCTTGCCCACCGGGAGCAGCGATCCGGGTAGCGGCGTCTTGCCGACGGGCGGAAGCGAGCCTGGGAGCGGCGTCTTGCCGGCGGGGGTGGAGAGCGCGCGCGAGGGCGGCGTCTTGACCGTCTTGTCGACTCCGCCGGAGCGCGGGATCGTGGTCGACTTTTTCTTCTGCGACTTCTTCCCGAAGAGACCCGCGAGCGCTTCCTTCAGCGCCACACCGTCGACGTTCGGGATGATGTTACCGTTGAAGAAAAAGCTAATTGTTCCGCGCTCTTCCGAGACAACCACGACCACCGCGTCGGTCTCGTCGGTGATGCCGATCGCGGCGCGGTGGCGGGTGCCCATCGACTTGTCGAGGATCTTGGTATCGGGAAGCGGGAAGAACACACCGGCCTTCGCGATGCGGAGGTTACGGATGATGATCGCGCCGTCGTGGAGCTTGTTCGCGCCCTCGGGAACGAAGAGCGACACGAGCAAGTCGCGCTGGACCGCGGCGTCGATCGCGGTGCCTTGCGCGTTCGCGAACTCGTCCAGGTTGGCCTCTTGCTCGAGGCAAATGATGGCGCCCATGCGGTGACGCGCGAGCTCGGTCGCGGCAGCCACGATCTCGTCGATGACGCGCGTCTCCTGTTGGCGGGTGAGGCCGCCCACGAGCGCGCCGGAGCCGACGCGCATGAGCCCGCGCCGAATGTCGTTTTGGAACACGACGACGACGAGCACGAAGATCGACGAGAGCAGCGTGGAGAGCACGTTGAACGTGGTCACGAGGCCGGCCCAGCGCGACACGACGTAGGCGAGGAAGATCAGGCCGAGGCCGAGCGCCATCTGCATCGCGCGGGTGCCGCGCACCACGAGAAGAGCGCGGTACACGAGGTACGCGACGATGAAGAGATCGGCGAAGTCGATCGCGATCTGCGTCAGCGGACGACGAGTAAAGAGCTGGAGAAAGCCCTCTAGCATCGGGCCTCCTCTCCGCGCGACGACGCGGAGGCGGGCGATCCGACGGGTGCAGGCCCGCCGAGCGCGGCGGCGACCGCGAGCGCCTGGGACGTCGCGAGCACGTCGTGCACACGCACCATCGCGGCGCCGTTCTCCTGTGCAAAAACGGCGGCTGCGATCGAAGCGCCGAGGCGATCGCGGGGGGCCGTCTCGCCCACGATGGAGCCAAGGAACGACTTGCGGCTCGCGCCGACGAGCACCGGAGCTCCCGCGCGGGCACACAGCTCCGCGACGCGACGAAGCAGCGTGAGCGAGTGATTCGCGCTCTTCGAGAAGCCGAGCCCCGGGTCCATGACGAACGCGTCGCGAGGAACGCCGCGCGCGATGGCGACGCTGCGCTTCTCGTCGAATTCGCGGAGCACGTCGTCCACGATGTCGCCGTAGGAGGAGTCGGGCCATGCGCCGTAGCCGCGCATGTCTTCCTGGAAGCCGCGCGCATGGGAGAGCACGAGCGCCGCGCCGAAACGTGCCACCACGTCCGCGAGCGCGGGCTCCGAGAGGAGCGACACGTCGTTCACCGCGTGGGCGCCGCGCTCGAGCGCCACCGCCGCGACCTCCGCGCTCGTGGTGTCGACCGAGACGACACAATGGTCCTTCGCGTACGCGATCACGTCCGCGATGCGCTCGATTTGCGCGGCGGGAGAGACCCGAGGCGCGCCGGGGCGAGTGGACTCGCCGCCCACGTCGACGACGCGCGCACCTTCGCGGATGAGCGCGTCGATCCGTGCGCACGCGGCCTGCGTGCCCGCGTGCTCGCCGCCGTCGCTGAAGCTATCGGGGGTGACGTTGCACACGCCCATGACGACCGCGCCACGACGCCCTCGAGCGCGTGCGATCTCGTCCATGAAGCGTGCGGCTCGATCTCCCAAATCATCTCCCCGGCGAGGCCCTTCGGCCTCGGAGCTGCGAGGAGATCGCACCGTCAACTACGCCGCACCGTCGCGGTCCCTCGGAAGCGGAACGTCATCCCTCGCCCTCATGGCCTAGCAAGGCCCGGGCCGCTCGGCAATTCGTTTGGTCCACTTCTCGCCCTGGCCGGCTTTCGGGATACGGATCGTGCCACCAAAAATGGGCCCGCGCAAGGAACAGCACGGCAGAAAAAGCCCCTTGATTTCGGACAGTTCGGACCAAGCTTTGAAGCATGAGGAAAGCAGTCGATTCCTCGATGGTCTATCCCCCGAGGCATATTCGTTCGTTGGCCACCGTCGTGGCCGTCACATCCCTTCTCGCGGTCGCCGCGGCGCCGGCCCGTCCGAGTGATCCTCCGCCGCTGATGGCACCCGCTTCCAGGGTCGAGAGCGGACCGCTCTCCCCGAAGACCGCGGTCACGCCGCTCACGATCAACGTCGCGAGCGAGCTCCCTCGTGCAGAGTCGCCGCTCGAGCTTCTTCCTACGACGGCGGCGCGCACGCGCTTCCCGTGGCGCAATCTGGAGGGCAAGTTCTGGCAGGTGGTCGCGCAGACCACGCCGGAGGATCCTGCCGTCACCGATCTTCGCGAGGGCACCCGCGGCGCGTGCGGCGTCGGCATGGTCGAGGTGAAGGGCCGCATGAAAGACGACGCCGGCGACTGGTTCGGGGTCGATGGTCTCCAGCAGCTCACGTGCAAAAAATGGATCAGCCGCGAGTGGCCGGAGCGATGCGGCGAGTACGACCGCGACGCGTGGCTCGAGAAATCGAAGGCGATGAAGACGATGCCGATGCACTTTTGCATCGACCGCTTCGAGTACCCGAACCGGCTCGGCGCGAACCCGATCGTGCTCGTCGATTGGAACGAAGCGAACGCCCTCTGCAAGCGCGACAACAAGCGCCTCTGCACCGAGGACGAGTGGACCTTCGCGTGCGAAGGCGAAGAGGCGCAGCCCTATCCGCAGGGCTACGCGCGGGAGGACGTGTGCGTGAACGATCGCCAGTGGCGCGAGTTCAAGCAGTTCGGCAGGCGCGACGGCGAGGCCACGATGCTCGAGCTCGATCGCCTCTGGCAGGGTGAGCCCTCGGGCTCCAAGCCGCGCTGCAAGAGCCCCTTCGGCGTCTACGACATGACCGGGAACATCGACGAGTGGACCCGCTCGTCGCGCCCGAACGAGCGCCCCTCGGTGCTGAAGGGCGGCTACTGGGGCCCGGTCCGCACCCGCTGTCGGCCCGCCACGAAGGCCCACGGCGAGACGCATGTATTCTACCAGGAAGGCCTGCGCTGCTGCGCGGACGGGCCGAGTCCCTGAGCAAGGCGGGCGCCCACGTCGCAAGCGTGGGCGCCTCTCGCGACGACCGTCGACTATTTCGGCAGCGGCGCGCGGTCGGGCCCGCATTCCGCTTGCGAAATTCGGCGCGCTCGGAAAAAGGTCTTTCCATGGGTTCCGAAGAATCGTTCGCCAAGGCCCTCTACTTCGGTGAGGTCGCGGAAGGCTTGGTCTTTCCGTACCCCGAGGCCGACGCGAACGAGGCCGACGCCGTCCACGCGATGACCGATGCGATCCGGCGCTTTTGCCAGAAGCACGTCGACTCCGCGAAGATCGACCGCGAAGAGATCATCCCCGAGAGCGTGATCCGCGGGATGGCCGAGCTCGGGCTCTTCGGGCTCCTCGTCCCCAAGGCGTACGGCGGGGCGGGCCTCTCGCAGACGGCCTACGCGCGCATCGTGCAGGAGCTCGCCGGCATCGACACGTCGCTCGCGGTCACCCTCGGGGCGCACCTCTCCCTCGGCGCGATGGGGCTCTTGCTCTTCGGCACCGACGCGCAGAAGCAGAAGTACCTCCCGAAGCTCGCGAGCGGCGAGGTGATCGGCGCGTTCGCGTTGACGGAGCCGGGCGCCGGCAGCGACGCGAGCGCGATCACGACGTCGGCGGTGCTCGACGGGGACGCCTACGTGCTGCACGGCACCAAAGTGTGGACCTCGAACGGGGGCATCGCCGACCTGTTCACGGTCTTCGCGCGAACCTCGCCCGCCGAGTACGGCGCGAAGCCGCGCATCACCGCGTTCGTCGTCGAGCGCGGCCCGGGAGTCACGACCGGTCGCAACGAGAAGAAGCTCGGCATCCGCGGCAGCTCCACCACCGAGGTTCATTTCGACCACGTGCGGGTGCCGAAAGAGAACGTGCTCGGCGAGGTAGGTCGCGGCTTCAAGGTCGCGATGGAAGTGTTGAACCGCGGGCGCCTCAGCCTCGCGTCCGGTTGTGTCGGCATCGCCAAGCGCCTCGTGCGCCTGTCGGTCGAGCGCGCCGAGGAGCGAAAGGCCTTCGGGCGCGCGATCGGCCAGTTCGGGCTCGTGAAGGACAAGATCGCGCGCATGCTCGCGGAGACGTTCGCGCTCGAGAGCATGACGTACCTCACGACCGGCCTCGTCGACACGCGGAGCGCCGATCTCTCCGCCGAGAGCGCGATTTGCAAGGTGTTCGGCTCGGAGACGCTGCTCCGCGTCGCGAACGAGGCGCTCCAGATCGCGGCCGGCACCGGCTACATGCAGGCCTACCCGTACGAGCGCATCTACCGCGACGCGCGCATCAACCTGATCTTCGAGGGCACCAACGAGATCCTTCGCTGCTTCATCGCCCTCTCCGGGATCGAAGGCCCCGGGCGCGAGCTCGCCGACGTCGCGAAGGCCGTCCGCGAGCCCATCAAGGGCTTCGGGCTCCTCAGCGATTTTGCGATGCGGAAGGCACGCTCCGCCCTCTCGCGCGACAAGCTCACCCACATTCACCCGTCGCTCGAGGCCGAGGGCGAGGTGCTCGGCAACTACACGACTTTGCTCGCGAAGCACGCCGACCGCGCCATCCGAAAGCACGGCAAGCTCATCCACGAGATGCAGTTCACGCAGAAGCGCGCCGCCGACATGACGATCGAGCTCTACGCGATCGCGGCCGTGCTCTCACGCACCACCCGCGCCCTCGAAAAGCGCGGCGCGGAGGGCTCGAAGCGCGAGGTCGACGTGACCCGCATGTTCGTCGCGGCAGCCGAAAAGCGCCTCGCCGGGCACGTCGCCGAGTTCGAGGCCAACGACGACGAGCTCCGGAAAGCGATCGCCGACCGCGCCTACGTCGACGGCGGATATCCGTTCGACGTGATGTAACCGCCGAGCGCTCGCGCGGTGCGGAGCCGGCTCCGACCGTGCTCAGCGAGCGGCGCCGGACGAGCCGTCGTGACCGCCGAGGGTGAGCCTTCCGAGCTCCGGGAGGCCGAGAGCAGCGGCCAGATCGACGTCGGCGCCGTGATCGACGAGGCCGAGCTCGCCCACACGACGAAGCGCGCGCGCGTAGAACCCGGCCGCCGGATCGTCGCCGTCGACCTCGGTTACTCCGACGGGCGTCCAGCGCACGAGCGTCGTCGCGAGGCGCGCGACAGGTCCGCCGCGGGGGAGGGAGAGGTGCGGCGAGTGCGCGAGCGGGACGAACGCGGTCGGCGTGCGATAGCCCACGGCGACGCGCACGATCGCTCCGGACGGAAGCTCGCGGAGGAAGTAATCACCGACGGTCGTGCTCACGTCGTGATCGCGCACATAGGTGCGCGGACCGTGCCACCCCGGCTCGACCACGAGGGCACGGAGGGCGAGCACCCCATCGCCCCGTAGCGACGCAACCTTCAACAACAAATCGTCGCGAATTTCCCAGTAAACGAACAGGCTCGTCGGGTCGACGGGGAGCGCGACACATTCGTCCACGTCGTACTTCGGGGGCAGCGGCTCGTCGTCCAGCATCGATGGAACCGGCTCGCGGGGCGGCTCCGTCTCGGCCGGCTTCGTGACAGGGCTCGGCTCTTCCGCGGCTTCGTCGAGCGCCCCTTCGACGCCGACGCCGACGCCGACGCCGACGCCGAGTCCCGCTGCGGGCGCTTCGGTCGCGGCGCGCTTGGGCAAGCGACGCGTCTCGTCCTCGCCCGAGTCTGCGGCCTTCGTCTCGGTCTCCGGCGCAGCCGCAGCGGCCTGTTCTTCGGGCTCTCGTGGGGCCCCTCCGACCGGTTCGGAGCTCAGCGTGGCGGCTGATTGTGCAGGCGCGGGGACTGGTTCGGAAGGCGATTCTCCACGTGGAGCGCTCTCGTCGTCCGGGGGGTAGGCCTCGCGGGCAGCGTCGTCCTCCGGAGGCAGCGGCTCCTTCGGGGGCACGTATGTGTCGTCCTGGAGGCGACGAAGGAGGTCGCGCGCGTCGGCGTGCTCGGGCTCCGCCTCGAGGACCTTCTGGAGCGTGTCGATCGCGCGCTTGGTGTGGCCCTGCGACGCATAGATTTGGGCGAGCGTGACCGTGGGCAACACCGCGGGCGGCGTGAAGCGCTTCGGGACGTCGAGGTGAATTCCGCGAATTTTGGTCGCCGCGTCCGGCAGGTGGAGCCCTCGCTCGACCACGCTCGCCACGAGATCGCGCGCGAGGCCGAAGAACCCCCGAGCGATCGACACGTCGGTGTCGCCCTCGGTCGCGGCCCTGCGCAGCAGGATCTCGTCCACGAGCTCCGGTCGCGTGAGAATGCGCGCCCGCGAGACGCCGTGCGACTCGGCCAGCCGAATCAGCGCCTCACGGTCGAGGCTATCGAGATCCGCGCGTTTCATGAGCTCCTCCGCGACGATCCTCGAAAGTCCTTGCCGACGGACGGCACGCGTCCCTCTTCAGGACCTCCTCGGGTCATCGAGTACCTTGGTATCAAAGGCGAAAAATCGTCGGAACCAAAAAAGCGTCTCCGCGGCGTTCTCGTCCCCACGACCGGCCCCGCGCCTTCACCGCGCCCTTCGCCGTGTCGTGCTAAGGGGAGCATCGTGCCCCGCTCCGTGCCCCTTCCCGAGGTGCAAACCGTCGACGCGACCCCCGAGGGCGCGCGTGTCTCTCCTCCGAACGGCGGGGAACGAACGGCGGTCGTCATCGGAAACTTCGACGGCGTGCACCGCGGGCACGTGGCCGTGCTCGAACAGATGAGCACGCTCGCCAAGGCTCGGGATCTGGTCCCGTCGGTGCTCACGTTCGACCCCCACCCCGCGACGGTGCTCGGCAAGGCCGCCCCCGCGCGGCTCTCCACCCTCGAGCGACGCGTGGAGCTCTTCGCGAGGCACGGCGTCGAACGCGTGTATGTTGCACGGTTTTCGGCCGCGTTCGCGGAGACGCCCCCCTACGACTTCGTGAAGAGCTTCGTCACCGGTGGCCTCGGCGCGAAGGTGGTCGTCGTCGGCGCCGATTTTCGCTTCGGGAAGAGCCGCGGGGGGGACTTCGACGTGCTCCGCGCGGTCGCGGCGGAGGACGGGTGCGACGCCTTCGCGGCCGTGCTCTTGGCCGACTCCGACGGCCCGATCTCGAGCACGAGGGTCCGCAAGGCGCTCGCCCTCGGGGACGTGCATCTTGCACGCGATTTGCTCGGACGTCCGCACACGTTCTCGGGGGTCGTCGTCCACGGCGCGAAGAAGGGGCGAACGATCGGCTTCCCGACTGCGAACCTCGGCGATATTTCGGAGGCCCTGCCCGCGAACGGCGTCTACGCGGTCGCGGTCGATCGACTCGCTCCGGAGGGCGCGCGCGCCCTCGCCAACGGAGTCATGAATCTCGGGACGCGCCCCACCGTGAGCGGCGACGGTACGACCCGCCACGCCGAGGTGTTCCTCTTCGACGTCGACGAGGATCTCTACGGTCAAACCCTCCGCGTGCACGTGCACGACCGCATCCGAGACGAGAAGAAGTTCGATTCGTTCGACGCTCTCAAAGGCCAGATAGCGTCCGATACGGCCGCCGCGAAGCACCTCGCTGCGACCCGTCCCGTCCCCGCGTCGGGTCCGTTCGGCTGAACGCGCCACCGGTAGCGCCGCGTGCGTGACGACCGTCGCTGCTAGAGCACTGGCGACGTGCGCGCCGAGAGCAGGAGCGAGCGCGCTTCCAGGAACACTTCACGGTGACCGCCCCTCGACGAGCCATTCGGCGCACTCGGAGCGGCGAATGGCTCGCGCCTTACCGTACGGCTCCATTTTTACCGAATGCGACATAGGCCATTTGGCCGATTCAATCGTCCATTTCTCCGGCCCCCCATTTGCGCGCTTCGTCGTTTGACAACACGACCTCCCGCGAACAGATTCGGCCCATGTCGAGAATCGCCATGTTCAAACGAATCACCTTCGTATCCATTCTCGCGTTCGGCTGCGGTCGCATCGCGCCGGAGACGATCGAGGACGCCTCGGTGGCACCTCCGCTCGTCGACGCGAGCGCGAGCCTCGTGGACGCCGATCCTGCCCCCGTCGTGGTCGACGGCGCGGTCATCGACAGCGCGGTCGCCGACGCGACGACGGATAGGCTCGTCGACGCCACGACTCCGGTCTCCACCGACGGGAACACCTGCAACAAAGAGTCCGACTGCCAACCGAGCGGACAATCGCTCGCGCCGACCGCAGCGGCATGCCACTCGACCGTCATCTGGAACGAAGGGTATTGCCGCAGCTTTTGCAGCGCCCCGGACGCGCCCCAGGCCGGGGCCGCGCTCACCCGGAAAGACTGCAACGCCGGCTCGGTGTGTTTGCCGTCGACCACGCTCACTGGAGTCGGCTCGTGCTTGAAGGAGTGCACACAAAACAGCGATTGCCGCAATCCGCTCTATTTCTGCCGCCGCACGTTCGGCGAGGTCCAGACTTCGACCGGATACTGCGCTCCGAATCACTGCATATCGCGCTGTCCTAACGCCGGCGAGACGCCCGACTGCGACTGCTGACCCCCGCCCGCGCGTCGTCCGCGTTTCCGGAAGACGCCCGCTCGCGACGGCGAGGTCATGGCGGCACCATGACCTCGAGCATGACCTTGGACGGATAGTGGACGCCCTCGGTGCGAGGCATCGTGTCCGCATGAAACTCCGTCATCACCTATCGCTTCTCGGATCTCTCGCGATCGTCTTCGCGGCCGCGTGCGGCGCAGCCGACGACACCCGCACGACGCCGCCCACACCTGCGCCAGATGCCGCGACCACGTTCGACACCGGCGCGCCGCCCGCTCCGGATGCGGCGCCCGACGCCGGTCTTGCCCCGCCCTTTCCGATGGCCCCCGAGGTGCTTTCGTTCTTCGAGAGCTTCCATACGTCGCGCTATTCGGGCGCGAAGCCGAGCGCGGCGGCCCTCGACGAGGCGGTGAAACAAGGCCGGACCGGCGAGGAGATCGCGCTCGTTCGTGGCCTCGCGCACCTCTGGCACGTCGCGGAGTCGCGTCGCGATCCGAACATGGACGGCGACGCGATCCAGGCCGAAGCGATGTCGCTCCCCGGGTGGTTCGCTTTCGCGCAGGAGAAGCAGCCGAACGATCCCCGCGTCGGGTGTTTCCTCGGTACGGCGCTCGTGAACGCGGGGCAGGCGACGCAGAACGCCGCCCTCGAGCAACAAGGCTTCGCCGTGCTCGACGCGGCCGTCGCGGCTTATCCCGAGTTCAACCTGTTCTGCCGCGCCCTCGCGTACGACCCGCTCCCCGCCAGCGACCCGCGCTTCGACAAAGCCGTCGACTCGCTCTACGAATCCCTCGACGCGTGCTTCGGCGAGAAGGTCGACCGCGCAAACCCCGACATCACGAAATACCTCGGCCAAGCCACGAGCGAAGGTCGCAAGCGCGTCTGCTGGAACGGCTGGATCGCGCCACACAACGCAGAGGGTTTCTTCCTCTACTTCGGTGATCTCCTCGTGAAACAAGGCAAGATCGATATCGCGAAAATAGTTTATGCCAACGCGAAGAAGATAAAGGAATACGCGAGCTGGCCGTACAAGTCGATCCTCGACGAGCGCCTCGGCTCCGACCTCACCGTCAAGGCCGCGCTCTACCGCGACGCCGATCCGAAGAACGATCCTCCCGTCGGTGGCGCGTCGGCGGACCGCAACTGCGCTTATTGCCACGCCGGAAGCGCGTCGGAGTAGCGGCTCCGAGAACGACCGTGCCGAGGGCACACGATCCTCACGAACGTTCCGAGGAAGAAGCGGGACTCAACCGACTTCGAACGTGGTCGGCGACGGCTACCGCGAGGGAAGGCACTCGTCCGGGACGGGGTTCTCTTGGCAGGTGCGCTCGCCCTCCGGGGTCGTCGGGGGCACGATCTCGAGCACCGCGCGCGGCCCCTGCGAATACAAGATCGGGCGCGGCTTCTTTGCACACGAACCTGTGCCGTCGCGCTCGATCAAGCTGCCCTCGAGCGGCGCGCAGGCCCCCGCTTCGTTCGGCACACTCCACACTTGGCCAGAGGGGTAGGCCGCCGAAATGCCGTATCGGCCGAGCGGCAAACACCCGCGCCGCACCTCGAACACGAGCCTGTTCGCCTGCTTCACGCGCGCCTCGTCCACGAGGGCGCGCTCGCCCGTCTCGGTGGGGTTCGCGCTCTTCGCGGTGAGGTGCGGCGTCACCAGCACGCCGCCACGATCGGGGCGCAGCGAGTCGATGCAGAGCGCCTGCGGCCGCACGAGCACACGCACCTTGCCTCGCAGGGTGCTCGTCGCAGGGCCGGCTGCCACCGGACCGGCGACGGTGCGAACCATGCTCTCGTCGAGCAGCGTCACGCCCTGAATCACGACCGCGGGGGCCTTCGCGCCACCTTGGAACGAGAGGCTCTGCGGGTCCTTCTCGTGGTTCGGATCGTCGTCGAGCTTGCGGAAGTTGACACTCGGCCAATAGCTCGGAATTCTTTGATTTTCCGGCAACGAACCGCCACGCCCGAACACCAAGAGGCCGCCGTTGGCTTGCGGTGGCAGCGCCTCGAGGGGCAGGCCGAACGGCTTGTCGAGCGCCGTCGCGTCGGCGCGCTCTTCGTCTGGCACGCCGTAGCCGAGGGAGACCGCTTTGTAGCCCTGCTCGTAGAGGGTGAGGGTGTCCACGTTGAACACGTCCGGCACCGCGAGGATCTGATGATCCTGCGTCATCGTGATCACGGGGACGTACTTCGCGTCGCCGGAGGGATTCGCCGGAGTAGGCGACACGAGCGACGGATCTTGCGCGCCCTCCGGGTAAAAGTAGGGCCGGTTCGTGGTCACGGTCTGGCCGATCGTGACGGGCACGTTGTCGGTCAGGGCGCCTTGCGGCGGGATGGTGAAGTTGCCATCCGCGTTCGCGACGCCGACGTCGACTGGCAAGTACTGCGGCGCGTAGGCCGGATTTCCGCGGTTGAGCTCCGCGTCGCGGACATCCAAGTAGCCGCCGGCGAGGTCACCCGCTTCCGGCTGGTTCCGATAGCGAAATTGCGGCAAAAAGCGGCCACCGCGATCGAAGAACGCGACCAGCGTGTACGAGCCCGCCGCGAGCGGAGAGAGGGTAAACGGCGACGACACACTGACGAGCTCGCTCGTCGGCGGGCACGACACCTCCGCCCCGCGCGTACGCGGCTCGTTCGCAAAGAGGGTATCGCCGGGCACGACGGCGAAGTTCACCGCGCCGGAGGCGATGCCGTTCGGCGGCGGCGGGTTACGTCGATCGAACGCCAAGACGATCGCGTTGCCGACGACGCGGCGGT
Source organism: Myxococcales bacterium (assembly GCA_013297655.1). Lineage (GTDB taxonomy): Bacteria > Myxococcota_A > Polyangia > Polyangiales > Polyangiaceae > JAAFHV01. The sequence continues at coordinate 47,747 of JAAFHV010000017.1, read as the reverse complement.
TCTGCGTGCAAGGGCGGGGACCGACGTACGTCACCGTTCCACGAATCACGCCCTGCGCCGGCAGGAGCCGCTTGTCGTCGCGCGAGTCGTCGATCGGCACCGTGCACGCGACCACGACGGCGCCGAAGAGCGCACCACGCGCGATCACGGCGGCCGCACGTTGCGGCGCGTTCCAGGCGAATTTGGCTCGAAGGTGGTTCATCGGTGGGCTCAAAAGCGGAACGTGGCGAGGCCCATGACCCGCCGGTCGAGGAGCTGCCCGAAGGGGTGCTGACGGTGCTGTACGCCGACGAGGTTGAAGCCCGCGACCGAGATCTCGGCGCGGTCTTCCATGAAACGATAACCGACGCGCGCGTTGAGGAGGGTATAGGCGGGGAGCTCGAACTGCTGGTACTCGATGCGCTGCGCGACCGCGTTCGTGACCTGCTCGGCCCACGTTTGACCGCCGACGAAGTGAAAGTCGACCGAGCCGTCGATACCCACCTTGGTTCGCACCTGCACGCCGGCGTTCAGCTTGTGCACGCTCGTCCGCGCGTCGGTCGTGATCGCCTGCGAGATGCGATCTTGCGCCGTACAGCCCGACTCGTCTTGGTTCGTGAGGTTCAGCGTGTAGCTGCCGTAGAGGTCGAGGCCCTCCACCGGAAACGTGCGCACGGAGAGCTCACCGCCGAACGTATTGTAGAGCTGGCACTGGTTCGAGAAGCCACCGATGAGGAGCGGGAACTGCCCCGCCTGCGGGTCGAACGCGCGCGCGCCGGCGGCGATGTCGCCCACGGTGATGGGCCTCGCGCCGGAGAGCTGCATCAAGTTCGACACGCGGTTGTAATAGGCCGAAGCGTCGATCACGATCTTCTCGGAGTCTTCGGTGCGATAGCCCACTTCGGCGTTGAAGATGCGCTCGGGCCCCACCTTGAAGCCGGGATCTTCCGAGCGAACCCCTTCGGTGATCGACGTACCGCCCGCGACAGGCAAGTTCACCGGCAGTCGTAGATAGGACTCGATGAACGTGGGCTTACGAAACGCGGTCGCGACGGTGGCGCGCAGAGTGGAGCGTTTCGTAGGGTGGAACAGCACCGCTCCGCGCGGCGAAGGCACGAACCGCCCGAGGTAAGGCACGTAGTCGAGGCGCATGTCACCGACGATGGTCACCTTCTTCGAGAAGGAGAGCTCGTCGTGGAAGAAGATACCGAAGTGATGCTCGGTCCTCTGCCGGTCCAAGAACGTCCAGTTGACGTCTTTGAAGCGGTAGCTCCCGCCCGCGCGGAGCTCGTTCCGGATGTTCTCCGTCACGTCGAAGCCGGCCTTGAGCTGGGCCTCGTTGTCGACGATGTTCTGCTCCGCGCGCGAAGGCAACAGCGACTGCCCCTCGTAGGCCACGTTCAGCGTGGAGTCGGTCCGAAAGCGGTTCCAGAACGTGCGCACGTCGAGGTACTTGGACGTGAGGCCGCCGGTGAGATCGGTCGCGACCAGGTTCGGGAGCACGAGGTCGTTGAGCGCGCCGATGCCCAAGACTTCGAGATTGCCCTGCACGAGCCCGCCGCCAAGATAAACGTTGGTGTCTTTTCCGAGCTTCTGATTGCCACGTACGTCGATGCGGACGGTGCGTGCAGATTCCACCTGATCGGCGACCCCGAGGCGCACGTCGGCGCGACCGTTGGGCACCTCGCGCGACCAGCGCGGGAGGTAGTCGTAACCGGCCGCTGCGCGCCAGCCGAAGCCCTTGTTTTGCCCCGACGCCCACAAGCTGCCGTGCGCCACGTTCTGGCTGCCATAGCCGCCGGCGACCCCGTTTTTTCCCTGCCCGGGGCGCTTCGTGATCACGTTGATGACGCCGTTGAACGCGTCGGCGCCGTAGAGGGCGGAGCCGGGGCCGCGCACCACCTCGATGCGGTCGATGTCCTCGACGCCGATCGAGAGCGCCTGCCACAGCGTAGCGCCGAGCAGATCGACGTACACACTGCGGCCATCGACGAGCACGAGCACCTTGTTCGAGAGGCGCTGGTTGAACCCACGAATGCTCACCTCGGTTTGACCGCCAGTGACCTCCATGATGTCGATCCCGGCGAGGCGCCGGAGCAGCTCCGGGATCTTCGTGATGCCGGAGAGGCGAATGTCTTGTTCGGTGATGATCGCGGTGGAGTTCGGCGCGTCGAGCGGGCTCTGCTTTCCGCGCGACGCGGTGACGACCGTCTCCTCGAACACGTCTTCCGTGCGCGCGGTTCCGAGGTTCTCCGGCACCTTCGGCGCGGGCTTGGCGACCACCTTCGGCGGGGGCGCGATCTCGGGCTTTACAGGGTCTTTCGGGTCAGGACAGGGGACGTCTGGCTTGGGCGCGACGGGGACGGCGGGCACCGGGGCGACCGGCGGCGGCTCTGCGGCGGCCTTCTCCTGCGCGAGGCGGACCTCGAGCTGCGCGACGACCTTCTGCACTTCCTCTTTGTCGGCCGAGTCGCCCTCGAGGTATTTCTTATAGGCGTCGATCGCCTTCTCGGTGTGGCCCGCCTCGGCGTGCGCACGCGCGATGTTGAAGAGCACGTTCGGGTGCGGCAGGATCGCGTACGCCTGCTCGAGCTCCGCGATGCCGACGTCGTAGCTCTTCGCCGCGATCGCGGCCATGCCGGCCTTGAAGTGGGTGCGGGCCTCGGCGCGAGCGTCGGCGTGGGCCGTGGACGACACCGCGAGGCTCGACAAAACAGCGAGCGCGAGCGCGACCCGGCGAAGGGCGGAACGACTGCGCCACGCGAAATTCGCCATACGGGTGCGACCATACCAGGCCCGATCCAAGGGAAAAAGCACGGTTTTCGGCGGCTACCGATTTGTCCATTTCCGCTTGCGCGACCATCGCCGCGTACCCCGATCGCGTCGGGCCTCGCGACGCTCCGGAGCCGCGGGCCTCGCGACGCTCCGGCTGCCCAAGACCGCTCGCCAACTCGCGCGGCGTGATCGCCCGTTAGTAGGCGCCCTTGTAGCCGCTCGGCGTGGGCGCGGTCGGGTCCTTCGGCGGGTGCCCGGCGCCCGCCCAAACCAGCTTCGCGCTCACCTTCCCCTCCGACACCTTCGCGTCGACGGGATAGGGCTTGAAGTTAGGCTTTTGGATCACCAGCGACAGCACCTTGTCCGGCGCGGCATCGGAGCCGGTGAGCAAGATATCGCAGGGCGTGACGTGGCAGAGCTCCACCCCCTCGCGGCGCACGATGGCTCCCGCGGGAGACGACTCGACGTGCAGCATCGCTTGCCGATTGTCGGGTGCGCGCGGTGCGACCGATGCGACTGACGCGACCGATCCGTTCGGGGCCGCCGATGCTTCTGGCGCGCTGGTGGGAGCGGGCGCCTGGCTCGCCGAGGGCATGAGCACGGGCCCCGCCGCGACCCTCGGCGGTGCCGTGGAGATCTTGTATGCGACCAGGCCTCCGAGCCCTCCCACCGCCGCGGCGACCGCGAGCGTGATTGGCAACGAGAGGCGCGACCGACGAGGAAAGATCGCCGGCGGCATGTCGTCGCTCGTGAGCGACATGGGAGTTTGGCTCTGGCCCCCCCCGCTCGTCGGAGCGACCGGGACCTGCACGGAGCCGGTGACGTGAACGGGGATCCCGCCGCTCGCGTTCACCTGCCCGAGTGGCCCCGAGCGCAGAACGACCGGCTGCGATCCGCTCGCCGCCGCGCGCTTTCGTTCGGCCGAGAACGCGAGCGGGAACGCCGACACTTGGCCCGTCATGCTGACGCCCGCCGCGACACGCAGCGCCATGAGGAGATCGTCCATCGACGTGTATCGGTCTTGGGGATTCTTCGCGAGGCAGCGCCGCACGATGTCTTCCACTTCGATCGAGGCCACGATGTCCGGCTTGAGATCCGCGAGCGCGGGCGGGGCCTCGCTCACGTGCGCCATCAGGATGCTGACGCTCGTCGCGCGGTCGAACGGCACGCGACCGGTGAGCATTTCGCAGAGCACGATCCCGAGCGAATAAATATCCGTCCGCGCGTCGACCGCGGCGCCGTGGATCTGCTCCGGCGCCATGTACTTCGGCGAGCCCATGAAGAGGCCCGTTTGGGTGATCTGATCTTCGGCCTTCTCGAGCACGTTCTTCACGAGCCCGAAGTCCAAGATCTTCACGAAGTCCGGCTCGTCGCCGTGGCGAACGAGGAAGATGTTGGCGGGCTTCAAATCGCGGTGGATCACGCCAATCGCGTGCGCCTCGCGGAGGCCGCGGCAAATCTGGCTCACGATGTTGACGGCGCGCTCTTCGACGATGAAACCGTCTTTGCGGATGGCCTGGTAGAGGGTTTGGCCCTCCAGGTACTCCATCGCCATGAAGTAGTAGTCGTCGTCCGTGACGCCGTAGTCGAAGATGGTCACGGTGTTCGGGTGCGAGAGCCGCGACGTGACGCTCGCCTCGAGGAAGAACCGCTTGTGGAACTCCGGCTCGGCGTTGCCGTTGTAGCTCGGGTTCAGCACCTTGACCGCGCAGAGACGCCCGAGCGGAGCCTGCTCGGCGAGGTAGACCTTCCCCATGCCACCGCGCGCAATGAGGCGAGTGATCTTGAAGCGGTCGTTGATCGTCCGCCCAATCAACGGATCTGTGGCGTCCGATCGGGTCGCGCCAGAACGATCCGACATTTACGCTCAAAGTCTGCCCAAACCCCGGTTCACTGTCAAACGTGCAGGTCGAGGTTCTACGGAAAATTACCCGCTCCCCTCGCACCTCGGCGCGCGGGCCGCTCACCTTGCCCTACGTTTTGCTCGAGCGCGCCAAAGCTGCGTTCGGGCGGGTTGAAAGTGGGCGGATCGACGGGCCGACTTGAGGTAGCGTTCCGCCCCGATGATCCCCTCGACGCTGTCCTCGGTCGTGCGGAAGGCCCAGATCGCCCTCGCCGCGATCGCCTTCGCCCTCGTCTTCCTCGCTGCTTCCCCCGCGCACGCCGCGGGCACCTTCAAGCTGAAGCAAGACAACGCCACCGAGGTGTCCGGCGCGTGGCACATCTACGTGAAGATCGAGCTCACGAAGGCCCCGCCGATGGCGCACCAGCCGCTCCGCTTCGTGTTCACGAAGACGATGGCCTACGAGCGCTCGCTCGTCGACGGCAAGAGCGAGCCGGTCGTGAACCGCACCGCCCTCACGGGGCAAAACCCGATGGTCGAGAGCCTCGACGTCGACTTCGCGGACGCGAGCGGCAAGATCTACAAGGGCACCAACTTCGACTTCGGTCTCAAGCGCGATCGTGGCTTCGAGGCCGGCGAGTACAAGATGCAGCTCCGCACCCCCGACGGCACCGACATCGGCGGCAGCGCCACGTTGATCCTGAAGGGCGACAACCCCGTCGTCGACCGCCGCAGCATCGCGTTCAACGCCAAGGACACCAGCATCAAGAAGTACGACAACGGCATCGACGCGGGCCCGAAGGTCGCCAAGAACGACGAGGATCCGGGCGCAAATCCGGTCCAGGGCGACGTGAGCGCGGTCGGCACTCCCCCGCCCTTCGTCGGCAAAGACGCCTACAACCACACCTCGGAAGAAGACATCAAGGTCGCGCCCAAGTCGGGCTGCGGCTGCGCGATCCCCGGTGGTGAGTCTGCCGATGCGTTCTTCGCGCTCCCCGGCGTGGGCCTGGCGCTCGTGTTCGCGGCCCGTGCGCGCCGCAAGAAGACGGACGACGACGCGACCCCGTGACCCCCGACTCGGTCATCCAATCCGCGAAACAAGGGGAGCTCCTCCCCGTTTATGCCGTGGTGGGCGAAGAGCGCTGGTACCGGGAGCGCGTCGTGCGCGCGCTCCGTGAGGCCGCGCTCGCGGGCGGGATCCCGGACTTCAACGAAGACAAGCTGACCGCCGGCGAAGCGAGCGTCGACAAGGTGCTCGCCGCCGTCCGCATGGTCCCGATGATGGCGAAGCGTCGCTTCGTGCTCGTTCGCCAAGTGGAGCGCTGGGAAGAAAAAGAGACCTCCGGCGACGCCGGCTTCCCCACCGATCCGCTCGCAGAATACGTAAAGAATCCCATATCTTCTACGTGCCTCGTGCTCGTCGCAGACAAGCTCGACGGGCGCCGCAAGCTCGGCACCCACGTCAAGAAGGCGGGCCTCGCCGTCGACTGCTCGGCGATCGAGCGCCGCAAGCTGCCTTCGTGGATCGTCGACACCGCCAAGCACAAAGGTCATGTCATCGAGGCCGAGACGGCAGAGCTCCTCGCCGAGCTCGTAGGCCACGATCTCTCGTCCCTCGAAGATGCCGTGGAGCGCCTCTCGCTCTTCGTCGGCAAGGGCGCGCCGATCGGAGAAGACGCGATCGGCGAGTGCATTCATCGGGTGCGCCTCGACGACAGTTGGGCGCTCGTCGACGCCGTCGGCCAGCGAAACTTGGCACGCTCGCTCTCTGTCCTCGCCGACGCCTACGACCCTCGGGACCGCGGGCTCGTGCTGCTCGGCGCGCTCGCGTGGTCGGTGCGTCAGCTCGCGAAGTTCCAGGCCGCGCTCGAGGGAGGCGCGAGGGAGGACGAGGCCGCCAAGCGCGCCGGCGTGTTCCAGCCGTTCCGCGTCCGCGACCTCGCCGCGAAGGCACGCGCGATCCGCCCGCGGGAGGTCGAACGATGGCTCGGGGTCCTCGGCGAGACCGACATCGCGCTCAAGAGCTCCCGCCGCGCGCCAGAGGCCATCCTCGAAGAAATGCTCATGAGCCTCTGCAAACGTGAAACGCGCGCGCGCCCGGCTTCATAGAGACGGTCGAGAGCGCCGACTACGCTCCTCTGAAGAACGACCTGTTCTCGTGAATTTCACAAACGTTTCGATGATTTTCACGTGACCACGAGGTTTGACTCCCGCCGAATCGGCTTTACATTCGGCTCCTGGTCGGAGAAACCCCGACCTCCTCCAAGAAGAATCGAACAGCAGGAGCAAGAGATGCACGTCCCCCAGAAACGGGAGATCCGGCCTCGAACCGAGTGGCAGGCGATGGCCGAATTGCCGACCCGCCACGGAACTTTCAAGACTCACGTGTTTCGCGGAACCAACGGTGAGGAGCACGTCGCTCTCGTCTTCGGCGAGGTGGGCGGCAAGCGAGAGGTCCCCGTCCGGGTCCACTCGGAGTGCATCACGAGCGAGGTCTTCGGATCGCTCAAGTGCGACTGCAAAGAGCAGCTCGACGCGGCGATGGCCGAAGTCGCGCAACGTGGGTTCGGCGCCATCTTGTACCTCCGCCAAGAGGGGCGAGGCATCGGATTGACGAACAAGATCCGCGCGTACGCCCTCCAGCAACGCGGCCACGACACGGTCGACGCCAATCGCCTCCTCGGCCTCCCGGACGACTCGCGCGAATACGACTGCGCGCGTGACATGCTCGAGTTCCTCGAGATCGAGAGCGTGCGCCTTCTCACGAACAACCCGATGAAGGTCTCGGCCCTCCGCGAGCTCGGGGTCGAGGTGGACTCGCGCGAAGGTGTGATCGTCACTCCGAACGCGTTCTCCGCGGGGTACCTCGAAGCCAAGCGCCTCCGCATGGACCACTTCCTCCCCGACCGGGCGCAGTGCGCCGTGAACGACGCAGAGTAAGGCTCGTCGCTCGCGCGGGATTTCAGAGCGATTCGCGTTTCGTCGCGGCGTCGCCTCGCGTAAGTTCGGGCGTGCGCATGCGTATGCCCGAGCCCAAGCTTCCGTCCACGAGGTCACGCGTCGCCTTCCGGCTCGCCGCCTTCGCGATGACCCTCTCGACCGCGAAGGTCGCGTCGGCCCAAGCGCCGCTTCCTTCGTTCGACGCTCGGACGTTTCGTCCCTCGGCGGACCCTGCGTCGTCTCTCGTCTACGAGCCCGTGAACACGCCCGGCGCGTGGCAGTGGAACGTGGGCGCGAGCCTCGCGTACTCCCACCGTTCGGTCGTGCTCTCGCGCGAGCGAGACACGGGTTACGTGCCGGTGCAGAACCAGCTCGGGCTCGACCTCGTCGGTGGCCTCGGCCTCGGCTCGCGCGGCTTTTTCGGCCTCGGGATGCCGCTCGTGCTCGCGCAGGAGGGCAGCTCGTCGTTGCCTGCGTCGGTGTCCACCACGTCGCGGGTGCCCACTTCGGCGCTCGGCGATCTCACCATGTTCGGCAAAGCGAGCATCATCGAGAACCGCGACGGCGGGTTCGGCCTCGCGGCGCTCGCGAACCTCACGCTGCCGACCGGCAATCGGGAGGCCTTTGTCGGCGAGGGCTCGGCGACCGCGCTCGCGCGAGTGCTCGCGAGCTACTCGTTCATCCTCGCGGAGGTCTCCGGAAGTCTCGGGTACAAGGTCCGCACCGAGCGACGCACCTGGCCAGAAGAGCGCCTCGGCGGCTCCACGTTCGGGGACGAAATTCCCTACACGATCAGCCTCACGGTTCGCCCCACCATCTTCAAGCTCGACACCTCCGGCCGTCAGCGCTTCGAGCTCTCGCTCCACGGCGCGATCCCGGCTGGCCCGGTCGCTCCGTTCGGCGCCGGAGACGCACGGAGCACTCCACTTTCCCCTGCGATGCTCGCGATTTCGGATCGTGTCGACATCGGTCGCTCGCGCGACGTCTACTTCGTCGGCGGCGTCGACATCGGGCTCACCGATGCGATCGGCGTGCCGTCGTTTCGAGGGATCGTGCAGCTCGGCTGGTCCCCCCGGTCGCACGACGAAGACCAAGACAAGGTCCCCGACGACGTCGATCAGTGCCGTCAGATCCCCGAGGATCGCGACGGCTTCGAGGACGAGGACGGCTGCCCCGAAATCGACGACGACGACGACGGCATCGTCGACAAGGAAGACGCGTGCCCGCGCGTCGCCGGTGTGGAGAGCCGCGATCCAAGGCGAAACGGCTGTCCGGTGGCCGATCGTGACAAGGACGAGGTCCCCGACGACGTCGACAAGTGCCCCGACCTCCGCGGCGTTCGGAGCGACGACCCGTCGAAGAACGGGTGCCCGCTCGTCGACGCCGATCGCGACGGCGTGTCGGACGACATCGACAAGTGCCCCGACCAGGCCGAGGACAAAGACGGCTTCGAGGACGAGGACGGCTGCCCCGAGGTCGACAACGACAAGGACGGCATCCTCGACGGCGCGGACATGTGCCCCAACGAGGCGGGCATCACGAAGGCGAACCCGAAGCGCAACGGCTGCCCCGCGGTCGACGCAGACGCGGACACCTTCGACGACGAGGACGGCGACAAGTGCGTCGGCCAAGCCGAGACGTGGAACGGCGTCGCGGACGACGATGGCTGCGCGGACGAAGGTGGAAAGCCTCTCCTCGTCGTCGACGACACGAAGCTCGCGATCAAGGTCGCGAGTCCGTTCGTCTTCACGGGCAACGAGGCGCAAGGAGGGCTCGATGCGAAGAGCCTCCCGACCGCGCGCGCCATCGCGGCCGCTCTGAAGGCGCATCCCTCGTGGTCTCTTGCGATCGCGGTCCGGCCACAAGGCAAGGATCCCGCACGTGCGACCGACGTCGCGATGGCGCGCGCGCTCGCGCTCGAGTCGACGATCGCGTCCTTCACGCCGCGCGATGGCGCCGTCGAGACGCTCGCGTGGGAGTCGGCGAAGGCCCCCGCCTCCGGCGATCCGAACGTCGCGCTCGTGGTCCGCTCCACCGCCGGCACGCCGCCTCCTCCCGCGACGCCACCGAAGCCCGCCACGCCGAAGCCCGCGGCACCGCTCGCGGCTCCGGTAGCGCCAAAGAAACAATAATCATTTCCATTACTTAAGACACTCAGGCGCCATCCTCGTTCCGCGAAGGTGTGCGCTTGGTGCGCTGTGTCCGGTGCGCGATCTTTGGTCCTATCTCGGCGCCGCTGCACTACTCTCGAGAGGTGATCACACGAGCGAGGCGTGCGTGCATACGAGGGCTCGGGGTCGCCACCGTGCTCGTCGCCCTCGGCGCGAGCGGTCCTTCCAACGCCCAGCCGCGCGTGCGCCCGAGCGAGCCCGCCGCGACGCCGGAAGCTGCACCCGCGAACCTGCGCGGTCGGTTCGGAATGGAGCTCGTGCAGCGGCTGCTCCGCGCGAGCTCCCCCGAGGATCGTCTGCGTGGGATCCGTCGCGCGGCAGAACAAGGCACCCCCGAAGCGATCGCGCTGCTCGCTTCCCAGGCCGAGTCGAACGCTCAGGTGCGCACCGACGCGAGGGCGCTGCTGGAGGTCTCGCGCGCGCTCGCCTCGCACGCCGCGGAAGACGGCCCTCGCGCCGCGCTCGTGAGCATCATGAACGTGCAAACGAGCACCGCGCGGCTCTACGGCAACGACGAGTCGGACCCGCACGCGCGCTTCGAGCTCGCCCGCGCCACCGCCGCCCTCGCGCTCGCACGAAGCGGAGTGGGCTCGGCGATGGAGGCGTTGCTCGCGGCGGTGCGGGCGCAGAGCGTCGGCACGGACGCCGCGACGAAGGCGCTCGCGTCGGCGCCACCGGCCACCATTCGTGGGCTCGGGCCCGCCGCGGCACTCTCTCCCGCGGTGCTCGCCGCCGTCGCGAAGACCGAAGATCTGCGGTCCGCTGACGTCCTCCTCCTCGCGCTAGCGTCGTCCGATCCACGCGCCAAGGCCCTCGCCCTCGTCACGCTCGCGCAGAAGGGCGACGCGCGCGCGCTCGAGCCCGCGCGCGCGCTCGTGAAAGATCCGAGCCCCGCGCTCCGCGTCGCGGCGGCCCAAGCCCTCGTCGCGCTCACATCGAAGGACGCCGCGCCTGCGCTCAAGGCGCTCTTCGCCGACGAGGGCACCGCGCCGCTCGCGGTCGAGCTCGTGCACCTCGCGGAGAACGACGAGCTCGTGAAGCTCGTCGGCGCACGCGCCGCTTCGCACCCCGTCTATGGCGAACGCCTCGCCGCGATCGCCGCGCTCTCTCGCTGCAGCTCGGTCGCCGCGGCGAAGGCGATCGGGAGCCTCGTGCTCGACAAGACGGTCGAGAGCGAAGCATCGCAAGCCCTCGGCCGTTCACGAAGTCCGCACGTCGATCCGTGGATCGTGGCGATGCTTCGGTCGTCGGCGGTGAAGCGTCTCGGCGCGCGCGCTTACGTGCTTCGGGTGCTTCGCGGCGCGCCGCGCATCTCCGAGGCCGACGACACGCTGCGTGCGCTCGCGGTGGACCCCACCCCCGCGGCCCGAGCCGTCGGCGCGTTCGGCCTCGTGTCGACAGGGCTCTCCTCGCCGGAGAGGTTCTTCAAGGACAACGCCCCCGAGGTCCGCGCCGCCGCGGCGATGGGCGCACGCGGAAAGCTCGACGACAGCCAGCGCGAGACCATGCTCCGCCTCGCCGTCGTCGAAAAAGACGGCGCCGCGCGCACCGCGCTCTTCGCCGCGCTCGCGACCGGCGATCCCTCGGGGATCGTGCCCTCGCCGCTCCTCGTCGATCGCGCCGAATCGGGGGCCCCCGAGGCAGCGCTCGCGACCTACGCCCTCGCGCGCCGCTCGGAGGAAGAGCCGAGCGAAAAGCTGAAGAGTCTCCTCGCTTCACGCACGCCCATCGTCCGCGCCCACGCCCTCCTCGGGCTCTCCGAGAGCAAGGTCCGCGACGTGTCCGGCCGGCTCGCCGCGGCGTACGCTTACGAACCCGATTCACGCGAGCGGCTCTGGCTCGTGCGCGCGCTCGCGGCCCGTACCCGCGACAGCGACGCGAAGGTGCGCAAGGACACGCTCGCTCTCGCCGCGCGCCTCGATCCGAGCCCCGAGGTCCGCTTCGTCGCACGGCGCGCGAACGACGGGGTCACGATCCCGGTCACGCGCGGCGAAGCCGACGAGTGCGCATGGCTCCGCGTGAGCGGTCCCGATGGCCAAGCCCCCGCCGAATCGGGCTATACCGGGCTCCTCCTCGGCTCGAACGGCGAGACCATCGTCGTCGCGTTCGATCCCGACGGTTACGCTCTCGTCCCATCGGTGCCGCCCGGCGACACGCGCCTCCTCCTCGCCCCTCGTTTTCCGAAAGATCGCCCATGAGCCAAGGTCGCGACGCCGCTCCCACCTCTGCTTCTGCTCCGTCCGCCGAGTCGTTCGAGGGCACCATGAAGCGGCTGTCCGAGATCGTCACCCGGCTCGAGCGCGGCGACATTCCGCTCGAAGAGTCGCTCCAGCTCTTCGAGGAGGGCGTGCGTCTCTCCGCTCGCTCTCAGGAGAAGCTCGACGCCGCACAAAAGAAGGTCGAAGAGCTCCTCGCGGTCGACGATCAAGGTCGCACGAGGCGCGCTCCGTTCGAGCTCCGCGACGACGAATGACCGCTCACGTGCGATCTCCACGAACATCTCGCCGCCAGTTCGAGACCGCGCGCGCTTGAGTGTCGAGTGTATCGTCGGCGAACGGCAGGCTCAGCGCCCGATCGCGCCACGGTAGACCCAGCCTTCGCCCTCGGGACAGCTCACCTTGAACCAGCCGTCGCGCGACGAGGTGGTCGTCACCTTCGTTCCGCGCGGCAACCTGGCCACGACGGCGCCGGTCTTCGGCTGGTCGCGCACGAGCGCCGTCTCCCACGTGACTTGCGCAGAAGCGTGATCGCCTTTGGCGTCGTCCTTCGGTGGCGGCGTGTTCGCGGCGGCGGCAGGAGCTTCGGGCTTTCCCGCTTCCTTCGGCTCGAACCCGACCGAGTAGGCGACCACGTAACGAGGGTGCTCGTGCGGGATGCCCTTGAGAACCACGCCGTTGAACTCGGTCCGCATGCACGTGAGGAACGCGTCGCTGTCTTTTACCGTCGACGACTTGCCGATGCTCATGTCCATGCGGCCACCGGCGTAGTCGAGCGTGAAGACGGCCGAGAGCTTCCCCTGCGCCGAAGCGGCGGCGGTGCACTGCGCGAGGTTCTGGAGGCGCGGCATCGCGACCCCGTCGAACCCCGAGACACCGCACTCCTTGCCGCCCGATTTCTTGTCTCCATCCGCGGTCTTGCACGAGATCACGGCCCCGTGTCCGACGGTGACGGCGACCCCCGCGGGCTTCGCGGGAGCGGGTTGCGCGGGAGCGGCCTGCGAGGCGCCAGGCTTGCCCTGCACCGTAGCCGCAGACAGCGCGACCTCGTGAGGTGCCTCGGGTGCACGTTGGCTCGCGACGGCGGGCGCGGCGGTGGACTCGCTCGGCGCGTTGGGCCCGAGCTTCACGCCAGTGAGCTTGGGCCAGGCGACCCCGACCACGAAACCAATGACGGCGATGACTCCGACTTTGCCCCAGGGGGGAGAGTCGTCCTCGGGAACCTCGACGGAGACGTGACCAGGCTTTTTCATGCGACGCGAGCGACCTCGGGACTCTCTCGGGCTTACCATGAAGGTTCGAGGGAAGGCGAATCCACGGCCTTCTTTTAACGCTCGATCTCCCCTCCCCACTTCCCGGCCAGCGGCCGACAAAAGACGAAACCGCGACCCGCCTAGCGCCCTCGTCGGTGCGCTACGGCGACGCGGTTCGTCGCAAGCCCGTTCGTCGCTGACGAACGCTAACGGAGCGTGATCGCGAGCACCAAGTTGCCACCCTGGTACGACTGACCCGCGACGAAGAACGTCTGCCCGAGTGACGCCGAGACACGAAGCAGCTTGAGGTACGACTGGCCATCGGGCTGGCTGATGGATGCCGAGACGTCGTGGCGGCTATCCGCCGTGAGGCCCGCGTACGAGACCTGCAACGTGCGACCATTCGGGAGCACGACGCTGCCGTTCTTTCCCGAGTCGAGATCGAGGGTCTGCTTGTCGAGGAGCTTGTAGGTGTTGAAGGAATCGAACGGGGGCTCTTTGAGGCGCGACACGTCGCCGATGCGCGCGTCGTAGCTGCTCGCCGGGCCCTTCGTGGCGTGGATGACCATCACCTCGGCGCGGACCTTCGTCGCCCCCGCCGCGAGCGCGGCACCTGCGCCGAGCGACGCCGACGCAAAAAGCGCGGCTGCGAGAAGGTTCCTGCGAGTCATCGCGCGCATCAGGGAGCTCCTTTTTCGTCGATCCATACGACGACGCTCGAGGCGGCGTTCCCGCCCGAAGCCGGCAAGTAAAAGACAGAGACGTTCTTGTCGCCGCTCGAATCGATGTTGGAGACCTCGACCCCGCTCGCGCTCGGCGTGGGGACCACGCTCGCGACCTCGGGTTTCGGCGTTTCTTCACCGCGACCCCGGAGATAGAGAATTCCCGCGGCCGCGAGGGCAAGCGCCCCGATCATCACCACGACTTGCGATTTCTGGGCGCGACGCTCGCGCTGAGCGGCGAGGCTGGTGACCGAAGCGGCGGGCCGCACTTGCGCGACTGGCTCGGCTTCGAGCTTGCCCATGACGGCCGAGGTGAGGTCGATCGCGGGAAGTGGTTCGAGCTCGTGCGCGGCGCGAACGCCGTAGCCCAACACGACGAGCGACTCGACGAAGGCGCGGGCGTCGGCGTTCTCGGCGACGAGCTTCTCCGCGGCGGCCAACTCGGTCCCCTCGAGCTCTCCGTCGGCGTACGCCTGGAGGATGAGAAAGTCGGATCCGGGAAGGCTCATGATGGCATGCCTCGCTGTTCTTCTTCGCCGTCGGAGTCGCGCTCCACCTCGGCTTCGGGCTCGGGGGAATCTTCTTGTTCGGCGGCGCGCGTGCGAATCGGGCCGTCGATCTGCTCCCCGTAACAATCGGAAAGCGCTTTTTGCAGCTTTTGGCGGGCGTGGAAGAGGCGGCTCATGATCGTGCCCTTCGACACATTCATGGCCTGTGCCATCTCTTCGTAGCTGAGGCCTTCGATCTCGCGCATCACGATGACACCCCGGTGGTAGGGCGGCAGGGCATCGAGAGCGATCTTGAGACGGGCCGCGATTTCGCGGCGGCGGACCACGTCGATAGGGTCGGCGCCGTCGATCCGAGCGACGAGCGGATACTCCGCGTCGCGAGCGTCGTCCGCGTCCACACGGGAGGGCTCGAGCTCCACGAGCTGGCGACCCGGCTTGCGGATGAGGTCGATGCTGAGGTTCGTGATGATGCGGTAGAGCCAGGTGAAGAACGAAGAGCCACCCTGGAACGTTCCGAGGCCCTTGAACACCCGGAGAAACGCGTCTTGAACGAGCTCGCGGGCGTCGTTTTCGTCGCGGACGAGGGAGAGAGCGATCGCGAACGCGCGGCGCTGGTGGCGTTCGACGAGTCGTCGGAACGCTGCCTTGTCACCTTCCTGTGCGCGCGCGATGAGCTCACGATCTTCCTCGGCTTCCTTGATGCGGGCTAGCTTTGCATTGGACGCATCGTGAGGGCCCGTATTCAGGGCGCGAACCGGCATCTTCGGACGCGCGCGAACCGCCGCCTCGTCCGGCGCTTCGGTTTGGCGTGAGGAACCGTCCGTTCCACGCGGCGGAGCCTGCTCCGAGGCTTCGGAGGCGCGCGTAGAATCCTCGGATAGCGCCGAGTTCGTTCGGGGGGGCTCCCCCTTGGACTCGGGAGTCTCGGGAGGCGTTGCCGTCATGAGCCGCGACTCCAAGCTAGTACGTTTCGACGACCCCCGCCGCGCAAATCTCCTTCAGGGTGGGGCGCCGATGACTCAGTGTAAAGGGGCACGCTCGGGCCCGACGACCTTGGGGTCCCGCGGCTCGACGAGCTCGCCGAGCCGCACCTTCAGCTCCTTCGTGGAGCCGGCGCGGGTCACTTGGACGCTCACGATCTGGCCCACCCCCGCCGAGCTCGCGAGCCACCGGAGCAGCGCCCCACGCTCGATGGCGCGCCCTTGGAAGGCCGTGATCACGTCTCCCGGGGTCAGCCCCGCTTCGTATCCGGGCCCGCCGGGCTCGACCTGGTCGACGACGACCCCCTTCACTTCCGCCGGGATTTTCCAGCTCTCCCGCTCGGCCTTCGAGATTTCGCGGAGCTCGCGGGTGGTGGCGCCGAGCGACGAGCGCACGATGCGGCCGAACCGGAGGAGCTTCGGCATCAGCTCGCGCACCATGTTGATCGGGATCGCGAACCCGATGCCCTGCGCGCCTCCGCCACGAATGGCGGTGTTGATGCCCACCACCCGACCGCGCAGGTCGACGAGCGGACCGCCCGAGTTTCCTGGGTTGATGGAAGCGTCGGTCTGAAGAAAATCGTAGTAGCCGGAAGGATCGAGGGGCACATCCTCGCGGGTCCGGCCTTTCGCGCTGACGATGCCCACGTTCACGGTGTGCGAGAGCCCGAAGGGGTTTCCGATCGCGAGCACCCAGTCGCCGACGTCGACCTCGTCCGAGTCCCCGAGGGAGGCGAGGGGCATGTCCTTCACGTCCACGGAGAGCAGCGCGATGTCCGTGCGCACGTCCTTCCCGACGACCTTCGCCTCGAGCTCGCGCTCGTCCGCGAGGCGCACCGTGATTGTGCCGGTATCGATGACGTGCGCGTTGGTGACCACGACGCCCGCCTCGACGAAGAAGCCCGTGCCGACGCCGTGTCCGCCCTTGCGATGGCGCGCGTCGGCAGCGATCGCCGTCATGATCGTCACCACGCTCGGATCCACCTTCTTCACGATCGGCGCGAAGCTAGGGAGCGACACGACCGATGGCGAAGGCGACGTGCGCGAGGAGGAGCCGTCGGCGTCGCCGGAGGTGGGCGGGGGCGGCGCGAGAGGGAGAGAGACCGAAGGCGCTGGTGGCTTCGGATCTTCCTTTTCCCTGCACGCCGAGCCCGCGACGAGACTCAGGAAAAACAGGGCGAACGCGAGGGCGAACGCGCCTGGGCGGGTGCCCAGGCGCGGGCTCATTTTTTGGTGAGCTCCATGTAGCGCGTACGCACGTCGAACAAGATCTGGCTGAGGAGGCGCTCTTCGTCGCCGGTCAGGTTGCCCTTGGTCTTCTCTTCGAGGAGGCCGAGGAGATCGATGTTCTGCTTCGCGAGCGGCAAATTCCGCTCGATTTTGCCATCTTCGTTCGGCGTCTCCCCGAGGTGCATGTGCGCCGCTTCGCTGAGCGACAACATGAACGTGGGGAAGTCGATGTGCGGGAGCTCGTCCTGGCTCACGACGCGCTCGGCTCTTCGGTCGCCTCGGCAGCCGGCGCGGGCGCGGGCTCGGCGGCAGGAGCCGGAGGGGCAGCGACAGCGACAGGGGCAGCGACGGCCTCGGGCTCGTCGTCTTCTTCGTCTTCCTCGTCGTCGAGATCGTCCGCGCCGTCGTCGTCTTCGGCGGCGAGCGCGGGCTGAGCGAGCGAGACCGGCTCGGCGGCGTCAGCGAGGTCCGGGAGGCCTCCGAGGAACTTTTCCAGGTCCTTCTCGCTCAAGGTGCCGCTCTTGATGTTCCGCTCGCGGACGCGGATGTCGAGGTCGAACGCGGAGATGGTCTTGGTGCTCATGGATCTCTTTCGGGGGCTTCGGCGCGGAGATCTGCGCCCTAGCGCAAAAACGGCCGACGTTGCAAGGGACGGGAAATTCTAGTTCGAGAGCTTGGTTCCGAGGCTCACGAGCTGGGGATCGTGGCCGCACTCGGGGCCGTGGACGTGGCCGTCTTCGCCCTCTTCGAGCTCGCGGGCGGCCTTCTCGATTTCTTCTTCGGTCGCGGCGCGCAGCTCACGAACGGTGATCGAGTAGATGAGATCGACCCCCGCGAGCGGGTGGTTCGCGTCCACCACGACGTAGTCGTCGTGGACCTCGAGCACGTGCATGACGGCCTCTTCCCCCTCGGGCGACTCCGCCACCAGCTCGTCACCGACGGCGACCGCTTTCGGATCGGGAAGCTCCCCACGCTCGACCTGGAGAACGAGCTCTTCGTCGTAGTCGCCGAACGCCTCCGCGGCGGGGACCTGAATCTCTTTCGATTCGCCGCTCTTCAACCCAGGGAGGCGCGCCTCCAGGCCGGGCACGAGCATGCCGTAGCCGTGCACGTAGCGAATGGGCTCGCCCTCCGCCTCGTCGCTCCGGTCGACAACGTCGCCATCGGAGTCCTTCAGGATGTAGTCGAGCACCACGAACGCGTTCGTTTGAATGGTATCCATCTGCATTTTCTCGAAGGACGGGCCTTTACCGCGAATCGGGCCGGAGGCGAAGGGCTCGCCCGTCGATTTGTGGCTCAGATCTCTTCTGGCGACGCGATACGGCCGACGATGGCGCTCGCCGCGACCACGAGCGGGCTCGCGAGGTACACCTTGCCGGGGCCACTGCGGCCCGGGAAATTGCGGTTGATCGCGCTCACCGTGACCTGGTCGGGCGAGTCGCTGACCCCGGGACCGGCCTTGATGCAGGCGCCGCAGGAGGGATCGACCAGCTCGGCCCCGGCCTTGGCGAAGATCTCGAGGTAGCCCTTCTTCTCGGCGTAGCGGCGGATGTCTTGGGAGCCGAACTGGATGTAGAGGTGCACGCCCTCTTTCACCCGCTTGCCCTTGGCGATCGCGGCGGCGAGGACCTCCGCGTACATGTCCATGTCGGCCTTTTTGCCGCCGGTGCACGAGCCGCCGTAGGCGATGTTCACCGGGACGTCGTGGCCGACCTTGTTCGCGAGGTCGGTGAGAGGCACACCGTTGCGCGGATCGCCGGGGGTCGCGACCATCGGCACGATCGCGGAGAGATCGACGTCGAACGTGGCGAGGTACGTGGCGCCCTCGTCGGCTTTCACGATTCGCGCGCGGACCGCTTCGGCCTCGAGCCCACGCTGGGCGACGAGGTACTCGACGACGACCTCGTCGGCCTCGATGATGCCCGTGAAGCCGCCCGCCTCGACCGCCATGTTCGTGAGCGTCGCGCGCTCGTCGAGCGAGAGGCCCTTGACGCCATCTCCCGAGAACTCCAAGACTTTTCCGATACCGGCGCCAGAGGTAAAGAACTCCTGCGACAGGATGTGGAGCATCACGTCTTTCGCGCACACCCCACGCTTCATCGCCCCGCGGAGCACGAAGCGGGCGGTCTCCGGGACGGTGACGCGGACGTCTTTCGTGAACCACGCGTTGGCCATGTCGGTGCTGCCGACCCCGAACGCGAAGCAACCGAGCGCGCCGGCCATGCAGGTGTGCGAGTCGGTGCCCATGACGAGCTGCCCGGGGAGCGCGATCTCCTCGATGACCTTGTTGTGGCAAATCGCTTCGGAGCCGACGAGCTTTCCGTCGCGATGGACCTCGCCGTAGAGGCGCACGCCCTGCCGCTTGGTGAACGACTCCTGCACCGTCGCGAGCTCCTCCGCTTGCTCCTTGAGGCCCATGTCGCGGTGGGCCTTCGGCATGACGAGGTCGAGGAAGGTGAGGTGATCGCGGAACGCGAAGACGCTCTCCGGGTCGGTCACTTTGGCGTCTTTGCCCATCTCCTTGACGAAGAGGGACTCGGCCATCGGCGTGACGTACTCGTGGCTGAAGCGTACATCGGCGCGGGCGAAAAACGCGTCACCGGGGGTGACGGCAGGTACGCCAATCTTGCCGGCCTTGGCGTCGACGATGACGTGGGCGGCGAGGATTTTCTCGCACAACGTGAGGGGACGGGCGGGGGTCTCGACGAGCGGGGGGGACACCTCGCCGGCGAGGCGCGCGCGGTTGTAAGCGAAGAGGCCTCCGTGCTCGACGATGCCGGCGCTGATCGCGTCGAGGCCCTTGGTGAACTCGCTCATCGGGATGCTCTCGCCGCGCTCGATGCGCTCGACGAGACCAAAATCGGTGCTCGTGAGGAGCCCGATGTTCTGCGCGTTCTGGCGGTAAATTTTCTCGATGCTCTTCGCGATGACGAGCTTCACCCCGCAAACGAGCTCGCTGTAGGGCGCCGTCTCGCGGCTCGAGCCGCAGCCCTTGGAGATACCGCTCACGATGACGCCGAAGCCACCGTTCTTGATCGCGTCTTTCCCGATTTTGCCGCCGCGAAGACCGACCAGGCAATAACGGCCGAGCGTCTCGTCGTAGTAATAACAAACCCACCCGGGAGTGAGCTCGTCGGTGGAGATGTTGGAGACGAGAGCGCGGGCCGGATCGTAAGCGAGTGTCTTGCCTTCGAGCTGGGCGACGAGGTCGTCCTGCGACTCGGTGACGTAGAAGACACGGCCCTCGATTTTGACCTCTTTTTCGGACGCGACCATGCCGGACCATTAGCAGAACGGCGCCGCGGTTTCGCGCCGAACATGGGGTCCTGTCGTGACGCGCGGTCACGCTGTGCGTCGCGTTTTTCCTTGGTTCTTCCGCGGCGTTTCGCTAATGGCGCTTTTCGCTTGCGTATCGCCGTCGTCACCACGAGCTACCCGGAGTCCCTGGGCGACCCGAGCGGTCACTTCGTCCTCGCCGAGGTCACCACCTTGCGGAACGAAGGGCACGACGTGGAGGTGATCTCGCCGCGACCGGGGGGCGCCTTCGGTTGGCCCGGGGTCGTGGCGCGCCTCCGGGCGCAGCCGCTCCGCGTGGTCGACGTCGCGCGATTCGTGAACCATGCACGTGTATTGGTCCGGCGCGGGGGCTTCGATCGTATCGTGGCGCACTGGGCGCTCCCCTCTGCGCTCCCGATCGCGACGGCGTGCACGTCACCGCTCGAAATCGTGTCGCACGGTGGCGACGTGCGCCTCCTCACCAAGCTGCCCTCCGTCGCCCGCGAGGCTGTGGTTCGCTCGCTCGCGGCGCGGGCGGAGACCTGGCGGTTCGTCTCCGAGTCGCTGCTCGATTCGCTCGTCGCGCGCGTGTCACACGCGGTCGCGGCCGAAGTGCTCCGCGTCGCCAAGGTGGTCCCTCCGCCCTTGGACTTGCCCGCGATCGCCTCGGAGGACGTCGAAGAGCGACGGCTCAAGCTGGGCGCGCTCTACGTGAGCGTGGGCCGTTTGGTGCAGAAAAAAAGGGTCGACCGCGTGCTTTACCACGTGGCAGAGCGGCGCAAGCACGGGGAGCACGCCGAGCTCGTCGTCGTGGGCGACGGCCCCGAACGCGCGAAGCTGACCCGTCTCGCGGCGCGCCTCTCGGTGCCGACCCGCTTCGTAGGAAAGACGACGCACCCGGAAGCGCTCGCGTGGATCGCGGCGGCCGACGCGCTCGCGTTCGCGTCGGAAGAAGAGGGTCTCTCGACGGTGCTGCGCGAAGCGGCCGCGCTCGGAACCGCTGTCGTCCACGTGTGACGTCAGCGCGACCGAAGCCGGCTCCGGTTCCACGCCGCGAGGGCCGCGATCGACACGAAACCGACGGCGACGGAGAGCGAGCTCCACATCTCGTTCACGAGCACGAGCGCGACGACCGTCCCACCGAACACCACGCTCGCGACGACGACCGCGGGGCGGAGCAGCTTTCGACGCTGCTCCTCTCGTTCCTCGGCCCTCCCCGCGCGCGCGGCGATCATCTCGGCGATGATACGACCGCGCTCTTCTTCGGACAGACCGGTCGTCTTGTCCTCAGCGGTTCGATAGGGGCTCGCCTCTCCCATCGATTCGGAGCGTAGCGAGCCTCCGAACGATGGTCGAGCGGATCACTGGCCCTTGCGCTGGAAGGCGGGCACGTCCCAGTCGTTGTCGAACGCGGG
>JAAFHV010000017.1:0-26428 GCA_013297655.1 Myxococcales bacterium | reverse complement strand
GGGGCGCGCTCGCGCACGGCGATTCGGGGCTGCGAGCCCGGGTACATGCGCGAGTCGGGGGCCGCCGCCGCTTGGAAGTCCCTGCCGTGGGACTCTCGTGCGGCCGGCTGCGTGCGACGCGTCGAGAGCGCCGGGATCATGTCCGGCGGCTGGCTCGTGCGCGGCGCGGGAGCGAACGACGAGGTCGAGCGCGGCGCGAACGACGAGACCGTCTGCGGGGCTTGGCTCGGGCGCGAAGAGTGCACTTGCGACTCCGCCTCACGCTCGCGCTCGATCGAGTCGAAGCCGGTCGCGATGACGGTGACCTTCAGGTTCTCGCCGAGGTTCTCGTCGATGCTCGCGCCGAAGATGATGTTCGCGTCCTCGTGCGCCTGCTCTTGGATGAGCGAGGCCGCCTCTTGGATTTCGCGCATCTTGAGGTCGGAGCCGCCGACCACGTTGATGAGCACGCCAGTCGCGCCGTCGACCGAGATGTCGTCGAGGAGCGGCGACGAGATGGCCATTTCGGCGGCCATACGCGCGCGGTTCGCGCCCTTCGCGATGCCGGTTCCCATGAGCGCGCGGCCCATGTTGCTCATGACGGTCTTCACGTCGGCGAAGTCGACGTTCACGATACCGCTCTGGGTGATGAGGTCGCTGATGCCTTTGACGGCCTGATAGAGCACTTCGTCGGCCTTGCGGCAGGCGTCGATGAAGGTGAGGTCCTCGTCGCCAATCATGAGCAGTTTCTGATTGGGGATTGTGATGAGGGTGTCGACCTGCTCCGAGAGCTGGGCGAGGCCCTGCTCTGCGCGGCGCGAGCGCTGACGGCCCTCGAAGAGGAACGGCTTGGTCACGACGCCGACGGTGAGGGCGCCCTCTTCACGCGCGATTTGCGCGATGATCGGGGCCGCTCCGGTGCCGGTGCCGCCGCCCATGCCGGCGGTGATGAACACCATGTCGGCGCCGGCGATGAGCTCCTTGATGCGCTGCACGTCCTCGAGGGCGGCTTTGCGACCGCGATCGGGATCGGCGCCCGCGCCGAGGCCCTTCGTGATGTTCTGGCCAATCGTGAGCTTCGTCGGCGCCGCGTTGGCGTTGAGCGCTTGGACGTCGGTGTTGACGACGATGAACTCGACCCCTTCGAGGCCGAAATTGATCATCGTGTTGACCGCATTGCCGCCGGAGCCGCCGCAGCCGATCACCTTGATGCGCGCCTGGTACTCCTGCGACTCGTCCGCGAACTCGATGGAAAAACTCATGACCGTAGCCTCCCGGAAGGGGACAGTCCCCCTTGGTCCTAATCGTCAGTCACGCGCGGCTCTCGCCTTCGCGCGGACTTGCCATTCGAACCGGGCGCCTCTTCCCGGGTTCGGACGGCAGCGTCCTTATTCCTACTTCTTTACAGTCGTTTGGATTCTCGTCTCAAATCTTCGGCAAAGTTTTGTCCTACATTGGACACTTGCTTCGCCGCGAGAATCCGCGTGATCCGCTCGTCAGAAAGCGGCCTTGAGCCACTCCCAAATCTTGTTGCCTTGCGGCTTGGGCGCCTCGTCCTTCTCTTCTTCGACGACCTGCGCCCGCTTGGCGGACACCTTTTGACGAATGAGCGAAACGGGGGGTGAGGGGGCGCGGTTCTCGGCGTCCGCGATCGCTTGTGCGCCGTACTTCACGAGCCCGAGCGCGGTCGCGTATTGCGGGCCCTGCACGAGCTGGGTGAGGCCGCGGACGCCAGTCGGGTATCCGAGCCGAACCGGCATTCCGAGGATCTCCTCGGCGAACTCCGGCATTCCCTCGAGGAGCACCGCGCCACCGGTGAGGATCGCGCCGGCAGAGAGCTGCTCGAGGAGCCCGGTGTCCTCGATCCGCTTGCGAATGACCGCGAACATCTCTTCGACGCGCGGCTCGATGATGTCGGAGAGCACGCGGCGAGCGGTGCGGCGGGGCTGATGGCCACCGACGCCGGGGACCTCGATCTCCTCGTCCTCGGACACCATCCGGCCGAGCGCGCAGCCGTGTTTTTGCTTCAAACGATCCGCTTCCGCCATCGGGGTGCGAAGGCCGGCGGCGATGTCGCTCGTGATGTTGTTTCCACCGACGGGAATGACGAACGTGTGCGCGATCCCTCCGTCGACGTAGAGGATGACGTCGGTCGTGCCGCCGCCGATGTCGATCACGGCCGCGCCGATCTCCTTTTCGTCCTCGCTCAGCACCGCTTCGGCGCTCGCGAGCGACTCGAGGACGGCGTCGGCGACGACGAGATCGCAGCGCTCTGCGCAGCGGATCACGTTCTGGACGCAGCTCGTGGCGGCGGTGACGAGGTTCACCTTCGCGCCGAGGCGCACGCCGCTCATCCCGATCGGATCGCGGATGCCGTCTTGGATGTCGACGGTGTACTCGCGGGGGAGCACATGGAGGATTTGGCGGTCGGCGTCGACCGGGATCGCGCGCGCGCCTTCGAGGACACGCTCCACGTCGGCGCGGGTCACCTCGCCGCCTGCGATCGCCGCGACGCCATCGGAGGGCTGCGAGCGAATGTGGCTCCCCGCGACTCCGGCGTAGACGGTGCGAATCTCGACCCCCGCCATCGTCTGCGCGGCTTCGATCGCGTCCTTGATGGAGCGGACCGTCCAGTCGATGTTGGAGACGATGCCCTTCCGGAGCCCGCGGCACGGAACCTGGGCCACCCCGAGGACCGTGATCCCGTCCTCGCCGACCTCACCGACCACCGCGCACACCTTGGTGGTGCCGATGTCGAGTCCGACGACGATTTCGCCTTGCAGAGTTTGCGTGCTCATCCTGCCCTCGGGAATCGCACGCTGGCGTCGGCGGGGCCAAATTCCCTGACACGTTTTTTCGTGCGTCTCGGGCGAGCACGACGGCGCCGGTGGGGTCGCACGAGCCGCGAGTGAACCGAACGATTCCCTCGCAAAATCAGACGCTTACGACTACCGCATCCGAACGACGACGCGGTCGGGGCGCGCTTCGTCGTCGAGCAAGATCGCGTCCGGCTTCGCGCCGCGTTTGTCGAGCTCGGCGACGACACGGCTCGCCTGTTCGAGCTTGCGACGGAACGGCGCTTCCCCGAGGTCGAGGGTGAGCGCGCTCTTCCCGACCACCAGCGACGTGGCTCCGTTGCCGCTCACGTGCACCTCTTGGAGGGGCGAGCGCTTCGACAGCGACGTGCGATCGTACTCGGCCCCGAGCTCGAGGGCGCGACGCACGGTGGCCTCTGCGCCTTTGCGATCCTCGGTGATCATTTGCACGCTGAGGCCGGTCACGATCGGGAGATCGGTGGGATCACCGGGCTCGAGGCGCTTCCAGATTTCACCATCGGCGGTGACGAGGTAGGTGTCGCCCGCGGCGACGATGCCAGCGGGTTTTCGCTCTTCGATCGCGATCGTGACGGTGCCGGGGAGGCGACGCTCGAGTCGCGCCTCTTTGATCCATGGGTCGGCCAAGAGCTGCGCGCGCGCGCCGTCGAGATCGATCGAGAAGACATTTCGGCCCTTGGCGACGCCCGAGAGCGCGATCACCTCGTCCGGCTGACGGTGCTTCGTGCCAGTCACGACGATCTCGCTCACGGCGAAGCGCGGGGTCCCGCGCACGTATTTTCGAGCCGAATAGGCCACCGTGCCAGAGAGACCGACGACGAGCACGACGCCGAAGAGGATGCGCCCGAACGCGACGACCTTCGCCCAACCTGGGCTCCCCCTCCGCGGAGGCGGCGCCGCAACAGGGCGCGGGCTCGGGCTCGGTGCCACGCGCGAGCTCGTCCTCTTGCGCGGAGCCGCGTCGGCGACGGGGAGCTCGTCGTCCTCGGGCACCTCGGAGAGGGGAATTTTGCGGTTCGAGGGGCGCATGGTCACGCGGGCGTTCCTTCGGCTTCGAGCCTTCGATTGAGCTCGCGAACCTGGGCGTTGATGTCGCCCGCGCCCAACGCAAACACGATATCGCCGGGACGAACCACTTTCTCGAGGGCAGACGGGACCTGCGTCTTGTCGCCGACGTAGGTCACGTTCTTGTGCCCGTGGGCGCGAATGGCGTGGGCGAGGTGCTCGCCGGTGGCGCCCGCGATCGGAGCCTCGCCGGCCGCATAAACGTCGGTCAAGAGCAGCACGTCGGCCTTGTTGAAGGCGCGGGTGAACTCCTGAAAGAGGTCTCGCGTGCGGGTGTAGCGATGGGGCTGGAAGGCGACCACGACCCGACGCTCGAACCCGCGTTGGGCGGCGTCGAGCGTGACCTCGACCTCGGCGGGGTGGTGCCCGTAGTCGTCGATGATGAGCACGTCGCCCTTCTTGCCGTCGCGCTCGATCGTGGGCTGGCCCACGACCGTGAAGCGACGCTGCACCCCGTGAAAGCCCGCGATCGCTTCCTTCACGACGTCGAGCGGGACCTCGAGCTCGTCCGCGACGGCGATGACCGCGAGCGCGTTGAGCACGTTGTGGGCGCCCGGCATCCGAACCGTGAACTGCCCGAGCGGCTCGCCGCGCTTGAAGGCGTCGAAGCGAGTAGAAAACCCGAGATACTGCTCGTTTTTCGCGCGAAAGTCGGCTTGCCGCGAGATGCCGTAGGTCATGATCCGGCGCCCCACCCGCGGCACGATCTCTTGGACGTGCGGGTGATCCATGCAGAGCACACACAAACCGTAGAAGGGAATCTTGTTCGCGAACTCGACGAACGCGTCCTTCACCCCGGCGTGCGATCCGTAGTGGTCGAGGTGCTCCGCGTCGATGTTGGTGACGACCCCGATGGTGGGCGTGAGGCGCAAGAACGAACCGTCCGACTCGTCGGCTTCGGCGACGAACAAGTCCCCCGCCCCGAGACGCGCGTTCGAGCCGAGCGCGTTCACCTTGCCGCCGACGACGACGGTTGGATCGAGCCCCGCCGCGCGAAGCACCGTCGCGACGAGCGACGTGGTGGTCGTCTTGCCGTGCGAGCCCGCGATCGCGACCGTGTATTTTACACGCATCAACTCGGCGAGCATTTCACCGCGCGGAATGATGGGAATGTCGAGCGCACGGGCGCGCACGAGCTCCGGGTTGTCGGGGAGGATCGCCGATGAATAGACCACGACGTCGGCACCGGAGACGTTCTCGGCGCGGTGCCCCACGATGACGCGGACGCCCATCGTCTCGAGGCGCTTCGTGATGTCGTTGCCCTTGAGGTCCGAGCCGGAGACCTCGAAATCCATCGTCCGCAAGATCTCGGCGAGGCCGCTCATGCCGATGCCACCGATGCCCACGAAGTGCACGCTTCTGACCCGACCGCGGAACATCAGTGAATCTCCCTTCGACGCCCGAACGGCCCCTCGGGCCTCCCGTCACGTGTCCGCACCGGTAGCTGGCAGAGCTCCACGAGGTCGCATGCGATCTCGAGCGCCGCGTCGGGACGCCCCGCTTTGGCGGCCGAGCGTGCCATGCGCTCGCGGAGGCCGTCGTCGACGAGCACGAGCTTGATGTCGGCCGCGAGCCGCTCCACCGTCGCGCGCTCTTGCACGAGGACACGGCACGCCCCACGACGTTCGTAGAGGAGCGCGTTCTTCAATTGATGATCGTCGGCCGCGTACGGGAACGGCACGAGCAAGCTCGGCCTCCCGAGACAAGCGATCTCGGCGACCGACACCGCCCCCGCGCGCGCGATCACGAGATCGGACTGCGCGATTTCGCCAGCGACGTCCTCGACGAAGGGCACACAGCGAACGTTGGCGATCCCGGCTCGGTCGTAGAGACCTCGCACGAAGGGAGCGCGATCTTTCCCGGTTTGGTGGACCACCTCGAGACCGCCGATCTCTTTTTGGACGCGACCGAGCGCGGGGGGCAATCGTTCGTTGAGGGCCTGCGCACCGAGGCTCCCACCGAGCACGAGCACACGACGGGACGGACCCGCGACATACGGTTTCGGCGCGAATCCCCTCCGGAGCGGCACCCCGAGCACGCGCGACTTCTTCACCCCGTACTTCTCGGCGAACTCGTCCCACGCGACATAAGCGCGCTTGGCGAAGGGCGCGAGCACACGATGGGTGAACCCCGAGACGGCATTCGGCTCGATGATGACGAGCGGCACCCCGAGCGCGATCGCTCCGAGCGCGGCCGGCCCCGCCGAATAACCGCCGATCGAGACGACGACCTTGGGCGAATGGCGGCGGAAGAGCTTCACGACCGAGCTCATCGAGCCCAAAACCGAGAGCGCTCCCTTGGCCGCGCGAACGGGCCCCCCGCCCTTCATCGGCGAGACCGAGAGCAGCTCGAGGGGATACCCTCGTTCGGTCACCACTTTGGACTCGAGGCCTTTGGCGGTGCCGAGGAAACGGCACTCCACGTCGGCGACGCTGGTGAGCGCGTCGGCGACGGCGAGCCCCGGAAACACGTGCCCGCCGGTGCCACCCGCACAAATGAAGACGTTTTGAGTCACTCCGCCCCCTCGTACGACGGCGCGTCCAAGAGGGGCTCGTCCATGCCCTCGCCCTCTTCCGGCTCGGCGCGGCGCGAGGCGACCTCGGGCGGGGCCGGCGTCTCGTAGATCGCTTTTTTCTCGCCCTGGCGCGACACGTTGAGGAGCACTCCGGCGGCGAGCGCGTTCATGATGAGCGACGAGCCTCCGTAGCTGATGAACGGGAGGGTGAGGCCCTTGGTGGGTAGAATCGCGAGCGCGACCGAGAGGTTCAGCACCGCTTGAATGCCGAACATCGCCGAGATCCCGAACGCGAGGAAGCTGCCGTAGTCGTCGGGAGCACGAAGCGCGGCGCGAACACCTCGCGCGACGAGGGTAAAGAACACCGCGCAGAGGGCGAGCACCCCGACGAACCCGAGCTCTTCTCCCACGATCGCAGCGACGAAGTCGTTGTGCGCCTCCGGGAGATAGAGGGTTTGCAGCCCGCGCCCGATCCCGAGACCGAACGTGCCGCCGGAGCCGAACGACATCACCGATTGGAACGGCTGATACGCGAGGTCTTGGCGGTGCGCGTCCATGTCCATCCACGCCAGATAACGGGCATAGCGGTACGACTTGGACACGATCGAGAGCACGGCGAAACCACTGCCCATGATCGTCGCGCCGAGGATGTATCCTACCTTCGCCCCCGCCACGAACAGCATCGTGAACGTGAGGAGGAGGAGCACCACCGCGGAGCCGAAGTCCGGCTGCTTCATGCAGAGCACGACGAACACGCCGGCGACCAGCAAGTGCGGCAAAAAGCCGACCGTGAACGTCTTTACCTTCTCTGCCTTTTTGGACAGGGAGTACGAAAGCCAGCTCACGAGCGCGAGCTTCGCCAGCTCCGCCGGTTGGATGTGGACGGGACCGACCGAGAGCCAGCGCGTCGCACCGCCACCGGAGTGACCGAGACCCGCGACGCACATCACGAGAAGCACACCGACCGAGCCGAGCACCGGATAGGTGAGCTTGTAGAGGCGATGATAGTCAATCACGCTCGTGAGGAAAAAGAGCGCGAGGGCGACGATCGCGAACGACCCTTGTCGCTTCAAGAAGAACTGCGCGTCGTGGTGCTGGGTGGTGCCCTGCACGGTAGAGGCGCTATAAACCATGACCACGCCGAAGCCGATGAGCGCGACGACCGTCGCCGCGAGCACGAGGTCGACCGGGCGCTGCGAGGCCTCTTCGTTCGGTCGCGCTTCGAGCGGCGCGGAGACCAAGTTTTTCACCGCCTCTACCGGAGCGGCGCGGCGAACGTTGCGGAGGTTCACTTTGTGTCTCCTGCCGTGGCGACGTCGCCGAGGGCGCGGACGGCATTGGCAAATACGTCGCCGCGTTCTTTGTAGTCGCGGAACATGTCGAAGCTCGAGCACGCAGGCGAAAGGAGCACCGCGTCGCCAGGCGTCGCGAGGGTGCGAGCCTTCTCGACGGCCTCGGCCATCGTTGTCGCGCGCACCTTGGGCACTACGTCGCCGATCGCTTCGGAGATCACGTCCGACGCTTCACCGAGGAGCACTACCGCGCGCGCTCGTTCACGCAGAACGTCGACGAGCGGGGCGTAACTTCCGCCCTTGTCTTTGCCACCGAGGATCACGACGGAGCGCTTTTCGGCGAGCCCCACG
Source organism: Myxococcales bacterium (assembly GCA_013297655.1). GTDB lineage: Bacteria > Myxococcota_A > Polyangia > Polyangiales > Polyangiaceae > JAAFHV01. Next base: position 18,392 of record JAAFHV010000017.1, on the reverse strand, counting down.
ATCGCGGTCACCGTCGCGCCCACGTTCGTTCCTTTGGAGTCGTCGTAATAGCGAACTCCCGCGAGCTCGCGGACGAGCTCGGTCCGGTGCGGAAGGCCGGTGAAGCGCGCGAGGACCGCCTTCACGTGGTCGACCTCGACCCCGAGATCGAGCACGATCGCGAGCGCCGCCGCCACGTTCGCGGCGTTGTGCTCCCCCTGGAGCTTCCACTCGTGGCGCGCGAACGAATGGCCGAGCCCGCGGTGGAGCACCTGCGCGGCGGTGACGAGAACGTCCGCGCGCGGGTCGGTCCCGAAGGTGGCGATTCGACCTTTGCCGCGCTTTGCTTGCGTGATGCACACGTCGTCGCCGAAGGGCACGACCGCCAGATCGGCGGGCCCTTGGTTCACGAACGCGTTGCCCTTGGCGTTGGCGTAGTCGTCGATCGAGTCGTATCGATCGAGGTGGTCGGGGGTCACGTTCAAGAGCACCGAGGCGCGCGGCGAGAATTTCGCGACGCGCTCCATTTGGAAGCTCGACACCTCGAGGACCACGAAATCGAAGGTCTCGTCGGCGTGATCCGAGAGCGGCTCACCCAGGTTGCCGCCCGAAAATACGCGGCGACCGCCCTCGGCCAAGAGCTCGCCGACGAGGGTCGTGACAGTGGATTTGCCGTTCGTCCCGCCGATCGCGACGAGCGGGGCCGGCTTCGAGAGGCAACGGGTCGCGAGCTCCACCTCGGAGACGATCTCGACGCCCTTTTTCGCGGCGAGCTCGAGCTCGGGGAACGGAGGAACGCCGGGAGAGAGCACGATCACGTCGCTCTCTTCGAGCCCTTTACCGGCGTGACCGCCGAGCGCGAGCTTGGCCCCCGCGGCCACCAAATCGTCGGCTCCCGTGACCGAATCTTTGGAGTCGTTGAGTGTCACTTTCGCGCCACGCGCGAGGCAGAGGCGCGCGGCGGCGAGGCCACTTTTCCCGAGACCGACCACGGTCACGTTTTTGTCGCGAAGATGCACGGCGATTACCTCAGCTTGAGGCTCGACAGCGCGACGAGCGCGAGGAGCACACTGACGATCCAAAATCGGACGATGATTTTCGGCTCCGCCCACCCCTTCTTTTCGTAGTGGTGGTGAATGGGCGCCATCAGGAACACCCGCTTGCCGGTGAGCTTGAAGTAGAGCACTTGAATGATGACGCTCGCGGTCTCGAGGAAGAAGATGCCGCCGAGCACGATGCTGAGGAGCTCGTTCTTCGTGAACACCGCGCACATCCCGAGCCCACCGCCGAGGGCGAGCGAGCCAACGTCGCCCATGAACACCTGCGCGGGGTACGTGTTGTACCAAAGGAAGCCGATCCCGGCCCCGACCACCGCCCCGCAGTAGATGGAGAGCTCACCGGCGTTCGCGATCCCGGGGATATCCAAGTACTTCGCGACCACGAGCCGCTGCGACACGTTCGCGATACCGAGGCTCGCGCCGGCGAGATACGCCCAAACGAGGTACGTGCCGCCGTTGATGATGACGGGACCTATCGCGAGCCCGTCGAGCCCGTCGGTGAGGTTCACCGCGTTCGACCAGGCGATCACGACGAAGATCGCGAACGCGAGGTAAAGATAAGGGTTGAGCGTGACGGGGTGTTTGTCGAAGGCGACGAACGGGATCGACAAGCGATCTCGAATGGCCCACCAGTCGGCCGGGACCGCGCTCTGCTTGAAGAACACGTACGCCAAAACGCCGCCGCCGATCACGAGCTGACCGAGGAGCTTGAAGCGTCCCGGAACTCCCTTCGAGTTCTTCGCCTTGATCTTGAGGTAGTCGTCCAAATAGCCAATCACGCCGTACCCGGCGGTGACGGCGGTGGTGGCCCACACGAACGGGTTGTGGAGGTCGGCCCAGAGGATGGTGGGCACGAGCACGCTCAGCAAGATGAGCGCGCCGCCCATCGTCGGGGTGCCTTGTTTTATCTTGTGCGACTGCGGCCCGTCGTCGCGGACGACCTGGCCGATCTGCTTCTTCTGCAGCTCGCGGATGAACCACGGCGAGATGAAGAACGAGAACAACATGGCCGTGAGGGTGGCCATGATGATGCGGAACGGGACGTACCGGAGGACGTTGAGCCAGCCGAGCCAGTTGGCCGATTGCCGCAGCGGAAAGAGGTATTCGTAAATCACGGGGCGCGCTCTCCGACGGCGGGGCGCGCGAAGGCGGCGACGAGCGCGTCGACGACCTTCTCCGTGGCGATGCTGCGAGAGCCCTTCACGAGGACGATGTCGCTCGAATCGAGGTGAGAAGTCACGAAAGTGGCGGCGTCTTGGGCGTTCATGTATTCAAATGTAGGTACGCCTGCGGCCTTCGTTTTGGTGCAGGCTCGAGCGACGAGGCCTCCGCACGAGACGAAGACTCCGACGTTCGCGGACACCACCGCGTCGCCGAGGGCGTCGTGCTCGGGCTCGGCGAGCACCCCGAGCTCCTTCATCTCGCCGAGGACGGCGATGGTGCGGCGCCCGCGGCCGAGCTCGGACAAAGTGCGGAGCGCGGCCGTCATGCTGCCCGGGTTCGCGTTGTAGGAGTCGTCGATGACGAACGCGCCGTTACCGAGTCGAATCAAGCTCCCGCGGCCGGCGAGCTCCGTGCGCACGAACGCACCTTCGATCTCGGACACCTCGAGCGCGCGGCCGAGAGCAGCTTCCGCGCCAGCGAGGGCGGCGAGCAGATCGATCGCGGCGTGCTCGCCGAGGAGCGGGAAGCGGACCGTAATCTCGCCCGTCGGTCGGCGGAGTACGACGATCGCTCCCTTCACGTCGTCGACCTCGCGCGACACGAGGCGGTAGTCCGCGCCCTCGGCGAGGCCGAACGTGACGAGGCGTGCGCCGCTCGATCGCTTCACTTCACGAAGCGAGTACGTGCAGTCTGCATTGACGATCGCGACCCCGTCCGAGGCGAGGTGCGCGAAGAGATCGCCCTTCTCTTTCGCGACGCCATCGCGACCGCCGACGCCCTCCGAGTGCGCGACGCCGATGTTCGTCACGATCGCGACGTCGGGGCGCGCGAGGCTCGCCATCGCCGCGATTTCTCCTGGCACGTTCATCCCGAGCTCGAGCACGGCGTACGCATGGGAGTCTTCGACGGTGAACGCGGTGGCGGGCATCCCGATGCGGTTGTTGAGGTTGCCGCGTGTCTTCTGCACCCGCGCCCCTGGCGCTCCGGGCGCGATCCCGTCGACCGCGAGCAGCGCCGCGACGAGCTCCTTCGTGGTGGTCTTCCCCGCGCTCCCGGTGATCGCGACGACCCGTCGCTCAGGCGATCCCTTACGCCATCGATCGAGGTGCGCTCCGGCCAGATCGCCCCACGCGACGAGCGTATCGGCGACCTCCACGACGCGGCTCTTCGTCACGTCGTTTCCTCGGCCAGCGGCGCACACGACGACACCAGCGATCCCGTCGATCGCGGAGAGGAACGTGTTCCCGTCCATGCGCTCGCCGACGAGAGCGACGAACACGCCGCCCGGGGTTTTGCCCACGATCCGCGAGTCGCTGGTGATCCCGATCGACGGTGTCGTGGTCGACCGTCCGGGCACCTCGCGATCGAGGAGCGTGCCTCCCGTCGCGGTCGCGACACGCTCGGCCGAGAAGGTCGCGCGGTTCTCGGGGATCGGTGTCGCCACGGGTCAGCCTTCTTTCTTGCGCGCGCGTCGTTCGTGAAGCACCCGCTTCGCTTCGAGCCGGTCGTCGAACGCCCGCTTCGTGGTGCCGACGATTTGATAGTCCTCGTGGCCCTTCCCCGCCAAGAGAACCAAGTCCCCCGCCCGCGCGCCCAAAATCGCAGCCGAGATCGCCTCCGCGCGGTCCACGATCTCCGTGAATCCGCGCGCTGCCTGCGAGAGGTCCGATGTCGCGATCCGCGGCTGTCCCGCCGCCGAAACGCCCTCGCACACGGCCGCCGTAATCGCCTCCGGCACCTCGCTCCGCGGGTTGTCCGACGTGACGATCACGAGGTCGGCACGCTCCCCTGCCGCGAGCCCCATCGGCGCGCGCTTGGTGGGATCACGATCACCACCGCACCCGAACACGACGACGATGCGACCAGCGCGGAAGGGAACCAGGCTATCGAGCGCGCGCGCGAGCGCGTCGGGGGTGTGCGCGTAATCGACGAGCACGCGTACGTCGTCCTCCGCCGTGTCGCATCGCTCGAGGCGCCCGGGAGCCCCCGCTTCGTGCTCGAGGGCCTCCGCGACCGCGAGCGGATCGGCGTCCATCGCGATCGCGATGGCGAGCGCGACGACGAGGTTCTCGACGTTGTGCATCCCCACGAGACGCGAACGCATCGGGAGATCTCCGTAGGGCGTGGCCACCTTCATGGAAACGCCCGCCGGCGTGAGATCGATCGAAATCGGCACGATATCGGCGTTTTTTCCCGGCGATCGCCTCACCGTGAGAAGCGGAGATTTTACACGCTTCGCGAGCTTGGCCCCCACCTCGTCGTCCACGTTCACGATCGCGGTGCCGGGGCCGAGCTCGGTGAAGAGGCGCGCCTTGGCTTCGGCGTACTCCTCGAGGGTGTGGTGGTAGTCGAGGTGGTCTTGGCTCAGGTTCGTGAACGCGGCGATCCGGAAGCGCACCGCCTCGACCCGCTTCTGCGCGAGGGCGTGGGACGACACCTCCATCGCGACCGACGTCGCGCCGCGTTGGCGCATCCGCGCGAGCACGCGGGTGAGCTCGTCGGCCTCCGGGGTCGTGTGCGTCGCCGGCTCGATCACGCCGCCGAACCCGTAGCCGACGGTGCCGACGGTGCCACATACGGGCATCTTCGCGGCGCCGTCGAGCGCGGCGCGAACGAGGTGCGCGGTGGTCGTCTTTCCGTTCGTACCGGTGATGCCGATGATGTCGAGCGCGAACGAGGGTTGCCCGTAGACGGCCGCCGACGCGAACGCGAGCGCGACCTCGGGCTCGTTCGAAACGAGGACCGGGACCGCGAGACCAGGGGGCAATTTTGCGTCTTCTTTCGCTACGATAGCGACCGCGCCACGCGCGACGGCGGCGGCGACGAACGCGCTCCCGTCGGTGGCGCCGCCCTTCCGCGCGACGAAGAGATCGCCGCGCTCCACTGCGCGCGAGTCGTGGCGAACGCCCGTGACGACGATCTCCTCCGCCCCCGGAGGTACGTGTATATTCCCTGGAATCTCGCGCGCGACGTCGGCGAGGCGCATCCCGTGGGTGCGCGCGGCCGGAGACGGGATCATGACGCGGGCTCGAACACGAGGCGCACGCTGCTTCCCTTCGGCACCGGCGAGCCGGGCTGCGGGTTCTGGCGCACGAGCTTGCCGGTGCCTTCGATCTCGGGCACGAGGCCGACCGATCCGACCGCGCGCACGGCGTCGCGCGCGGCGAGCCCGGAGGCGTCGGGCACCCGAACCGTGTTCGGAGGGGGCGGGCCCATCATCGTGTTCTCGGTCGGCGGATCGGCGAGCTTCTTCGGCTTCAACGTCGCGAGCGCGAGATCGGCCGGATCGTTCGTGCGCGAGACCTGCCCGATGTGCGGCTGCGCGTTGCTCGGCGGAACACCGAGGTAACGCAGGCTCGACTCGGCGACGCGACGGAACAGCGGGCCGGCGAGGTCACCGCCGTAGCGGCCGATCATCGGCTCGTCGAGGACGACCGCGACGACCAGACGAGGCTTTTCTGCGGGGACGAAGCCCACGAACGAAGCGGTGTACTTGTCCTCCGAGTACTTGCCGGTCGCCGGATCGGCCTTCTGCGCGGTCGCGGTCTTTCCGGCCACGCGATAGCCGTTCATCGCCGCTTCGACGCCGGTGCCGCCCTCTTCGACGACGGCGGTGAGCATCTCCGACATCATCTTCGCGACGTGGGCGGGCACCGCCTCGCGACGCACGTGCGGCGGCCACTCGCGGACCACGTTGCCGCGCGCGTCGGTGATCTTGCGGACCAAGATGGGCTCCATGAGCTTGCCACCGTTCGCGATCGCCGACATCGCGACCGCGAGCTGCATCGTCGTCACGCTGATGCCCTGACCGAACGACGCGTTCGCGGTCTCGACCTCGAACCACGGGCGGCCCTTCGGACGGAGCACGCCCTGCGCCTCGCCGGGAAGCGGAAGCCCAGTCGCCTCGCCGAAGCCGAAGCGACGGAACGCGGAGTAGAGCCCGGGCTCACCCAGGTTCAGCGCGATCTTCAAGGTGCCGATGTTCGAGCTCTTCGCGAGGATCTGCGTCGGCGCGAGCCACTCCGACACGTGGGTGTCGTGGATGGTGACGTTGGCGAGCTTGTAGGTGCCTTTTTCGCAGTAAATCTGCTCAGTTGGCTTGAGTGAGCCGGCGGCGAGGGCGGCGGAGAAGGTGAACACCTTCATGACCGAGCCGGGCTCGAAGCGGTCGCTGATCACGCGGTCGCGACGCGCCTCGACCTCGGAGTCGCCGTAGTCGTTCGGGTTGTACCCGGGCGTCGACGCGAGGGAGAGCACCTCGCCCGTCATCGGGTCCATCACGACGAGCATCGCGCCCTTCGTCTCGTAGGTGCGCTGCGCGATGTCGAGCTCTCGCTCCACCACGTGCTGGATGCCCTCGTCGATCGCGAGGTGCACGTCGTGGCCGGCGAGGGCTTGTTCGTCCGTCGCGCCCTCGGAGAAGATCATGCGCCCCGCGCGATCGCGGATGCCGTGCATCTCCTCGAGGTGACCACGGAGCTCCTCATTCATCGAGAGCTCGAGGCCGTCCTTGCCTTCGCCGTCCGGCGCGACGAACCCGAGCACCGGGCCGAGCAGCTCGCGACCGGGGTAATAACGCTTTCCCTCGCCGTCGATCGACAGGCCCTTGATCGCCTTTTGACCAGGCGCCTGCGCCTTCGGATCGCCGAGCACGCGGATCTGCGCCGCCTCGTCGCCGGGGATACGACGCTTCAGCCAGATGAACCGGCGCTTCGACGTGAGCTTCGCTTGCACCTCGTTGGCGTCGAGCTTGAGCGCAGCGGCAAGTCGCACCGAAGCGTCACGAATGAGCTCGGCCTGGAGGTCGGGTTTCTCCACGCCGCGGAGGAGCTCGACGACGTCGACAGTGACGGAAGGCACCTCGACGCTGATCGCGAGCGACGCGCCGTTGCGGTCGTAGACGCTGCCCCGCTTCGGCTCGACGTGGAGCCGACGGTTGCGTTGGTTGAGCGCGGTCTCGCGCCACGCGGGGCCGTCTTCGACCTGCACGCGGTACGCGCTGGAGACGAAGCCGCCGAGGCCAATAGCGAGAATTCCACAAAGAATTCCCATACGTAGGCGCATCCACTTGGCGCGCTCGGGGGGCAGGTTCCTCATGGTTTTTTCGCCTCCGCCGTCTTCATCGCCGCTTCATCAGAGTCGTCGTCCTTCGCGACCGGGGCGAGGATGATCACGTGATCGGGGGTCGGCGGCTCCATGCCGAGGAGGGTGCGCGCGACGATGTCGACCCGCTCGGGCGACTTGTAGCTCGCGGCCTCGAGCTCGAGCACGCGCTTCACCTCGCGGAGCCGCGCTTGTTCGGCGCGCGCACGACCGAGATCGTAGCCGAGCGACACGGTGCGACCACGGAGGGCGAGGTGGAGCACGAACGCGCACACCGTCGCGAGCACTGCCAAGGTCCACGTGACGAGGAACGTGCGCGCACGTTTGACGCTGCGGCTCACGGGTAATCCTCTTCTTCTTCGGCACCGGCGACGAAACGAGCGGCGCGGAGCTTCGCGCTCCTCGCGCGCGGGTTCTCGTTGCACTCTTCTTCCGAGGCCATCGCCGGCTTCTTCGTGAGGGGCGCGAACGACTTCTTCACGAACGCGTGCTTCACGAGGCGATCCTCGTGCGAGTGGAAGCTCAAGATCGCGGCGACGGCGCCGTCGTCCAGGATCTTCGGGAGCGCGGCCAGCAGGGCCTCGAGCTCGTCGAGCTCCTCGTTCACCGCGATCCGCAGCGCCTGGAACGTACGCGTCGCCGGGTCGACCCCGCCCACGCGCGCGGGACCGACCGCACGCACCACCGCGCGACGGAGGTCGAGGGTGGTCACGAGCTGGTTGTCGCCGAAGGCTTTTTTCACGCTCCGCGCGATGCGGCGCGACCTTCGTTCGTCGCCGTAGCGGAAGATCACGTCCGCGAGCTGGTCGTCCCCGAGGCGCTCGATGAGCTCGAGGGCGGTCTCGCCGGAGCTCTGGTCCATGCGCATGTCGATCGGGCCTTCGCGGCGGAAGCTCATCCCGCGCGACGCTTCGTCGAGCTGCGGCGAGCTCACCCCGAGGTCGGCGCAGAGGCCGGCGACGCTGGAGATTCCGAGCTCCGCGAGCGCCTCCGCGACGCGGCCGAACGGGGAGCGAACGAACGTGACGCGGTCACCGAACGGGGCGAGCGAGCGCTTCGCGGCTTCGAGCGCGGTCTCGTCGCGATCGAACGCGACGACGCGAATCCCGGGAGCTTTCTCGAGGAGCGCGCGGGTGTGCCCGCCGCCGCCAAGGGTGCAATCGACGAAGGTGCCCGTCGCGTCGGGGCTCGCGACGACGGCGTCGCGCACCTCGTTGCGCATGACGGTCACGTGGGCAAACTCCTGCGTCACGGCATCCTCCAACGGATCCTCCGTCCAAACCCACTCGGTACCGGGGGCTTCGGCTGGTGTCACGGGGGCATCCACCGCGAGACCGGGCAGCGCGAGCTGCGCTCCTGCGCGTGCGCCGCTCATAGACCGAGCTCCGCGAGACGCGAGGCGATCTCGACGCGCTCGTCCTCGGTCGTTTCGAAGTGGCTCTTCCAACGAGCCTTGTCCCAGAGCTCGGCGTACTTTCCGGAGCCGGCCCAGAGCACGTCTTTTTCCAGGCCCGCGTGCTCGCGAAGGGTGGGCGGCACGAGGATGCGACCGGAGTCGTCGACGTCGCACTCGACCGCGCCGGACACGTAGATGCGGCGGAGCTTCTGCACCGCGCGATCGAACTGCGGCAGCTTCGCGAGGCGCTCCTCGAACGAGGCCCACTCCGGCGGCGTGTACGCGACGAGGCACGGGTCGAGGCCGCTGGTGATCACGATGCGGCGCTCCGAGATCGACGACAGGACGTCACGGTAACGAGCGGGGAGGCTCGTCCGTCCTTTCGCGTCCATCGTGTGCTCGTAACGCCCGCGAAACACCGTGTCCTCACGCGGCCGGGGATGCCGAGGTACCCGCCTGCCCAGATTTGGGTCGGCTTGGTACTTCTTGCCACTTCATCCCACGTCCAGGCGCCACCCTATGGAGGACCGACCAACTGTGTCAACAATCTGAGGCGCTTTCTTGCCAGGGTGTGTGGGTGTGTGCGTCCTCGCGGATTCTTCGGTACGTTGCGGGTGTTCAGGCCCGTCAGGACGCTATCCATGGTGGCCACGGCAGGTCAACTTTCGCGACCGGCAACCGACCCCGCCGGCCCCCCACAAAACACGCCGCGCCCGAGGCCTCGCGCCTCCCGAGCGAACGGGAGGCTCGAAGACCACGGGCGCGACCAAGCCGTCGGGCTCGCTCTCGGGAGCCAACACGAAGGCACGTGGATCACTTCGTCGCGATGCACACCGACTCGCCACCGATGAGCTTCGTGCAGCGGTACCCGTTCGGGCAGCGGCTCCCGGTCTCGCACGGTCGGCTGCAGTAGCCGCTCGATTCTTTGGCGATGCAGATCCCGGACGCGCAGTCTTCGCCGTACTCACACGCGCCGCCCGTGTCGCTCGGGGGCTTCGACTTTCCTCCTGGCTTCGCTGGCTCCACCACGCCGGCGTCGGCCCCCGGCTTCTCGCCCGCGGCACGGAGCCCTTCCTCGAGCAGCCAGCCGAACGCGTCGGTGCGGGTGTAGACGTTGTGGACGTGTGCGCCCTCGCAGGTCGGCCCGCCGCGCGAGACCACCCCCACGACCTCGCCGGTGTCCGCGTCGAGCGCCGGTCCCCCCGAGTCGCCCTGGCACGTGGCCTCCCCGACGAGGAACTCGGCGGGGGTGACCGAGAGCACACGAACGTGGTCACGGAGGAGCTTCTGACCGCTCACGCCATCCGAAGGTCGCTTCCCGAAGCCGACCGCGCGTACAAAATCGCCCTGCGCGACGCCGTGCATGCGCACGCCCACGGTCTTGATCCCGGTCACCGCGCGATCGAGCACGAGGTACGCGATGTCCGCTTCGCACAAGGTCGCCCCCGACGGCGCGATCGCCTTTGTCCCACGCGCCACCTCGCGCCCGCGCTCCACCGTCTCGCCCGCGATCACGGCGATGCTCGTCGGATCGCGCGCCGCGAGCACCTGCACCCCCTGCGGCGGGCACGCGATCTTCTCGGACGTACGGAAGAGACAATGCCTCGCCGTAAGCACCAGCTTCGCCGACACGAGCGTTCCCGAACAGAGCCCCTCGCCGCCCAGATCGAGCGCGACGACCGCGGGATCGCGGCCACGATCGGGCACCCCACGCACCACCTCGACCTCGCGTACGTCGATCCCCGAGTCGGGCCCCGGCGCCGCCGCCGAGAGCTCCCTCGCGTCGTCGACGCCTCCACATCCGAACGCACCGACGATCGCCACGCATGCGAGCACACGCACCAAACAGATCTTCATCGGACACCTCCGCGCGCCGTATTGCGCGTCTCGTGCCGACGACGATTCGCTTGTTTTTACGATGTTTCACGAGCCGAAGGGGTGTCCCGGGCCAATCTCGGGCCGTCCCGGGACACCTCCGCGGCGGTCGCGAAGAGCGCGCGTACGGCCGGCCCCCGAGGCGACCTCGCGGCATCCCTGGACGGCGCGGATCGTGACGGGAAGTTCTCTGCTGGTTCGGGGTCAACTCCTTACGAAGACGCAAACCAGGGTTCACGGACGGCCAACAAAGCGACGGATCGCAGGTATTTCCAACGCTCCGAAGGACGGCACGTCGGTTGCTGATAGCTCACACGTGCGCCGCATCGCCCTCCTCACCGCGTTCTCGCTCCTCGCCCTCACCACCGCCACCGGGCCCGCTCGCGCGAGCGGCTTGGTCCTCGGCGAGAAGTCCACCGGGCCCGTGTCCCTACGCGTCGCGGCGAGCTCCGACGGCACCCTCACCACGCGCTGGCAATCGATGGTCGTCCCCGCCGGACAGCGTGTGGCGTGGCTCGTGCCGGTCCGCCCAGGCGCACGGGTCGACCTCGCCGGCGACGCGTTCCTCGCTGCCCTCGACGAGGCCACCGCCGTTCAAGTAGCGCGCCCCCGCGGTGGGACCGCCGTCTGCGGCGCAGAGGGGCAGATCGAGACGATCGCGAACGAGCTCCCGACCGAACGAGCGCAAAAAGAGTCCGAAACACCTTTTCTCTTGGCGAACGAGGCAGAGCTCCAGCAGTTCGCAACTTCGCAGGGCCTCGTGGTCCCGAAGGGCGCCTCGACCCGCGCGTTTCGGGATGGCTTTTCCCTCCTCGCGCTCACGTTCGAATCGCGCGCGCGGCCCACGACGACGCCGGTCGTTCGTGTGACGGACGACGGTCCCGTGTCGCTGCCGCTGGTGCTCGCCGACTCTCTCGCGACGGACGTGGAGCTCACGACGTACGTCATCGCCGAGGGCGCGGTGCAGGTCGGCTCACGAGCGACGCTCCCGTGGGGCGCGGTCACGTGGGGGCTCTCTGGCTCGACGTACCGCGACGAGCGAAGCAAGCTCCTCGTGTCGCATCGCGGGTTCGGATTCTTGACGGAAGCGGCAGGCCACGATCTCGTGTTCGGACCGCGGGCGCTCCTCCCCGATGGCACCCTTCCGCCGTCGCTCGCCGCGACCTACGCCTCGCGGATCGCGCGCACCCCGGCCGAGAGCGCGAGCTGCGCGGCGGCCCTCGCGCGCATGACGAACCACCCGGTGCGCTTCGGCGTCGTGTGTCCCCCGGGCGCCCTCGCCGTTGTCCCGCCCGAGAGCGCGTGCGTCGCGAAGGCAGGCGACAGCGACGTCACGACCGCGATGTGCGGAACTGCGCAAGACGATCTCGCGATCGCGCTCTCGGGCAAGCGCATCGACCGCATCGCCGTGACGCGCGCGGCGGGCCTCTTGCTCGCGGGCAGCTTGGGCTCGTACGTGGGCACCGCGGCCGCCGAAGAGAAGGATCCCGTCGTCACCGCGAAGCTCGCCGAGACGTGTCTCCCGCCGTCGCAGCTCGAACCGCCTGGCCCTTCCGCTCCCCCGCGACGCACCGGCGCCGGCGGCACCGTTTCGTCGACCCAAGATCCGGGTCCTTCGTACACGTACGACAACGGCGGATGCAGCAGCGGCGGCGCCGTGTACGTGGGCAGCGGCAGCAGCACCACGAGCAGCAGCGACACGGGCAGCGACGACTCGTGCAGTTCGTCCGGCACCGAGAGCTCCGACTCGGACGACGCGGGCTGCGGCGGCGACACGGTCGGCGGTGACAACGACGGATCGAGCGACGCGTGCTCTTCGGACTCGTCCTCCGACTCCTCCGACTCCTGCGACTCGGGGTCGGGCGACTCCTGCGACTCTCCCGATGCGTCGAACCGCAAGGGAAAACCCGGGAAGAGCCCGATGTCGCGCGCGGCGTTCATCATCGTCGCGCTCGCGCTACCGCTCCGTCGCCTCTTCAGGAAGCGCGACGAGACGAACGACACGAACGACGAGGCTTCGCGCGGCGAGACGAACGACGCGTTCCGCGCCTGATCCCTCGCGATCCGGAGCACGGAATCACGGGTCATGGAGCAGCGTCGCCACCTTCGGACGTCGGGATTTCGACGGTGACGGCGATCTCGGTCTCGCCGCGGCGGATCGTCCCGTGGAGCTGGCTGTGCCCCGCGAACAGCGATGCTTGTACTATACCCGTAATCTCGCGGAGCGACCGAACCTCCGCGCGACCCACGCGCACCACGAGATCGCCGTCCTCGAGGCCGTTGCCGTGGCCGACCCCGCGGAGCATCACCCCGCGCGCCGTATCGACGGCCGGGATCGCGCCGCGGCGGGCGTAGGCGACCACGACGTGACCTGGCACGAACACGCCTCGCGTGCGGACCGGCGCGTGGGTCCCAGCGTCGTCCTCGAGGTGCGGCGCGCTCGGCGGGCCCGAGGTCGGCGCCCTCGGCGGCGCGCCCGTCGCGGGATCGTGCGCGAGGCCCTCGTCGCGCGGCGCGGAGCTGCCAGGGTCGTCGACGGCGCCGAACCGCGGCGCGCCGTAGATCTCCTTCACCCGTCGCTTCGATGGCGCTCCGAGCCGCGCGAGCGAATCACCGATCTCGTCGCCCAAATAGGCAGCGCCCCGATGCCCCGCGACGATCGCGAGGGACACCGAGGCGCAAAGACCGAGAGCGACGAAGCTCCGGGAGCGCATGTGGGAAGGCTCAGCCTTCTTTTGCGGCTCCGGCGTCCGCGGGAGCGGCTTCTTCTTCGTCGTCTTCTTCGTCGTCGTCATCGTCGTCGTCTTCCATGTCCGGGAGCGACGGCTCGGACGGAAGCTCGCGGCCTTCTTTGGCGGCGAGCTGACGCTCTTTCTCGCGCTGCGTCTTGAGCTGGGCGACACGCTGCATGATGGCGGGCTTGGGAGCCACCATCACGGTCATCGTGCGCGCTTCCATCATGGCGCGTGTCTCGACATTGGCCAGATCTTCGGTGCCCTGGATGACGAGCGTGAGCTGCTCTTGTGCCTTCTCGGGGTGGGTGATCTCGCGGCCGCGGAAGCGAACCGTGAACTTCACCTTGTGGCCGGCCTCGAGGAAGCGACGCGCCGCTTTGATCTTGAAGGCGATGTCGTGATCGTCCGTCTTCGGACGAAGCTTCACTTCTTTCACCTCGACCACGGTCTGCTTGCGCTTCGCCTCGGCGGTCTTCTTCTTCTCTTCGTACTTGTACTTTCCGAAGTCGAGGATCTTGCACACCGGGGGCTCGGCCTTCGGGTTCACCTCGACGAGGTCGAGGCCCGCTTCCTGCGCGCGCTTCAGCGCTTCGTGCGTAGCAAGGACGCCGAGCATCTCGCCTTCGGGGCCGATCACTCGGACCTCCGGGACGCGGATGCGGTGATTCACTCGAATTTGAAAGCCGCGTTGCTGACGCGGATCGAAGCGGGGGGGACGACCCATGGCCATGCGATGTTCTAGACCTCCGAACTGGGGAGAGAAGTGACGAACCCGAGGTTCGGCGCGCATCTTCCGGGCATTTTCCCACCCGCGTCAATGCCGACCGGTGAAAAAACGCGGCCGCGTGGCCCCCGGGAGGGCAGGACCGTCAGCGTCGCGAGCTCTTCGAGCCGAACGCCCCGAGCCCGATGGTGCCTCCGAGGGTCGCGATCGTGGGCTCGGAGACGGTCCCTCCGCCCGCGCTCGCCAGGATTTGCCCCTCCACGCACACGACGAAGACGCTGATCGGCGAGAGGCAGCCGTGACCTTGGAAGGTGCTCACGACCGGCGAAAACGGGGACCCCGTGAGCGTCTGCCGGGTGTACGTGAGCTCGACGCGACCGATCTCGCCCCGCGCGGCGAGGAAGCCGCCATAAGAAACCGCGCTGCCGAGCTCGCGCTGATCGAAGTCCGTGCGGAGCCGCCCCGTGAGCACCGGCGACAAGCGTCCGCCGACCTCGAACAGGGTGGGCCCTTCCACGAATTGGTAACCGAGCTCGCCGAGCGGCAAGTCGAATCGTGAGTACAAGTACCTGGAATTGCCTTGGTATTCGCCGGAAAGGCCGATGCGGACGAAGGGCCCCTGGTTCGGCGTGACACGAGCGCGGGCACCCACGAGGAGCGCGCCACCGATGAGCCCCTCTACCCCGCCCGAGCCGCTCCCGAGCGCGAACGAGAGCGCGGTGCGACTCGCGAGGATGCCGCTCTCGTCGTTGTACGCCTCTACGCTGCCCGCGAGCGCCACGCCGACCGTCTCGCGCGCGGTGGTTGCGCTCGTCGCGGTCGTTGCGTTGGTCGCGCTCGTCCACTGCGTGCGCACTCCGATGAAGGCGCTGCCGCGGGTCGGTTTTTTGTGATCGTCCTCGCACGGGTCCTCGCACGGAGGCTTCGGTACGGTGGGCGGTGGCGACGCGGGGACGACCGGCGCCGGAGGTTGTGCGGGGACGGTCGGAGACGGCGCAGGAGGCGGAAGCGGCTGGAGCGGCGGGGGGAGCGGCTCGAGCGCCGGATCGGGCGCCGGCTCGTCGGCCCGCGCAGGCGTGACGAGGAGCGATCCGAAGATCGATGCGACCACGAGCGCGAACGCGCCCAGGCGACGGACGCGAGATCGACGGTTCATGGCGTTCGTCCGCCGATCGTGCGTGCTCATCGGACAAAAGACGGCCCTCGGCGAGGCGCGATTCACTTGCCCGCTCACGGGTCGTCTCCGGGGGGACGGAACGTCTGGCCGATCCCGATCGTCAAGCCCATGTAAAATACACGAGATCCGGAGAGCTCGCCGACGGGCATGCCGCCGTTCGGGACACGAATGACCTCACCGTCGCCGCACACGACGAGGGCGCCAGCGATGCCGAACCCGCAGAGGAGAGCGCGAAAGAGGTGCACCGGCCTATCGTAGCCGTCCCCGCGAGAATCGATGATCATGGCGGACACCTCGCTCCGAAGGGACTGCGTCCGCGCGGAGAAGTAGGCGCCATACTGCGGGCTCGTGGCCAGGTTACGCGGGCGCGCCCCTTCCACGTGGTAGCGGCCCGCGAGGACGGGGGCTCCGCGAATGCCCGCCTCCATCAGACGATCGCCGTCGCGGAGCTGCAGGCCCGTCTCTACGACCGGGAGCTCGAGACGGGAGAAGTAGTAGTTGCCGTTGCCTTGGAGCTCGCCGCCGAAGCCCGCGCGCAAGAAGCCGCTCCACGCGTGGGTGATGGGCAAGCTGAGGCCGAGGGTGAGCGCGCCACGAAGCCACCCTTCGACCGTCGCGGTGCCGGAGCCGATCGCGCCGATGAACGAGCCGCGGATCGACCCGTATTTTCCGCTCGAGCCGTTGAAGCCGGCGCTCGTGACGAAGAGGGCGCCGTAGCTCGTCGCGCTCTGATCCTTGGCGCGGACGTTCGTGGTGGTCACGCGCCCGCCGAAGAGCACCGTCGGGGCTTGGCTCGTCTCCTCGTCGGCCGCGTGAGCGCTCGACGCGAGGCACGAGAGGGCGAGCGCGAGCCCCGAAGCGACGGCGGCCCGCCGGCCCGCGGGGAGCACCGACACGCGCGCGCGCGCGGAGGAGCCACGGGATGGAAGGGTCGGCACGCGCGCCACACGCAGCGCGCGTGCTCTCGCAAGTGGAAGCGCGTGCAACGCCCCGCGCCCCATCACCCGCGCGGAGGCCGCGCTTCGTCCGAGAGGAGCGACACGAAGGTGTCGAGCGGCATCGCGCCGAGCTCGCCCTTGTCGCGCGAGCGCACCCCGACGGTGGCGGTCTCGGCTTCTTTCGCGCCGACGACGAGCATGTAGGGTACACGCGATAGACGCGCGTTGCGGATCTTGGCGCCGAGCTTGTCCGGGCTCGCGTCGATGTCCATCCGGAAGCCCTTCTCGCGGAGCTTCTTCGCGACCTCGTGGGCGTAGTCGTCGGCCTTCTCGCTGACGGTGAGCACGATCGCCTGCTTCGGCGCGATCCAGGCGGGGAAATTGCCGCCCGAGTGCTCGAGGTAGACGCTGAAGAAGCGCTCGAGCGAGCCCAAGATCGCGCGGTGGAGCATGATCGGGCGGTGCTGCTTGCCGTCCTCGCCGACGTAGCCGAGCTCGAAGCGCTCGGGCAGGTTCGGATCGTATTGGATCGTGCCGAGCTGCCAGCTTCGTTTGAGGGCGTCGTGGATGTGAAACTCCACCTTCGGTCCGTAGAACGCGCCCTCGCCGGGGGTGATCTCGAAGGGCAGGCCGGCGTTCTTCAGGCCGAGCTCGAGGGCGCCCTCGGCCTCGTCCCAGTCGGCCTCGGAGCCGATGCGTTTCTCCGGGCGCGTCGCGAGCTTGATGTCGATCTTCTCGAAGCCGAACGCCTTGTAGACCACGTTCAAGAAGCGGATGAACTTCTCGATCTCGGCCGGCACTTGCTGACGCGTGCAGAATACATGGGCATCGTCTTGGCAGAAGGAGCGCACGCGGGAGAGGCCGTGCACCACGCCGCCGCGCTCGTAGCGGTGGAGGCGCCCGAAGTCAGCCACGCGCCAGGGCAGCTCGCGGTAGCTGCGCTTGCGCGATCCGAAGATCACGCAGTGGCTCGGGCAGTTCATCGGCTTCAGCGCGAACGCCGCGTCGCGGAGCGACTCGTCCCACGAGCCCTTGTCCTTGAGCGCGGCGGTGATCTCGGCGGCGGTGGCCTCGCTGGCCGAACCTGCCGCACGGGCGGCGGCGGCGGCGGTGATCTCCTCGATCTGGTCCTCCGTCCACAGCCGGTACATGTTCTCGTTGTAGTTGCCGAGGTGCCCGCTCGTGCGGAAGAGCTTGGGGTCGAACGCCTGCGGCGTGATGACCTCCTCGTAGCCCTCCTCGTCGTACAAACCGCGGACGTAGCCAATAAGTGCATTGTACACAAATGCACCCTTCGGGAGGAAGAACGGCATCGCCGGGGCGACGGGGTCGAACATGAAAAGATCGAGCTCTTTCCCGAGCTTACGGTGGTCGCGCGCCTTCGCTTCGTCGTTGAGGCGGAGGTGCTCTTCGAGGGCCTCCTTCGACGGAAACGCGGTGCCGTAGATGCGCTGGAGCATCGGGTTCTTTTCGTTGCCGCGCCAATACGCTCCCGCAACGCTGGTGAGCTTGATCGCCTTGAGGAAGCCCGCGTTCGGCACGTGGGGGCCTTCGCAGACGTCGACCCATTGCTTGCCCTCTTCGCCGTGGAAGTAGAGCGAGATCTCTTCGCCGGCGGGGATGCTCTCGATGATCTCGACTTTGAACGACTCGCCCATGTCGCGGAACTTCTGAAGCGCCTCGTCGCGGGAGACCGCGACTCGCTTGAAGGGGCCTTTTTTCCCGATGATTTCGAGCATCGCCTTCTCGATTTTGGCGAGGTCGTCCTCCGAGAAGGTACCTTCCGGCTTCTTGAAGTCGTAATAAAAGCCGTCGTCGATCGCGGGCCCGATCGTGACCTTCGTGCCGGGGTAGAGCCGCTGCACGGCGTCGGCCATCACGTGAGCGGACGAGTGGCGAATCACCGCGAGCCCTCGCGGATCTTGCGTCGTCACGACCTCGAACGCGGCGTCCTCCGCGATCGGCGTGTGGAGGTCCACCACTTTGCCGTCGACCGAGAGCGCGACCGCGTCCTTCAAAAGGCCCTTCGCAGCGAGGATCTCTTTGCCCGTCTTCATCGAAGCCATGACGCGGCCAATACCACGTTTTCCCCCGAGATCGGACCCAAGCCGCCCCAACCGACGCCCACGCCCGAACCAAGAGCCACACGCCCGCCCCGAAGTGCCTCGCGACGCTCCGGAGCCGCGGGCCTCGCGACGCTCCGGAGCCGCGGGCCTCGCGACGCTCCGGAGCCGCGGGCCTCG
>JAAFHV010000169.1 GCA_013297655.1 Myxococcales bacterium | reverse complement strand
AGCGGACGGGCGGCGTCCGCGCTCGCGCGAGGTACGTTTTTCGTCGGAAAATCGGGTGAGCTCGCCCTGCACGCGCGCGAGTACGGGGTCGGCGTTCTCAGCCGCGTGCTCGCGGGCACGACCACCGAGTGCAACGCGACGACGAAATGGGAGCACAGCGTGCCCGCGAGCCTCCTCGCGCGCGGCCCGGTCCGTCTGGAGCTCCCGTTCGACAAGAGGGAGCTTCAGGTGAACGTCACGAAGACGGAAGGCGTGACGCTCGAGGTCCTCCCCGACGGCTCACGCGCGATCGTCTTTGCGGCGCTCGCGTCGAGCGCGACCTCACGGAGCCACGATCCGCCGCGCAAGGTGAACGTCACCTACAAGACGAACCACTGCGCAAAATAAGCCTCCTCGCGACGCGACATCCACCGTCGAAGCCGCTCAGGCCGGCGAAATCGATGGCGCAGGGATCGACAGTGGCGGCAACGTGGGGCGCTCGGAGCGCTCGGGATCGAAGAGCTCTCGAAGGATGGCTTGGCTAATCGCGCCGCCGGAGAGCCGATCGAAGCGGGCGAAGAGCGGCGCGGCGTCGAAGTCGAGGAACACGGGCTCACCGGAGTCCGGACACGTCTTCAGCGACGCGGCTCCGTAGTCGAGCCCGAGCGCCTGAACGAGGCTCAGGAGCGGATCGACGAGGCGGGGAGGGACCTCTACCGGCGCGAGCAGGGGCGGGCGCGCCGCGGCGCCGTTCGACGGAAGTGGCTCGACGCGGAAGCCGATCGTCTCGTCGCCCACGACGAACACACGTAGCTCCGGCGCGACGAGGCGCTCTTGCACGATCACGGGCACCGACGCGGGCCCGTTGTCCTCGCCGCCGTCGTCGTTCGGCGGCGCGAGCGACACGGCGGTCTTGGGCACGCGTAGCCCGCACGCTTGCGCGAGGGGAAGGAGCGCGAGCCCGCTCGCCACGCGAGCCGACCGGAAGCGGTTCAAGAACGCGACGTGGGGATTGGAGAGCACCCACGCGTAGAGCATCCCCGAGAAGGTCGTGAGCATTTTCTCGCTCGTGGTCGGCGCAGCCTCGCGCAGGAACGCGGCGTCGACCGTGAGCGGCTGGTCGTCGAGGATGGCCGAGGCGTCATCCATGCGCCAATGGAAGCGGCGCGTGCTGCCACCGCGCACGGTCGCGTCGATGACCTCGTGGCCCATCGCGCGCGCTTCGTCCGCAAGGCGCAAGAGGCACGGATCGACCGCGCTCCCTCCGATGACGATTCGACCCTTCATCCGCAGGTCTCCGTCGGGAAAGCGTCGTGCGGCATGCGGCCCGCAAAGCACTCCCGATGCCAATCAATCGGTCCCCAATTCCTCGACGATTTACGGAAGGTGCGCCAGGTTTGGCGCGCCAAATTCGGCACGATCGCGCCAACCTGGCTCTCTCGAGGCCCGTGGGCGCCTCCCGCGCTGGCCTCGAAATCCAAGAATGCCACGACCGCGGGCTGCCCCGAGCGGGTGGAAAAAAGATATGGGAGACGATGTCGTCCTTGACCGCACATCGTCCGTGAGGCATCCCACGGCCCATGAACGCCGCGATTCGCACCTTGGGCCTCACGCTCGCTCTCTCAGGCTTCGCCGCCGCGCTCGGTGGTTGCGCGGTCTCCACGGAGGCGAGCGAAAAAGAGGACGTCTCGGCCGAGTCGGAGCAGGCCCTCACCGGCGGCGTCCGCGACTTCGGCGAGCTCCCCGGCACCGGCGAGGCGCGCACCGTCCGTCACACGCCGGCGCCGCGTTACGGCTCGTTCACGTTCTACGCGAACGCGGGCGAAGAGGTCGACGTGTGGGTCAAGGGTCAGGGCCGGGCCGACGCCGTCGCTTGGATCTTGAGCTCCAAAGATCGCTCCCT
Organism: Myxococcales bacterium; assembly: GCA_013297655.1. Taxonomy (GTDB): domain Bacteria; phylum Myxococcota_A; class Polyangia; order Polyangiales; family Polyangiaceae; genus JAAFHV01. The sequence continues at coordinate 19,707 of JAAFHV010000169.1, read as the reverse complement.
CGGCTTCAACGACGACGCGGCCGAAGGCGGTCTCAACGCGCACATCGTCACGAAGCTCCCCGCGAACCTCGGCACCAAGGCGAAGCTCCGCGTCGTCTTCCGCGAGTACTCGCACTCGGCCGCCACGTTCACCGTCTCGGTCCGCGTGAAGCCGGGCATGTTCGCCTGCACGGCAGACGAAGACTGCCTGAAGGTCTCGAAGGGCGGCTGCTGCACGAGCTACCAGTTCGTCGCCGTGAACGCTTCGCGGGCGGCAGACTACGCGGGGGCGAACACCTGCCAGCCTCCCTATCCCCCGTGTGCCCCGCCGCCGTTCGACGAGGTCGCCGATCGCGCCGTCGCGCGCTGCGAAGCGAACCGCTGCGTGCTCGGCGAGCCGCGTGGCTGCTTCTACGGCGGCGTTCAGCGCAACGTGGGTGACAACTTCCCGTCGACCGATGGCTGCAACACCTGCTTCTGCGGCGCCGATGGCGGCGTTGGCTGCACCAAGCGCGCCTGCGCTCCGACGTGCAACGAGGCGAACGAGCCGAACCGTCGCTACGTCGGGCACAGCCCGGAGCAGTGCCAGCTCGTGCGTTTCGCGTGCGAGCCGGGGACGTCGATGTTCTCGAACGGCTGCGGCTGCGGCTGCGAGCAACCCGCCGACTGCCCCGCGTTCATCAACTGCATGCCTGGACCGGGCCCCTCGTCTTGCGCGATCGAGCGCGCGCGCTGCCCGCTCACCCCCGTCGCTTATTGAGACTTTCCTCGGCTAACCCGGCCGCGTCGCGCACCTCGCGCGACGCGGCCGTTCTTTTTTTCGGCCCGAGATTCGCGAGAAAAAGGGCGTTGAACCCTCACTGAGCTATCCGCAAATGGGATGTCGGCGGGCATCGGAAGTGCCTATCCCGTGGTGGCTGCTACGGTTTTCACCGTCATGGTCGAACGTCACTCCGTCGCGTCCCTCCTCGAACGCGAGCTCGCCGCCCACGGGACGGTACGTCCGCCGTGGCTCGCGCTCCCGAAGGTGCACCCCCTCGACGCGGAGTGGGAGCGTGGGGGCGGGGAGTCGCACTTGCTCGTGTGGAGCTTGTGGCTCGCCGGGCTCTCGCCGGTCGACGCGTGGGCGAAGGCGCTCGCGGCGCTGAAGCCGCACGCGCCGATCCCTGCCGATTGGGCCTTTTGGACGCTCGACGCCCTCGGCCTCGCGACCGAGGAGGCCCCCTACGATCACGCGTTCGACGACGTGAGAGCGAAGCTCGGAGAGGTCGGGATCGAGGTCACCGGGAGCCCTTCCTCGCCGTAGGCCGGGGTCCGTCCGACGGTCGATTGGTGCGGGTCGAATCGACGCTCCCTTCGCGTCGACGCCGCGCCGATCACTTCGGCGTGCGGCGCGCGAGGCGGAGCTTGAGCGTCTCGTCGTCGAGCCGTTTCGAGATCGCGACCGCGCGCGCGTGAGCTTCCCGCGAGGCCTCCCCGCGCGCGATCCGAGCGAAGAGCGCGAGCGCCATCGCGCGGAGGCGCACGTGACCGCCGTCTCCCGCGTGATCGATCGCGCGGCGCGCGAGGGCCTCGGCGTCTGCGTTTTTCCCCTGTTTCCAGAGGGCATGCGCGAGGCCGCTCGCGCGCCTCGTCGCGACGAACGGGATCGTGTCGTCGTCGCGGAGCGCGCGGTAGAGAGCCTCCGCCGCGACGTGGTTGCCTTCTTTCGCGAGCGCGTAGCCGCGGTGGTCGGCGAGGCGCGCGAGGAGGCAAGCGTGGGCGTCGGGATCGTCGACCTCGGGGACCTGCGCCTCGGCTTCCGCGAGGAGCGTCGCGACCGTATCCGGGGTCTCCCTGCTTGCGACGTAGGCGCGCACCAAGAGGTCCTCGATCCGCGCGTCGGCCTTCGACGCTGCGAGGTCGGCGCGCGCGGCGTCGAGGCGGGCGAGGGCTTGCGCGGGTTCGGCGCGGCGAAGCGCGATCGACGCGTGGGCGAGCGCGAGCCACGCCCGCGCCGCGCGTGTCCCGTCGAGTGGCGGACGGTCCCATGCACGCACGAGATCGGCGGCGACCGGGACTGGCAAATCGGTGAATCGCGAGTGGTACGCCGCCATCCACGCGAGCCGGCCGAGCACGTCGGTCGGCATCCCGAAGAGCGCGAGCGCGCGGCTGCCCCACACCCCACCGCCGTGGGTGCCGCGGAGCCGGAGGCGTCGCAGCGCGCGCTCCACGCTCCCCACGTCGTCCGCATAACCACGTGATGCGGCGAGGCGCTCCGCGGCGGCGGTGAGCGAGCCCTCCCGCTCGACGACGAAGTCGACGTAGGCCGCCCAATCGAACGCGCCGTCGTCGGTGCCTGCGGGTGCTTCTCGGTCGCGCGCCATCACGCGTGAGCATGCCGTGCTCGCCACGTCGTGAGAAGGGCCGTTGCCAGCCGCGCGCTCCTCCCGTCATCCTGTCGCCATGCCCACGCTCCGGGACGTGCGTCTCTTCGCCAAGCACCACCTCGTCCGTCGTGTCTATGCCGGCCCGGAGCGCGACGGCGATCTCGGCGTGGTCTCCCTCGGTTACACCCCCGACGCTTACGCGGAGGCGCTGCGGGAGAGCGCGCGCGAATTCGACTTCGATCTCGAGGTCGCGGCGGAGCTGCCCTTCCGCGACGCACGTCATCCCGTGTTCGACGTGCGATCACGAAACGCGGGAGCCTCGGCGCGTCTCCTCGTGCTCGCGGGGGTTCACGGAAATGAACAAGCGGGCATCCTCGCGGTGCCCGAGATCCTCGAGGCCTTCGCCCACGAACGACCGGCCGACGTCGCGCTCCGGGTCCTCACTCCAGTGAACCCGATCGGCGCCGCAGAGCTCTCGCGGTTTAATGGGCAAGGATACGATATTAATCGTGATTTTGTCCATTTTGAGACGCCGGAGGGCCGGCTCGTGAGGCGGGTCGTGACCGCGTTTCGACCCACGTTCGTCATCGCGCTCCATGAAGGTCCGCAGGACGCGACGTTCATGTTCACGAACCCGGAGGTCGCGCCGGCGCTCGCGCATCGTGTGCTCGACGTGGTTGCGGCGAAGGGCACCACGCTCGCGACCAAGGACTACTTCGGTCGCACGCTCTCCCCGCCGGGGCTCGCCCCTCCGACACGGACGACACGAATGCTCGTCGCGCTCTGGGCGCGCGTGCTCGGGATGAAGACCACGAACGCCTACGCCTCGGATCTCGGCGTCCCCGAGATCACCCTCGAGAGCTCCTGGAAGGGCGCCGATCGCAGCGCGCGGCTTCGTGCCCACCGTGATCTCGTCCTCGCCGTCGCGCACGAGCTCGCGAACGCGCGCTGACCCGAGGCCCGAAAACGACGAACCCGCGCCCCTCGAGAGGTGGCGCGGGCTTGCGTCGCGTGAGCGAGATTCAGAGCGTGAAGCTCTTGCCGACCTTGACAGGGCTCCCGGTGAACGCGGGCACGTGAGCGCCGCGGTACTTGCCGGCGATGCAACCGCCGACCGGGGTACCGGGGTAGTCGCCGCCGTCGAGGATCGCCGACTGCACGCTGCCGCTCGGATCGAACGTGACGGTGACGTGGCCGGAGCCGGTAGGACCGTCGGGTTTTTTGCAGCCTGCGATGCTGATCGACGCGAGCGAGCTCGCTGCCGCACCGCGATCGAAGTTGCCCGCGCCGGCAGCCTCTGCGGTCTTAACCGGAGGAGGGGTTCCGGCCTTCTTGCGAAGCTCTTCTTCGAGCGAGAGCGGCTTCGGCGGCCCGGTGGGGATCGCCGCGACCGTCTCGGTGGGCGCGGTGGTGGGCTTGCCCGTGGGCGTGCCCGTGCCGGTGGCGGCCGTACCGTGGCCGGTCGGGATCGACGTGGGGAGCTGTCCCGGTGGTTTTGCGTTGGTGGTGTCGGTCGGGACCGGGGCGGTGTGCGCTTCGCCGGTGGGCTTTGCGGTCTCGTTGACGGCGACGGTGCTCGGGGCGCCGCTCCCGTTCGTGGACACACCATCGGGGCGCTGCGTGTCGCCGGAAGGCCGCGTCGCGACGACGGCGACGACGATGACGAGCCCGAGGAACACCGCGCTCCCGACGATCGCGAAGATGATGCCGCGGTTGTTTCGCTGCTCGGGCGGCGCCGTGCTCGGGCTCGCGATGAGCTCGGGGGCGGGGGCAGCGAGGTTCGGTGCAGTGAGGGTCGCTCCGAACGCGCCACCACCGCCGAGGCTCAAGATGTCCTCGACACCTTTTTTCGGGGCTCCGTCGTCCTCTTTTTTCCCGGCGAGCGAGCGAATGTCGATGAGGCCCGAGCCGTCGCCCGCGGCGGTGGTCTTCTCGTCTTTTTTCTCTTCCTTGGCGGGGTCCTTGTCCGTCAACGACTTCAGAGAGAAGAGCACGCTCGACTCGTTGCGCTCCCCCGTGAGCTTCGCGTCCGGCTTTTCGCCTTCGGTCTCGCTCCCGGCTTTTGCGGCGTCGCCGAACAAATCTTTGCCCTGATCACGTCCGCCCTCGCGACGCGCGGCCTTCGTAGCCGCCGGCTCTTCTTCGAGCTCGCGCGTCGAGATCGCGGGTGCGTCGTCCGGCATCGATGCGCGTTCGGTCCTGGTGGTCCCCGCGTTGCCGTCCACGATCATCGTCGCGCCGCACTTCTTGCAGCGGATTTTGACGATCGTCTTCGCGACCTTTTCATCGGCGACGCTGAAATTCGACTGGCACTCCTGACAGGTGATCTTCATTCCCTAACCGTGTTGGAATAGCTCGTTGACGTGCGCTTGGCGTGCCTCGGGCCGCGTGACGCGACCTTCGGAGGTCCCTCACCAAGGGATACGTCGAGAGTACACCTCCTCGCGCGACGGCGGCGCGCGAACATGCGACCGCGAGCCAAAAGCGAACGAGCGCGGGCGTCTCGTGACGACGAGTGTCCGATCGATCGGACACGGGTCGGGTGCGATTCGCTCGAGGTAGGTAATTGTAGGAACGCCCTACTTCTTCAGTCGAACACCACGTCGAAAATCAGGGTGCGGGTGGCGCCCGCCTGCACGTACGGATCGGGCACCGCGACGCGAAATGCGTCGGCCACGCACTTCGAGACGGGGCCCAGTGGGTTGCCGAGCACGCTGCCGATTCGGTGGTCCTTGCCTGGCATTTCTGGCCCGCTGATCGAGACGAGGAGGCGAACCGAGCTGCCCTTCGAGCCCTTGCAAGCGCGAAACGACGGCGCGGCGCGCTCGATCGTTTGCACGAAGGAGCCCATGTCGATCCCCTCCGGGCTCACGAGGGGAACGTTGACGACGATGCCGGGGAGCTTCACCAGCGCGTCTCCCGCCTTCAGCGTTTTGGGCTCCACGGTCGGCGTCGGAGTGACGTTCCCGTCGACCAGCTTCGCGAGGGCGCCGCGTTTCACCGTCGCGCCCTTCACTTGGGTTCCGAAGTACTCGACCTCGCTGAGCCCGCCGATGTCGAACGCCTTGGGCGTACCCGTGATCGAGCCGCGATGGAAAATGAGGTGGCCACCCTCCGCGAGGAGCGCGCTTGGAGCCTCCAAGGTCGTGTCGTCGAGGGTGGAGTCGAGGCCGCTGCCGAGGATGTAGCCCGTGGTGCGCCCGACCAGCTTTGCCTTGCGAATCATCACCTTTCCGGCGCCCGTCTGCCGAACCGCGATGTCACCTTCGACGTGCGTCTCGTTGAGCTCGAGCGCGTTCCCGTCGAAGTCGATGCCGACGCTGTCGGCCATGATGCGGCCCCCGCGCACGGTGACCTCGCCCGCGCCTTGAACGCGGATGCCGACCGGGGCCTTGATGGTGGGCGAGACGAGGGTGACCTCGCAGCCGGATCGCACGACGAGGGCGGGGCCTTCTTTCACGTCGAAGGAGGCCTCCACGAAGCGCATGTCGTTCGGGCCATCGCACACCTGCGTGGTCGTGAAGTGGCCTTTTTTCTCGATGACGGGCGGGTTGATGATGACGCCCTCCTTGTCGAGCTCCCCGAGCACGCCGCCACGTCCCGTGCTGCCGCCCGGTCCTGGACCGGGGGCGGGCGAAGGCTGCGCGAGCTCCTTCTTCGCGCGCGCGTTGCTCACGATCGCGCCGATGACCGCGCCGCACACGAGCACGAGGGCGCCGACGGCGACGCCAGCCAGCACCCAGCCAGGCGAGGTCCCTCGTTGTGGGAGTTGGCTGCCGGTCGTCGGCGAGAGCGTTTGCCCTTGCGGGTCGGACATCGGGGACGACGGCGCGCTCATCGAGGACGACGAGGGTGTCATCGGCGCCGACGACGGCGACACGGCGGCCGGCGTGAACGCGAGCGGCGCGGTGCTCCCGTGGGGCATCCGCGGACCGGTCGATGCCTTTGGCGGATCGCTCGTCGGCGCGGCGCGGGTCGCGGCCGTCCCGATCGATCGATCGACCGAGCCCGTCAGCGCGCTACGGAACGCGCTCGCGGTCGCGAAGCGAGCGTCCGGATCGCGCGCGAGGCCACGATCGACGGCCGCCGCGAGCGAAGGGACCACGCCGGGCACGACGCTCGCCAGAGGCGGAGCGCGCTCGTGGAGGACCTTCGCCGCGATCTCGGCGACCCGCGCGTCGAGGGAAAACGGCGGGTGCCCGGCGACCGCGGAGAAGAGGGTCGCGGAGGCCGCGTAAAGGTCGGCCCGCGCGTCGATCGGGCCGAGCGTGTATTGCTCCGGCGCCATGAAGCCCGGGGTGCCGACGACGACCCCACCCTGCGTCGCCCCGAGGGTCGGATCGTCGAGCTCTGCGCGACTTATCCCGAAGTCCAAAATCTTGAGGATGCCGTGCTTGTCGACGAGCACGTTCGCGGGCTTGATGTCGCGGTGGATGACGCCGCGTTCGTGGGCGGCTTCGAGGCCGGCAAAGAGCTGCGCGCCGAGCCCGATCACCGTCTCCGAGGGGAGGCGCCCGCGCTCGACGATCATGTCCTCGAGGGTGCGCCCTTCGACGAGCTCCATCGCGACGAAAGCGCGCCCTTCGACGGCGCCACAATCGAACACCTTGACGATGTTCGGGTGGTCCACGCTCGCCATGATGCGTGCTTCGCGGAAGAGCCGCTCGAGGGCGCGAGGGGCGCTCGCGGCTCCGGAGCGGAGGACCTTGAGCGCCACCACCGCCTGCGTGTGCACGTGTCGTGCGCGGTACACCTGGCCGAAGCCGCCTCGTCCGAGGGGCGCGAGCACCTCGTAACGATCGACGACGATCCCCGGAGAAATCCCGGTCTTCGACGACGGAGGCGGCGCGGACATCGGAGGTACCTTAGCAGGCCGGAAGCCGCCTCGGCGGACGGCGCTCACCGCCTCAGCTCAAGATCCCGATGACGACGGCGTAAGCGATGCCCATGACGATCGCGAGGATGCCGAGGGGGATCTGCGCCGTCGCGAGCTTCGAGCGGAGCATTTGGCCCTTCTCGATCGCGGCCTGGTTCCCGCGGAGGGCATATTTCGTGATGAGCCCGAACGCGAGCAAGAAGCCGACGAGCAGGTCGGCGACCGCGATGAGCACGAGGAACACGAACGGGAGCACGCCCATTTCGCCGATGCGGCCAATCGAGGTCACCGCCTCGAACGTCTCCCAGACACCCCAGAAGAACATGCAGCCGCCGATCCACCCTTGATACGGAACGAGCTTGTCGATGAGCTCCTGCGCGTTGGCGCGTGCCTTCGCCACCAGGCTCGCTGCCGCCAAGATGCCGCCCGCTGCCGTGATGCCGCCGCCAATGATCGCGTTGATGTACATGGTCTCGTTCTCCTTGGTCTCGTCTCGGGTCGTGCAGTCGGCGCTCGATGGGGCGCCGCCGCGTTCTGCCGACCTCCATCGCAAGACCTCGGCCATCGAGATGTTCTTGTGATTTCAGGTATTTGTGACAGGGTTGACGCGCCGGTTGCCGGCAACGGGTTGCCAAGGCCGGCAAGGTTTGCCCATGCTTCGGACGCCACGCAGGGCACCTCGCCATGACGATTCCCCGAAAGCCGACCGACCACACCACCTTGCGCGCGGCGCCGAACGGGCTCGCCGAGGCCGAGCTCTCCGTCGTCGCGGTCCACCCCGAGGGCGCCAAGTCGATCGCGATCCGTCGTGGCGGCACGGTGGTGCTCGGGCGCACCTACCCCTCCGATCTCGTCGTCGCCGACCAGAGCCTGTCGCGCCAGCACGCGCGCATCAGCGTGTCCGCGAGCGGCGAGGTCGAGGTCGTCGATCTCGGCTCCACGAACGGGACCTTCGTCGCTGGAAAGCGCGTCGCGAAGGCCCGCATCGCCCTCGGTGAGACGGTTCGCGTCGGCGACGTGACCGTGCTCGTGCAGGCGGGGCCGGGCGGCGGCTCCCCATCGGGGGTCGAGGGTTACGACCGCTTCGTGCAGGGGATCGAACAAGAGGTGCTCCGCGCGCGCACGTTCGGACGCCCCCTCGCGCTGCTCATGCTCCGCGCCGAGCGCGACAATCGTGTGTCGTCGCACGAGAGCTTCGCCAAGGTCTCGTCGCTCCTCAGGCCCGTCGACAGGGTCGGTCACTACGCCGAGGGGCACGTGCTCGTGCTCGCCCCCGAGCTCGGGCGCGACGCCGCCGAGGCACTCGCCGCTCGCATCGCGCGCACGTGCGCTCCGCTGCGGCCCCAGGTCGCGTCCTTCCCGGAGGACGGCACCACCGTCGACGAGCTCGTCGCAGCTTGCCGGGACGGCTCGAGCGAGGCGCGCGCAGGCACCCTCGCCGACAGCCCCGCGATGCGAAAGGCGCGCGCGGAGGTCGATCGCCTCGCCGCCTCCGAGCTGCCGGTGCTCCTCCTCGGCGAGACGGGCGTCGGTAAGGAGCTCCTCGCGCGGCGCGTGCACGAGGGCAGCCAGCGCAAGCGCGGTCCGTTCCACGCGGTGAGCTGCGCGGCGGTCGCTCCCGCGCTGCTCGAGTCCTCCCTCTTCGGCCACGAACGCGGCGCGTTCACCGGAGCCGAGAAGACCACCCGCGGCGTGTTCGAGCTCGCGAGCGGCGGCACCTTGTTCTTGGACGAGGTCGGCGAGCTCTCCCCCGCCGCGCAGGCTGCGCTCCTTCGTGTGCTCGAGACCCGAACGATCGTCCGCGTCGGAAGCGAGCGGCCCATCGCGGTCGACGTGCGCATCGTCGCCGCGACCCACCGCGACCTCGACGGAATGGTGACCCGCGGCGAGTTTCGCCAAGATCTTCTCTTTCGCCTCGAGGGGGCAGCGGTGCAAATTCCGCCGCTCCGCGCCCGCGTGTCCGAGATCGAGGCGCTCGCGCGTGTGTTCCTCGACGAAGCGAACCGCGCGAACCTGCGGGGCTGCGTGGGCTTCGACGACGTCGCGAAAGAAGCGATGCTCACCTACGCGTGGCCTGGCAACGTGCGCGAGCTACGAAACGCGGTCGCGCGCGCGGTGGTGGTCGCGGAGGGGAACACGATCACGTTGGCGGATCTCCCCGAGCGCGTTCGCCGCGGTCGTGCGGAGCGACAGGAAGGCCGCGCGACGGTGGCGCCCGAGTCCGCCGGCGAGGGTGAAATCCCCGACTTTCGCGAGCACATCAAGAACGAGACGCGCGGTCTTGAGGCCTCGCTCATCCTCGGCGCTCTCCGCGCCCACGCCGGGAACCAAACAGCCGCTGCGCGCGCGTTGAACCTCCCGGTGCGGACGCTCTCGCACAAAATGAAAGAGCTCGGGATAAAGAAAGACGGCTGAGCGGGAAGCAAACGCGCTCGTTCGCTCGCTCGTTTTCCTCCGCGATCCGGGACTTCCGCTGGGGCGACTTTTCCTCCATCGTGTACCTCCGTTTTTCAGGAAGGGAAGTCCGTCATGGCGAGCAAAGTCATCGAATTACTCATTCGTTTCGCGGTCGATCCGAAAGATCGCGCGACGTTCGACGAGGTCACGCGCACCCTCGTCGCGGGCATCGAGGCGAACGAGCCGAACACGATCGGGTATTCGTTCTTCGTCGCGGACGACGGTGCATCGGCGGTGCTCCACGAGCGCTACCCCGACTCGGCCGCGTTCATCGCTCACATGGCTCGCACGGGGGCGCTTCTCGGACCGCTTCTCGCGATCGCGAAACCGGTGAGTGTCTACGTGCTCGGTGAGGTGAACGCAGAGGCGCGCGCGATACTCGACGGCTTCGGCGCGAAGTACCTCGCGCCCGCCGCCGCGATCACGCGCTGACGTCTCGCGCCGCCCACGTCCGAAGCGCCCCGCGAGACGTCGTGGGGCGCCCGCGATGTGACGAACACGCCTCGTCGATCGTGAACACGAGAGGCGCTGCGTCGAGCGGATGGAGAGTCGCACCGTGGAGCGTCTGCGGAGCGTGCCGATAGATGTACTCTGCACGCGCTCGACACCACGCCGTCGCGCTGCGAATCAGCGGTTGGCGAGCACGGCGTGGAGCGCCGCGAGGGCCGCCAAGCCGGTCAAGAGACCGACCGCGATCTCACGCCCGACGCCGCGTACTTTGCGCGGTGGTGGTGGGGCCGCCGCCGCGCCGTATGCGGTCGCCACGGGCTTGGAGCGGCTCTTCAAGATCTCGTCTTGTCGCGTCTCCCAGGGCGCAGGATCGTTCCCCTGGTGCTTCACGACGCCGAGCTCGGAGAGTCGCTCGCAGAAGCGTCGCGCGTCGGGCCGCTGATCGGGGAGCTTCGAGAGCCCGCTCATCACGAGCTCGGCCACGGTGCGCGGGATCCACGGGGCGACGTCGGCGAGGTGAGGAGGCGCTTCGCCCAAGTGTGCCGCGACCATGGTCTTGTCGCTGTGCGCGCGGTGCTCGAAGGGAGAGGCGCCGGCGAGCATCTCGTAGAGCACGAGCGCCGCGGCGTAGATGTCCGTCTTCGAGGTCGCCCGCTTGGCCTCGAGCTGCTCGGGCGCCGCGTAGCGAATCGTGCCCGAAAAATGGCCCGACCCCTTGTCGTCGAGGAAAGCGACGACCCCGAAGTCGATGAGCTTCACGACCGGAGGGCCGTGCTTCGGTGTGTGGAGGAAGATGTTCTCCGGCTTCACGTCGCGATGGACGACGGCGACCTCGTGCGTGTGCGCGGCGTGGAGCGCCTCGAGGAGCTGCCGCGCGACCTCGAAGGCGACGTGGGGAGGGAGCACGCCCTTCGCGTCGAGCACGTCGCGCAGGTTTTGCCCGACGAGCAGCTCCATGACGTAAAACGGCACGCCGTCGTCGCCGCGATCGAAGTCGTAGACGCGGACGATGTTCGGGTGATCGAGCTGGGCGAGCACGCTCACCTCGTCGAGGAACATCTTCACGAACTCCCCGTGCTGCGCGAGCTCGGGGTTCATCCGCTTCATGACGCCCTGGATCCGGGGCGGCTTGACGACCTGGTAGACGATCCCCATGCCGCCTTCGCCGAGCTTGCGGACGAGCTCGTACTTGGTGCCGAACATGCGGGTACCGGCCTTCGCCGACCGCGGTTCACCGGGGGAGCTCGGAAAGGCCGCCACGTGCGGAGCCTACCAAAGATTCCCTCCGAGGTGGCGCCTCATGGGCCCCGGGCTCGGGACTTCGAGGGTCGTATTCGCGATGGCAGGCGCCAACTCGTCGTAGGCGAACGTGGGCCGCTGGAATAGAGTCCTCACGAAACGTAGGAGGCCTCGAAATGTCTATTGTTCACGAGTCGGAGAAGTACGGCACCATCGATCTCTCAGAGCTCGCGGGGGTGCAGACCGCGCTCGCGCTCGTCGAATGTGATCCCGGCGAGATCGACGGAATCGACGGCCCGCGCACGCGCGAGGCGATCAAGGTCTTCCAAGAGACGGCCGGCCTCACCGCGGACGGGATCGTGGGCCCGATGACCCGCAATGCGCTGAAAAACGCGCTCGATCAGCTCGCGTCCGTCGAGGAGTGAGCGCCGTCAGGAGCGGCTCGTCCACTCGAACGCCGCGGCCGTGACGAGAGCGCGCGGCCACGCGATGGGCGCGTCCGAAGCGATCCGGGTGAGGGCGCGGAACGCCGCGCCTTCCCGCGAACGTCCTGCGAGCCAGCGGTAAGCCACGAGGTACGAGGGGCGCGCGTCTGCGAGCACACGGCGCCTCACTTCGTCCCACACGTCGCCGCCAAGGTGCTCCGCGACCAGCACGACGAGCGAAGAGGCGCGCGCCTCCCGAGCGCGGGCGACGAACGTGTCGATCGAAAAGCCGTTCGCGTGCACCACGCGGCGCGCATCCTCGAGCGCCCACGCCGTCGCCAGGCCGAGCTTGTCCTTGAAACAATTGATCGCGAGCACGAGCGCATGGAGCGAGACGTGCGGAACCGGCACGTGGAACCCGAGCGGATGCACGACGTCGACCGCCGACGCGAGCAGGTGCTCGGTGCGAAGCTGCGTCATGCCCGGCGCGCCGACGTGGCACTCCACGTCGACCACCACGTCGCCGAGCGCGAGGGCGAGCTTGTCGTAGGGACCGCCGTCCTCGAGCACGCGGAAGCCGCGCTTCTTCGCTGCCTCTCGCAAGGTCACACGATCGCGCGGGCGGATCCGCGCGTCGACGTCGACGACCGGGCGCTCCGCGACGTCGTCGTAGAGCAGGAACGCGGTCACCGCGCCCTTGACGATCACGACCTCCACCCGCGCCTCGCGCGCCACGTCGAGGAACTTCGCGAGAGCGCGCGCGCCCGCCATTTGCGCGACCCAGGCGTCGCGCGAGGGCTTCACGGCAGGTCCTTCAGCGCGCCGCCGCCGAAACGAACGCGCGACACGATGTCCTTCTCTTGCGCTACCCGCGCTGCGTACTCCGGCACCTCGGGGTGGAGCTCCGCGAGACGCGTGTAAGCTGCAAGTGTCTCGGCATGGAGCTCGAGGCTGCTCGCGAGCTGCGCGTACTCGAGCAGCAGATCTTCCTTGTCCGGCGTGCGCTCCACCGCCTTGCGGTAAAACGCGACGGCCCGCCGCGGGCTCCGCCGATCGACCAGCGTGCGCGCCGCGAACGCGAAGTTGTCGGAGCACTCCTCTTGCGACGCGCACCCCGCGTTCGCCACCCTGTCGATCGTCGCGTCGACCTCGGCCGTCAGCCCCGCCACGTCCATGAGCGAGACCAGGCGAACGAGGCACCCGGTGCGATCGTCGACCCGGTTCGATGCCTCTTCCAGCTCTTTCACCGCGTCGCGCGCGGCCCCGGAGGCGGCGCGGAGCTCGGCCATGAGCGCGTGACCCTCGCACGAGCGCGGCGCCGCTTCGGTCAGCCGCTTCGCGACCTCGAGCCCGTGCTCGGCGCACGTCGGCTTGGCGACGCACCAGGGTTCGTCCTGGCGAACGTCGAGGAGCGCGTCGCGCGCGATGCGCGTGAGGGGGCCTTCTGCGGCCGGGTCCCGGCGCAAGTGCTCTTCGTCGAGCATCCAGCGGGTGGAAGGGAGCCGACCCTCGACCGCGCGCGCGATCGTCTCGAGCGTCGACGTCGCCATGATTCCCTCGGGGACGAGCTCCATCGCCTCGTCGAAATCGTGCACCAGCCGCGGTGCTTCGGTGTCGAAGCCTTCCGTCGCGTGCTGGAGCATGGCGAGGCGGTACTCGATGCGCGCCTGCGACGGGACGCGATAGAAGAAGGTGCGCGCGAGCACGAGGTGGGCCGGGCCGTACGTGGGGCATCGCTCGAGGGTCTGCGCCGCGAACGCGATCACCGGTCCGTCGCGCAACACTTGCCCACGAAGCGCGGCGAGATAGGGAAAAAAGGGCTCCGCGGGGTGGTGCAGCATCGCCGCGCGAATCTTCGCGTCGAACTTCGCGCGCGGCACGTTCTTGTCGAGGGCGAGGTGGCGCGCTTCGTCTTGCTCCGGGTAGAGCTCGTGTGGCGAGCCTACGAGCGCGACCACGAGCGCGATCCCCGTCGCGACGAGGAGACCTCCCGCGACCGCGCGTGAGCGACGGGAAAGCAACGGACGCTCGGTACGCGCGCCCGGATCGGCCGCCCCTCCGGTCACGATCGCGGCGCACACCGCGACGAGCATCATCGCGCCGGGGAGCTCGCTCGAGAAGTCGACGAGGTTGTGGACCGCGAAGCCCACGAGCGCGGCGTAGGCCCCGAGCGGCGGCTTCGAGCGCGAGAGCACGGCCTTTGGCGACAGCGCGCGACCGATGAGCACGAACGCGAGCACCGACACCGGGACGCCCCACTCGCACACCCACTGCGCGATCAGATTTTCCGGATGCGTGACGGTGAAGAAGCCCTCTCCGGTGCGGTACGCCTGAAACGCCGACTCGAACGCGCCGCGCCCGATTCCGAAGAGAAAATGCGGCTTTACGAGTCGAAACGCCTGGCGAATCGTCTCGAGCTTCGAAAAATCCTTGCTCCCGAGCTCGGCGCGCGTGACGTCGGATCCGGCGAGCACGAGCAGCACCACGCCCGTCACGAGCGCGACGCCGACGAGAACCGGAGCGGCGCGCTGACCCGCTTGTTGTCCGCGCTTCAGCCGCTGGTAGAGCGCCCCCACGATCACCGCCGCGAGCAGCATCGACGCGGCGCCCGCGCGCGACGCCACGTAGAGCTCCATCCCGACGAGGAACAGCACGATCCCGAGCACCACGATGCGTTCGCGTGGCGACCGCGGAGACGCGAGCACGCCGAGGCCTGTCGCGAGCCCGAGGTTCAAGTAGCCGGACAGGTGGTTCGCGTTGAGGATCGGCGCGATGTGGTTGCCGTACGCGAACTTCGGTCGGTACACGCCGAGCACGACCTCGGCGCCCACCACGGGGTGGAGGATCGACGCGGCCGCCATGAAGAGCGTGATCCCGATGACCATGCGCTCGAGGAGCTCCGTGCCGCCGGTGGCTTGGGTGAACCTGTGCGCGGTGAGGAACACGAGGAGGTACGTGAGGCCACGGAGCACCTCCACGCGCGTCGCGGTGGGATCGAGGCTCAGCGGCGTCCACGACGGACCCGGATCGCCGAACGCTCGAAGCGCGCGCGCCCACACGTCGGCGTTCGCAGGCGCGACCGCCCCGACCACGCCGGCAGGCAGCGGCACGGCGGTGAACGCCGTGTACGCGATCAGTCCCACGCCGACCCCGAAGAGCACGCTCACGCTCGCCTTCGGCCGGAACGGGCGCGCCGAGCTCGGCACGTACGCGAGACCGAACGCGACGGCGAGGATGGCCGTCGCGATCGCCAGCGCTTGTGTGTGAATGCCACCGATCGCAACGCCGCCGACGACGAGCCCGATCACGAAGAGCGCGCGAGCGATCTTGCCAGTGGGGCTCCGTTCTGCGCGCGCGTGCTCGTTCATGGTCGTGTGGGGAGGGCAGGTTGGATGCGCGAGGGCCCTTCGGGGTTCGTGGCGTCGGTCGGTCCTGCGGACCTCCCTCCCTCGTCCGGCTGGCACGATTGGCTCGCCCTTTGTCCTGGCCAAGAAGTGTACGTCGATGTAATCCGCATGGTTTCGCGAATGCTCGGTCCCCAGGTGGCAACACACCTGGCGCGCTGGCCAAGATCGGTTAAAGAGAGGCCCCGGATCACGAGAATGTCCACGGAAAACGTCGAAGAGGAAGAGGGCCGAGGAAAGAACCGAACGCAAGACGCGACGGCGGCAGCGCTGCGAGTCCTCCGTGCGGTCTTGAAGGCGTGGCCCATCCTCATCGCCGTCGCGCTCCTCGGCGCGGGCATCGCGATGGTCTATTCGAAGAGCCAGGCTCCCGTCTACGAGGCGGTGACCACCATCGAGTTCGATCCGGACGTGGTACGCCCCCTTGGCGACAAGGGCGATCCCATGCGCGTCTTCGGCGCGTTTTTGGACAACCACGAGTACTACACGACCCAAAACATCATCATGGCGAGCGACAAGGTCCTCGCGATGGTCGTGCGCGATCTGAACCTCACGTCGGACCGCGAGTTCCTCGGACGCGCGCCGGACAAGCCCATTTCGTCCGAGGACGCTGTCGCCATGCTGCGCGCCCGTCTCAAGGTCGATCCGCTCGTCGGCAGCCGCCTCGTCGCGATCCGCATCCAAGACACGAACCCCCGCGTCGCGCGCAAGCTGGCCGAGGGCGTCGCCCGCGCGTATATCCGCCAAAACCTCGAGAAAACCTCGGTCGCCACCACCGAAGCGGTCGTGTGGCTCGGCGGTCAGCTCGAGCACTTCAAGGTCGAGCTCGAGCAGAACGAGAACGCCCTCCACGAGTTCAAAAAAGCGAACCAGTTGCCGAGCTCCACGATCGAGGAGGTCAGCAAGATGATCCGCGTGGAGATGCAGGACTACGACCAGGCCCTCACCCGCACGCGCACGCGGCGGCAAGAGCTCTCGGCTCGCGTTTCGGAGCTGCGCAAGGTCACTCCGGACAACCCCGATCAGGTGCCCGCTTCGGAGCTCCTGTCGAACAGCTTCTTGACCCAGCTTCGCGGCAACTACCAAAACGCCGTTCGCGAACGCCGCGAGCTCACGGTGCAGGGCCCCGAAGGCAAGGGTGACAACCACCCCCACGTGAAGCGCGCGGACGAGAAAATCTCGCAGGCCCGGCGCGATATGTTCGAGGAAATCAAGAACATCCAGGGCGCAATCGAGCGCGATCTCGCCATCATCCAGCGCCAAGAAGCAGGCGAGTCGGGCCTCTACGAAGAGACCCGCAAGAAGGCCGTCGAGCTCAACCTGAAGGAGCTCGAATACCGCCGCATCGATCGCACGCGCCAGGAAAACGAGAAGGTTTACACCGTTCTCCTCGAGCAAATGAAGCAGGCCGATCTCATGCGCATGATGAACGTGAACAACGTTCGCATGGTCGATCCGCCCCTCGAGCCGCAAGCTCCGATCCGCCCGAACGTGCCCGGAAACGTGGCCACCGGCGGCCTCATCGGCTTCCTCGTCGCGCTCGGTGTCGTCATCGCCCGCGAGCGGCTCGACAACTCGGTCAAGACCTCCGACGACGTGGAGCACGAGCTCAACACCACGTTCCTCGGTCTGCTCCCCACCCTCGACGCGAACGAAGAGAAGAAGGCGCGTCGCGCAGGGGCGGAGCGGCCGCCGGAGCTCGTCGTCCATCACGAGCCGCTCTCGGGCATCGCAGAGGCCGCGCGCACGTTGCGCACGAACCTGCTCTTCATGAACCCGGACAACCCGTACCGCATGTTGCTCGTCACGAGCGCGGCGCCGTCCGAGGGCAAAACCACCGTCGCGTGCAGTATCGCGATCGCGCTCGCGCAGGGCGGCCAGCGGGTGTGCATCGTCGACTGCGACCTCCGCCGTCCGCGTCTCCACCGTATTTTCGACCGCCTCGGCGACGCCGGCCTCACGAACGCGCTCGTCGGCGAAGCGACGATCGAAGAGATCGCGCTGCCGACCGAGGTGCCGAACCTCTACTGCGTGCCGGCCGGGCCTATCCCGCCGAACCCGGCCGACATGTTCCACTCGGAGAAGTTCAAGCAGCTCCTCGCCGAGCTGGGAGAGCGCTTCGATCGCGTCGTGCTCGACAGCCCGCCCCTCGCCGCCGTGACCGACTCGGCGATCATCGCGAAGCTCGTCGACGGCGCGGTCTTCGTCGTCCGCGCCTTCAAGACGTCGATGGGCATCAGCAAGCAGGGCCTCCGCGCCCTCACGGACGTCGGCGCGCCAATCGTGGGCTGCGTCCTCAACGCCGTCGATTACCGAAAAGCGTCGAGTTACTACTACCAGTACTACTCGTACAAACGTGACGGCTACCGGCCGCTCCCCGGTGCCGACGACGACGCCCGGCCGGGCAAATCGTCCACCGCTCCGCCGCCGGCTCCCCCGCCCAACTGAGGCTCGTCGGCAACGTCGGCAATGTCACGGCGTCGCGCCACGCGCGGGGACGTCGCTTGCGGACGAGGAGACTGGGCGCGCCTTCCGGGCAAGTCTCGTGACGCAGAGGCCGCCTCGAAAGCACCTCGCGACGACCTGCGTGTGTGGCGTTTTGGTGTCGGCCCCGGGTGGGCTCGGCGACGTCGCGCGCCCTGGAAAAACCAGCGCGCGCGAATGTCGAAGGCCGTGTGTGCGCCCTCGATTGAATATGCTAGAGCACGCCCGCAACGGAAACTCGGGAGATTACTGAGATGAGATTCTTGATCACGGGTGGGGCGGGGTTCGTGGGATCGCACTTGGCGGAGGAGCTGCTCTCGCAGGGGCACAAGGTCTCCGTGGTCGACGATCTGTCCACCGGCTCGATCGAGAACATCGAGCACCTCAAGAGCAACCCGGATTTCAAGTACGTCATCGACACGGTGAACAACGTGAACCTGTCGGCCGAGCTGGTCGACGGCGCGGACCGCATCTTCCACCTCGCCGCCGCGGTCGGCGTGAAGCTCATCGTCGAGAGCCCCGTCCGCACGATCGAGACCAACATCCGCTGCACCGAGATCATCCTCAACCTCGCCGCGAAGAAGAAGAAGCCCGTGTTCGTCGCCTCGACGAGCGAGGTCTACGGCAAGAGCACCACGTTCCCGTTCCGCGAGGACGACGACCTGGTCATGGGAGCGACCACCAAGGGCCGCTGGAGCTACGCCTGCTCCAAGGCGATCGACGAGTTCCTCGCCCTCGCGTACTACCGCGAGAAGGGCCTTCCCACCGTCGTCGGCCGCTTGTTCAACACCGTCGGTCCGCGCCAGACCGGCCAGTACGGCATGGTCGTCCCGACGTTCGTCCAGCAGGGCCTCGCCGGCAAGCCGATCACGGTCTACGGCGACGGCGAGCAGCGCCGCTGCTTCGGTCACGTGAAAGACGTCGTCCGCGCGATCGCCGGTCTCCTCCAGACCGACGCGACCTGGGGCAACGTCTATAACCTCGGAAACCCCGAGGAAATCAGCATTTTGGATCTCGCGCGTAAGATCCGCGAGCTCACCGGCGGCAAGAGCGAGATCGTGCACGTCTCGTACGACCAGGCCTACGAGGTCGGCTTCGAGGACATGACCCGCCGCGTCCCCGGCATCGAGAAAATCGGCGCCGCCATTGGCTGGAAGCCGCAACACGATCTGAACAAGATCCTCGGCGACGTCATCGCGTTCTACCGCGCGCGGGTCTGATCGAGGTCCTCACGTTCGTCTGGGGAAAGGGAAGCATGCTCACGATCCTCGCGGCACTCGGCATCACGTTCGCGATATCGCTCGTCCTCACGCCCATCGTCAGGGCGGTCGCGCGACGAACGAGGTTCGTGGCCAAGCCCCGCGCCGATCGCTGGCACTCCAAGCCAACCGCGCTCATGGGCGGCGTGAGCATCTACGTCGCGTTCATGATCGCGTTCGCGGTGCTCTACTCGCGGGGCATCATTCCGCGCGGCGCGCTGCTCGTGCTCTGCGCCTCGTCGATGGCGGTCCTCGGCTTCGTCGACGACATCGTCCAGCTCCGGCCCTACGCGAAGCTCGTCGCGCAAATCGTCGCCGCGGTTGTGCTCACCGCGTTCGGCGCGCAGCTCGAGTGGACACCCTGGGGCCCGATCAACCAAGCGATCACGATCGTGTGGCTCGTCGGCGTCACCAACGCGATGAACCTGCTCGACAACATCGACGGGCTCTCGTCCGGCATCGGCGCGATCGCGGCCCTCTTCATCGCGTACTTCTTCTTCGCGAGCGGCCACATCGGCGACGCGGTCATGGTCGCCACGTTCGCGGGCGCGCTCCTCGGGTTCCTCGTCTACAACTTCAACCCGGCCTCCATCTTCATGGGCGACTCGGGGAGCTTGTTCATCGGGTTTTTCCTAGGCGGGGCGGCGCTTTACCACCCTGCGGGCGGCGGCCAGAACCGGCTCTTCTCGGTGCTCGCGGCGCCGGTGCTCATCCTCGCGATCCCCATCTTGGACACCACTCTCGTCACGATCACGAGGAAGCTCC